>NZ_JBHYVC010000061.1:0-49258 GCF_042749965.1 Streptomyces sp. NPDC059454 | reverse complement strand
TCTTACGCACGCCCCGGTACTGGGCCCATGGGGCCGAGTCCCGGGACTTGCCAGGCCTATGTGCTGATTCGAACATTCGGAACGACGCCGCTGCCCAGTCAGGCGGGTCGACCGTAAAGGAAAAGAGTAAATGGTTACTTCGAAGAAGATCGCAGCGGTAGCGGGAGTTCTGGGGAGCCTCGCTCTGGTCGGCGCCGGGGCCGGCCATGCCTTCGCCGAGAGCGAGCCCGCGAAATGCGTTGAGGACGACAAGGGCAACGTGCGCTGCGTTCTGGTCAGCGAGTACCGGTTCACCGACAAGGACGGAAAGGTCCAGGTCGTCAGCCACTCCTCGCAGACCTGCTCGGGTTCGGGTTACGTCAGCTGCAGCAGCAACGTCGTCCTTCCCGCCAAGAAGTCCTGACTTCCCGCCGAGGCGGCCGAGGCGTTCCTCCGGCACCGGCACCCGGCGTGTGAACCACCCGGCAACGGCCGGGATCCGACATCGGATCCCGGCCGTTCGGTGCTGCCCGAGTGTCGAACGGGACAGGCCGCCTCCTGCCGATGACGGCGCATCACCGGCAAGAGGCGGCTTCTCCGTGTCAGGCCGTCGCGCGGACGGCATCGGCGCACGGTGACTCGACCGGGGTGCAGTACGGCAGGCCGTCGATGGAGCGGTCGGTGCAGAAGCGGGTGATCAGGTCCGCGGACTCCTCACGGCGTTCGACCGTCACCAGGTGGTCCGCCTCCTTGATGGTGACGAACCGCGCCCCCGGCATCGTCGCGGTGAGTTCACGCCCCATCTGGGGGGTGCACAGGGTGTCGTACTCACCGGTGAACACCAAGGTCGGCACGTAGGGGACCGGCAGGGGTTCGTAACAACCGTGCCTCACCAGCCTGGTGTTGTGCTCGACGGCCTTCCTGATCTCGTCCGGCGTCTGGGCCATGAACTGCCGCTGGAGAAGCCGTGCAACGGCCGCGTGCCTACGGACCTTGCCGGCGCTCGGGTTCGACATGAACAGCCGTACCAGTCCGTCGGCGGCCCCCTCGATGTCGCCCCGGCCAAGCGCGTCCGACAGTCGCGGCACGGCGTCGGTGTAGACGTCGGGAAGACGGATCGCCGCGCCGGAGAAGACGATGCGCCGGACGGACTCCGGATGGCGCTGCGCGAAGCGGAGGCCGACGACCTCGCCGAAGCAGCCGCCGAACAGGTTCACCTCGGGTACGTCGACCTCCGTCAGCATGTGCTGGACGGCGTCGGCGAGGAAGCCGATGTCGTAGCGGGCCGGCAGGAAGTCCGAGTCGCCGTATCCCGGAAGGTCCACGGTGATCAACGTGCACAGCGGCGCCAGCCATCTCTCGTGTCCCTGCCAGGAGTACCGGTTCTGCGACGACCCCCCGAGCAGCAGCAACGGAGCCGTCCGCGGCGCACCCTGATGGACGATCCGGCACGTGTACGCGAAACCCTCGAAGGTGAGGACCCGCTCCTCCACGGAGTCCTGGACGGCGGTGACGGCAGTACGCATGAACGGCTCCGGGAAGGGCGAAAGACAGCGAACCGTTCCATGATTACCAGGAGCCCGGTGAATCCGGCGTAATCACTCCAAGGTGGGCGATCCGGGACCCGTGGTGCGACACGACGCGAAAGGGCCGGTGTTTCCGCCGGCCAGAAGGTGGTGGCGCCCCCGGCAGGACTCGAACCTGCGGCCAAGCGCTTAGAAGGCGCTTGGCGGGTTGGGCGCCGTACCCTTGCTGGCCTGCTTCTCTTCTCCCACTCGGCGTCCCGACGACCTGCCTTCGGCATGGATTCGACACGCAATGCAGGCGGGCCCTGTCGCTTCTGGACGGCTCCACAGCCGGCAACGGGATCAACCGAATACCGGCGCAGCCGACCGAGCTGCCGTTCCGGTGCCGTGGTCGCGTCGGGCCAGTGATCTCTCGCAGCGCAGGTTGAGCGTTCACACCGAAAGCTGGAATCACACCTGGCGGCGCCGGTAGTACGCATACGTGAGAACCAGGAGCAGCGGGCCCCACAGGTTCATCAGTCCGCTCATCGTCATTGCGACGATGTCCCAGCCCTCGTCGTACGGCCAGGCCGCCGTGCCGACGGTAACGGCCTCGTACAGCCAGTGGATGCCTATTGCGGTGAAGAAGAGGCCGCCGAAGGTTGCGGGGACGATCGCGGCGGCCGGTGGGATGCGTCGCCCGCCCAGCCTCGGCACCCAGTGCGGAACGACCTCGCCCCAGCGGCGGACCAATCCGAAGCTGAGTAGCGCGAGGATCTCGGTGAGGACCGTCAGTCCGATGACGTAAGGGGCGTTGTACCAGGCAGGGGGCATGGGCTCTCCGCCCATGCCGTACCCGAAGGCGAAGGGCAGTCGCCAGATGCCGACGGGCAGCACAACCAGTGGGATGGCGTGTGCGACACGCTCCGCCCAGACGGGCACGCTGTGATGTGCGGGGCCCGTCGCTTCGAGGGCCAAGTGGGGGTGCCTTGTCGTCGTCATGCATCCAGCCTGACGTGAGGCATGGCGTCGCGGATCAGCTCGGAGGGCGGCTTTGTTCCGCCCCGCGTCCGCCCCGCGGCGGAGCAAGGTCAACCTGCGAGATGAGGGGGCGCGGCTTGAAGCCGCGTCACCAGGAGGCGCAGACGGGCCGCTACCGACGGTTGATCGGAATCTCGTAAACGATCTCGCAGTGAGCGGCGGGCACCACGATGTCCGCCGTCTCCACGGGCCGCCCCTGGTCGCTGTAGTACGTCCGGCGGATGTGCGTGACGAGCGCGGACTTCTGGATGCCCAGGAGTGACGCCTCCTCGGCGGTCGCCTGCCTCGGCTCCGGCTGCTCCACGGCATGGCTGACGGTGATGCGGATCGCGGCCATGCGGTTCACGACCCCTGCCCCGGCGTGCGGCCCTCCCTCGGGGAGGACGACGAGCGTGCCGCCAGTGAGGTCGTACGGCTCCCAGCTCGTCGACAACTGCATCGGTCTGCCGTCGGCCAGGAACTCGTACGTCGTGCGGACGCACAGGTCGCCCTCGGCGATGCCGAGCCGCCCGCGATGTCCGCGGGCGCCGACACCTTGGCGTCGGTCCGGCTCTCCCAATCCCCTTGCCTGCCCAAGGCCTTCATGTCCGCCCGGAACGGCGACCCGTCAGGCCGCTCACGCGCGGACGACCGGACCATACGCACGCGCTGCCGGGGCTCGGAGACGTACGTGCCCGAACCGGCGCGGCCCTCCAGCACGCCCTGGGAGATCAGCAGCTCCTGAGTGGAGCGGCCACGTACGAACGACCTTTACGCCCGGTGCCGTGTCTGCTCGGCTCTGCCTGGGGCGATGGCAGACAGGATGGGAGTTCCCCCACCGCGACAACCCACCGGCCGGCACCCGCCTGCGGGCCCCTCCATCCCGGTCCGTGATCTCGGGATTTGTGTTGGAGCGGGTGGCGAGAATCGAACTCGCGCTCTCAGCTCGGGAAGCTTGGGTTTCTTGGCGGCGGTTGCTGCGCTGACCGGCGGTGAAGTGGTGAGAGGACCTGCTTGACCGCCGGCCTGGCCCCCGCTATTCCCCGTGGTTCCCCGCACGATCTGGCACGCACCTGGCACGTGGGTCTTGGGTGGTTGCCGCCTCGTGGTCGTTGACCAAGTGGTTAGAAGATGCGGGCACACCTTGATGGGACGGCCCGCCGGCACTCTGCCGTTACCGTGCCGGGCCGCCCAGCACCGCTGACGTCCGCTGTCGTTGCCGTCACTGCCGTCGGTACCTTGGCGGCGAAGAGACGACCGGGCAGCCGTGGCGCCGGCACAACTACCTCTTGCAGTGCCGGCAGGCTGCAAGCCCCTGCTCCTTGGCCTTCTCCTCGGACATCGACTCCTGACCCATGTAGGTGCCTTGCTTCCCGTTCAGCGACGGACAGTCGACGTCCGTGTGGTACTTGGTCCGGTAGTCCCCGGTGCGTACGTGGACAATGCCCATGAGGCCTCCTGAGTTGGCCGCTTGACGGCGTGTAAGCCGGACGCAGTAAGGAAACACCCCATCCCGCCGCACCGCCGCCCCTGGGCGGAAGGTCGTGTCCCTTGATGTGCAACACCGTTGCCTTTGGAGAGGGACGCTGCTGTCAAGGGGCCCATCCGTCAGGGATCACTTCGGTGTGGAGGGTGTACTTCTGGGCTTTCCGGGGGTGCCCTTTCCGGTTGAAGGGGTACTTGCTGTACCTCTTCGGCATTCGTGACTTCATCCGCCACCTCCGTTGCTCTGGGACCAGGTTTGCCAAGACAACATGGCCGATGGCGCCGACCAGCGTCACCGGCTCGGTGCCGGTGGTCCCGTTCCCGGCGACGATCTGGTCTGCGGCAGCCTGCAACAGGATCGTGAAGCTCACCTGCCGGGGAGACAGCTCGGGGTGTGCCGTGGTGAGGTCGCCGGCCATCCGGATCAACGCCTGGTAGACGGTCAGCAGGGCGTAGATCTCCTGCTCGAGGCCCTCAAGGGACTTACCCGAGGTCCCGTCCTGCTGTTCGCCTCCTTGACGACCCACCCACCGGCCTAACGCAACGGTGTTGCACATCAAGGGACACGACCCAGGCAAGCGGCGGCCTGGTCCCGGAAGCGCAACCGCCGGATCCTCAACGTCGTCATGAAGTACGCGGTCCGGCGGCGCATCCTGCGGGTCAATCCTCTTCCCAAGGGCAAGGAGTCGACGGCGGTCACGAAGACCTCGAACGCCGTGGACAAGCGGTCCCTGCTGAACCCCGAGCAGGCGGCGGCGATCCTCGTGTCGACGATCAAGTTTTTCCCCAGGTTGGGCGGTTTGAGCGTCATGTAATTCCCCATGCCGAATTCTCCTAATTAGCCATGGATAGCGCGGAGGTTGGGATCGAGGGACCTGGTCGTCGCGGAGCTGGTCAAGTTCCTCGTCCCGTGGTTCGGATGGCCGATGGGCAGCCCGGATGGCGAGGAGAACATTCGTCGTGGTCGACATCACTGAGATCTACGTCCACTGGTACGCAGGCCGCTCGAAGAGCGAACTGGCCGCGTCGCTGGGGGTGGACCGCAAGACGGTCAGGAAGTACTTGGCCCCGGCCGAAGGGGCCGGGATCAGCCCGGGCGGCCCGCCGATGAGCGAGTCCGACTGGTCGAAGCTGATCAAGGAGTGGTTCCCGGTCGACCGCGACGATGGTCCAGGTCTTCCATGACGGCTCCCTGGTCAAGACCCACACCGCTCTTGACCAGGGGAAACGCACGGACAAGAGCGACTATCCGCTGGAGAAGATCGCGTTCCAGATGCGGACGCCGGTCTGGTGCCGCAGCCAGGCGTCCGAGGTCGGCGACGCCTGCCGCGAAGTCGTCGACCAGCTGCTGGAGGTCAACGTCCTCTATAGGCTCCGCGCAGCCCAGGGGGTCCTCGGGCTGCGGAAGAAATACGGCGACACACGTCTGGAGGCCGCCTGCGCGAGGGCCATCGCGGTTGGCGACCCGTCCTACCGCACCATCAAGGGCATCCTCATCGCCGACCCCGAGCCCGAGCCCGAGACCAGCGGTGATGCCGGGGCCGCGGCCTTCCTCCACGGCCCGGCCCGGCTGTTCGCCACCGTCGCGACCCCCGAGACGGCGGATAACGACCACGACGACCAGGTCCACGACGAAGCCGAGGTGGAAGCCCGATGACCGTGATGGATGCCGCCCTGCGGGAGTCGCTCAAGGCCCTGCGACTGTCCGGCATGCTGGAGACCCTCGACGCTCGCCTCGCCCAGGCCCACGGAGGCGAGCCCGGCCACCTGGACTTCCTCCAGGTCCTCTGCCAGGACGAGATCACCCGTCGCGAGACCGTAGCGTTCCAACGGCGCTTGCAGCGAGCGAAGTTCGAGCAGCAGGTCACCCTGGAGGAGTTCGACTTCACCGCCTCCTCGAAACTGCCCGCCGCCCAGATTCGCGACCTGGGAGCCCTGCGCTGGCTCCACGCCGGCGAGTCGGTCATCCTCTTCGGCCCCGTCGGCGTCGGCAAGACCCACATCGCCCAGGCCCTCGGCCACCTCGCTGTCCGCCAGGGCGCCCACGTCCGCTTCGCCAAGACCAGCCGCATCCTCGCCGACCTTGCCGGCGGCCACGCGGACCGTACCTGGGAGAAACGCGTCCGCGAACTCGTTCGCCCCGACGTCCTCATCCTCGACGACTTCGCCATGCGCCAACTGTCCGCGGCCCAGGCCGACGACCTCTACGAACTCGTCTCCGAGCGTCAGGGCCGGTCTCTGATCATCACGAGCAACAGGGCGCCCAGCGACTGGTATCCCCTCTTCCCCAACCCCGTCGTCGCCGAGTCCCTCCTGGACCGGCTCATCAACACCAGCCATCAGGTGATCATGAATGGGCCCAGCTACCGCCCGAACAAGCGGCCCAGGAACCCCACCGACAAGACCAAGTAGGAAAGGCCGGCGGACGTCGTCGGGATACTTGGCAGTAGAGGTGGTCGCTGGCGGTCCTTCATCCGGACGCGGCGTTTCGGCAATCAGTTTGGATGGCTGTGCCTATAGCGCTCCGCAGTGAACGCGCGCTTGCTGGCCGCGGTCCCCATCGTGGCCGATGGGGCGCCGGTGGAATGGGGACCTGCGTCGGTGCGGCGTGCCGCAGTTTCCCACGAAATCCGGTGGAGTTTCAGCGGCCGGAAGTGGTTGGGTCCTGCTCAATGCTTCGCTGACACGGCCCGGCACAGTGCGAGGCGCAAGGTCCGAATCGCAGGCGCGGTCTAGCCCGAGTGTCGTCGAGTGATGGAGGTTGTCGCGGTGGCTGGTTATGGGGCGCTTTCCGACGTATACGAGTGGCTGATCGGGGACGACAGGTTGACCCCCGCCAAGGCAGCCGCGGTTTACTACAGCGATGTCGTGGGCTCTCTGCCGCCCAACGCGCGCGTCCTCGACTGTGCGTGTGGAACCGGCCAGCTCGCCGTTGGTCTCGCGAGTCTTGGCCTTGACGTGGTTGCCGCAGACGCCAGTGATGGGATGGTTCGCCGGACCGAGAAGGCCGCCGACGAGCAGGGTGTCTCGCTTCGAGTCCTCCGCGCGAGCTGGGACGAGCTGCCTGACCACCTGGAGGACTCCACGTTCGATCTGGTGTTCTGCGTCGGTAATTCGCTCGGGCACGCCGAGGGCGCAACCGGGCGCCTGACCGCGCTGGACGCGATGTCGCGGCTGCTGAATCCGGGCGGACGCCTTGTGCTCCACTCACGCAACTGGGAGCTCGTGCGCTCCGCCGGCTCACGGGTAGACGTCCGCGATCGACTCATCCGCCGCAACGACCGCGATGCGGTCGTCAGCTACTGCTGGCAGATCGAGCAGCGTTGGGAGCAGGAACACTTCCTCGAGATCGTGGTCGCCCAGATCGAGCCGGATGGGGCAGTGCGAGCCTGCTCGGAGCGGTTGTCCATCTGGCCCTACCGGTACGAGGACCTCGTGGCGCAGTTGCGCAGTGTCGGGCTCACGGTGCAGTCCACCACCTTCGACCCCGAGAGCAATGGATACCTGGTGGTCGCCAGCCGCGACCAGGCGCGAGGCACGTCTGAGCCGGTGCGTTGATCTGCCTTTCGTCGTTGTCGTTGCCGACCTGCCGGCTCGCGACCGCCTGCAGCGGGTTCTTCGCGAAGTGTTCAGCGATTGAAGCGGTTGCTGCGGGTGCGGCCCTCACCTTGCATCTGACCTGCTCAAGCTGATGTTGGAAACAGCTCGCGATCTTCCTTCCGTCAGCTCGCGTCAGTGGCTGGGGAATTACGTGAACTTCCGCCTGGGGAATTTCGCGATCGTCCACACCTCGACTGGATACGGTGCCGGCCGCGCGGTGGCAGGCGGCTCCACGCCTTCTTCGCCACGCTGTACTACTGCGGCCCGCGCCCCGAAGAAGCCGTGGTCATGCGAGTGGAGGACGTCAGGCTGCCCCGACCCGACGCCGAGGACCAATGGTGCGAGCTGCTGATCCACACGGCGACTCCGGAGGTCGGGAAGCAGTGGACCCACACGGGGGAGATCCACGAACGGCGTGATCTGAAGGGCCGTGCGGAGGGCGAGACACGCACCGTGCCGGGGCATCCGGCCCTCAGGCGCATCCTGCGGCAGCACATCCAGGACGAGCGGCTGCGGCCGGGCGATCTGTTGTTCCAGGGGGAGTCGGGCGGCATCCTCGCCGGGTCGGTCATCCGTCGGGCGTGGCGTAGTGCGCGGAAAGCCGTGCTGCCTCCACACGTCTTCGAGTCGCCGACCGGACGGCGCGTGTACGGCAACCGGCACACGCGCCTGACCAAGTGGCTCAACGACGGCATCCCGCCCGCCCAAGTGGCGGAGTGGGCCGGGAACAGCGTGGCTGTGCTGCTCGCCACATACGCCCGCTGCGTCGACGGGCAGTTGCCGGACCTGAAACGGCGGCTCGAAGCCGCGGGCGACCTGCCGGAGGCGCCCGGCGCCGGCTGATCCTCCGGCCGGGAACTTCGACACGTATTCGACACGGCCACCCGCGAAAACCCGGTGACAGCCGGACGGCCCCGGAGTCCGCCCTTGATCATCAAGAGGGCGTCCGGGGCTTCGTCGTGACAGCTGGCACTGGGCCTGACCAGCAAAAAGCCCTCCCTGGCGGGAGGGCAGAGACTTGCGCCCCCGGCAGGACTCGAACCTGCGGCCAAGCGCTTAGAAGGCGCCTGCTCTATCCACTGAGCTACGGGGGCCGGTGTGGTGGCCTGTCGTCGCGGTGCCCGGGTCCGGGCCCGTCCGTGACGTCGCCGGAGACAAGGATAGGGCTCCCGCATCCTTGCCCCTGTTGCCTCGCCTCCGTGGCTCGATGTGGAGGTTCGGTGAAGCGGTCCTGATAATCGCAGGCAGGTACGAATCGTGCACCGTTTTCGGTCTCTCGCGCACCGGGTGTTGTGCACTCGTTATGCCTGGAGCGCGCATGCGTCGCGGTCGTCCCTTCCGTCCGTTGTGTCCTGTCGGCGCGCAGGCATACTCATATGCTTCAGAATTCCCCCAAAATTGGGCATTCTTCGCATGTGGTGACCTTGGACGTACGGCCCCAGCTGCTCGACGCACTCTCCGCCCTGCGCGACCGTGTCGCCGCCGCACGCTTCCCGCTGCCCCTGGCGGGGGCCGCACGCGCGCGTGCCAACCGCGACGAACTGCTCGCGCAGCTCGACGACTATCTGGTGCCCCGGCTGAGAGACCCCGAAGCGCCCCTGCTGGCCGTCGTCGGAGGATCCACCGGAGCCGGGAAGTCCACCCTGGTGAACTCCCTGGTGGGCCGCCGGGTCAGCGAGGCGGGCGTGCTGCGGCCCACGACCCGGACGCCGGTGCTCGTCTGCCATCCGGAGGACCACCACTGGTTCAGCGGGATGAGGGTGCTGCCCGACCTCACGCGCGTGTGGGTGCCCCACCACCGGGACCCCGCGGACGACCTGCTCCTGCCCGGCGAGAACCCCGCGCGGGTGCTGCGCGTCGAGACCGCCGACACCCTGCCGCCCGGCCTCGCCCTCCTGGACGCGCCCGACATCGACAGCCTCGTCTCCGACAACCGGGTCCTCGCCGCCGAACTCATCAGCGCCGCGGACATCTGGGTCATGGTCACCACCGCCGCCCGCTACGCCGACGCCGTGCCCTGGCACATGCTGCGCACCGCCAAGGAGTACGACGTCACCCTGGTGACCGTCCTGGACCGCGTACCCCACCAGGTCGTCTCCGAGGTGTCACGGCAGTACGGCGCCCTGCTCACCAAGGCCGGACTCGGCGACGTACCGCGCTTCACCGTGCCCGAGCTGCCCGAGTCGGCCTGGGGCGGCGGACTGCTGCCCGCCACCGCCGTGGCCTCGCTGCGGACCTGGCTGGTCCACCAGACGCTGGATCCCGCGGCCCGGCAGCACGTGATGGCCCGCACCGCGTACGGCGTCCTCGCCTCCCTCGACGCCCGCATGCCCGGACTGGCCGGTGCCGCCGCCGCGCAGTACGCGGCCGCGCTGCGGCTCACCGCCGCCGTCGACGGGGCGTACGACAGCGAGCACGCGCGCGTGCGGGGCCGGCTGCAGGCCGGGGCCGTACTCGCCGGCGACGCGCTCAGACGGTGGCGCGCCTTCCCCCTGGACTGCACCCCGGGCGAACTCCTCGACACCCTGGTGGAGAGTCTGGGCGCGCTGCTGCTGTGCGCCGTCGCCGCCGCCGACGAGCGCGTCGACGACGCCTGGCGGCGCGAACCCGCGGCGGCCGCCCCCGAGCTCGCCGGCCGTGACACCGCGCCCGAGAGCGCCGAGCACCGCATCGGGCTGGCCGTACGGCGCTGGCGGCGCGAGATCGAGGAGTACGCCGAGGACGAGGTGCGGCAGCTGGACCGCAGCGCCGCGCCCGACCCCGAGACGGTCGCCGCGCTGGTCGCCACGGCCCTGCTGGGCGGCCGCCGGGCCCGGATCGCCGGGGAGGGGCTCGCCGAGCGGATCGGCGCCCACGGCGCGCTGCGGCTGCGCGACCGGGGCGGACGGCTGCTCGTCGAACACGTGGACCGTGTCATGCACGCCGAACGCGAACGCCGGCTCGCCCCGCTCGACGCGCTCGAGGTGCACGCGGAGCCCCAGGCCGAACTCATCGCCGCGTTGTCCGTACTGCAGAAGGAGAGGTGACCGGTGACCGCCGTCACTGACCAGGACCACACCGAGCACCCCGAGCACCCCGAGCACTCCGACCGCGACGCCGGAGGACCACCCCGTACGGACACCGCGAGCCCTTGGGACGACGGGCTGATCGCGCGCCGGGTGGACGAGAGCGCCGGTGAGGAGCAGGGCGGGGTGGCGGCAGCCCGCACACCCGCGCCGCAGACCGTGACCCCGCTCGCGTACGACCCGTGGCTGCGGTCGCGGCTCGACGCGCTGCGCGAGCTGGTGGGGCTCTCCCGCGCCCGGCTCGACAACCGGACCCTCGCGCAGGCGGGCCGGGTCCTGGAGGAGGCCACCGCGCGGCGCCGGCTCTCCGGACAGCACACCGTCGTCGCCCTCGCGGGCGCCACCGGCAGCGGCAAGTCGCAGCTGTTCAACGCGCTGGCCGGAGTGCCCGTCTCGGAGACCGGTGTACGGCGGCCGACCACCGCCGCACCCATCGCGTGCAGCTGGAGCGACGGCGCGGCGAGCCTCATCGAACGCCTCGGCATCCCGCCCCGGCTCAGGCGGCGCCCCCTCCAGGCGACCGCGGACGCCGACGAGCGGCTGCGCGGACTGGTCCTGGTCGACCTGCCCGACCACGACTCGGCGGCCGTCCAGCACCGGGAGCAGGTGGACCGCGTCCTGGGACTGGTCGACGCGGTCATCTGGGTCGTCGACCCGGAGAAGTACGCCGACGCCATGCTGCACGAGCGCTATCTGCGGCCCATGGCGGCCCACGCGGAGGTCATGTTCGTCGTCCTCAACCAGACCGACCGGCTGCCCGGGGAGGCCGCCGAGCAGGTCCTGGACGATCTGCGGCGACTGCTCGACGAGGACGGCATCGCCCTGGGGGAGTACGGCGAACCCGGCACGACCGTGCTGGCGCTGTCCGCGCTCACCGGGGACGGGGTCGGCGAACTGCGGGAATCGCTCGCCCGGTTCGTGGCCGAACGCGGGGCCCCGGCCCGGCGGATCTCCGCGGACGTGGACATCGCGGCGGCCCGGCTGTGGCCCGTGTACGCCACCCACCGGCGCACCGGACTGAGCGAGGAGGCGCGCGAGGAGTTCGCCGACCGGCTCGCGGACGCCGTGGGGGCCACCGCCACGGGCGAGGCGGCCGAACGCGCGTGGCTGCGCAACGCGGGCCGCGCGTGCGGCACGCCCTGGCTGCGGCTGTGGCGCTGGTGCCAGGAGCGGAGCGAGCCGTCCACCGGCCGGGTCGCCCTGCGCGGTCAGCCCGACGAGGAGACGACGGCCCGCCAGCGCGTGGAACAGGCGGTACGCACGGTGGCCGACCGCGCCTGTACCGGACTGCCGGCGCCGTGGGCACAGGCGGTGCGGGAGGCGGCCGTACGCGGCTCCCAGGGCCTGCCGGAGGCGCTGGACGAGCTGGCCGTACGCGCGGGACTGCCGCCGGGGCGGCCGCCGCGGCCCGGGTGGTGGCCGCTGGCCGTGTTCGCCCAGGTGTCGATGACGGTCCTCCAGTTCGTCGGTGGTCTGTGGCTGCTGGCGCAGATCATCGGGATCATGGCGCCGAACCTGGGGGTGCCGGTGCTGCTGATGGTGATCGGCATCGTCGGCGGCCCGCTCGTCGAGTGGAGCTGCCGCATGGCGGCCCGGGGGCCCGCCCGGCGGTACGGGCAGGAGGCGGAGAGACGGCTGCGGGAGGCGGCCGCGGGGTGCGGGCGGGCCCGCGTCCTGGATCCGGTGGCGGCGGAGCTGCTGCGCTACCGGGAGGTACGGGAGCAGTACGGGCGGGTCGTGGGGGCGGGGACCGGCCGCGCTTGACGCCGGCGGGGTAAGGCGGATCCGGGGCGGAACGCCTCGTTCGGGTGGCGGGGATGTCCACAGGCCGGAGGTGGTCCACAGCGCTCAGCGGGCCCGGCCCGGCGGAGGCAGTCTGGCTTCGCGGCGAGCGCGGGACGGTTCGCGGTCGCCCTGCCGGACGGCAGCCGTACGGGACGGACCCGTACGCGTACCGGCCCGGCGCCGGTGTCGTAGCCGGCGGGCGGGCGAGGGAGGGAAACACGATGAACGAGACGATGGTGTGCGTGGTGGGCAACGTGGCGACGCGGCCGGTGTACCGGGAGATGGCGTCCGGCCCCGCGGCCAGGTTCCGGATCGCGGTCACGTCCCGGTACTGGGACCGGGAGAAGAGCGCCTGGGCGGACGGACACACCAACTTCTTCACGGTGTGGGCGAACCGGCAGCTCGCCACCAACGCGGCGGCGTCGCTGTCGGTGGGCGAACCGGTGATCGTGCAGGGCCGGCTGAAGGTGCGTTCGGAGACGCGCGAGGGACAGCAGGGGTGGATGTCGGCGGACATCGACGCGGTGTCGATCGGTCACGACCTCGCCCGGGGCACGGCCGCCTTCCGGCGCGCGCAGCGACCGGAGCGGGCCCCCACGCCGGAGCGTCCCGAGCCCAACTGGGAAAGCGAACCGGAGAATTCGGCGACCGCGGACGGAACCGCGCCCCAACAGCACCCGGAGCCGGCGGCGGTGACATGAGGTCAGCGACCCGGCCTCGACACCGGTGCTGACCGAACTGAGGCTTATCGGCAGATGCGCCCCGAACCATCCCGGGTGGATTTGTCGATAAGCCCCGCTCGCGGCGGCTTCCGCGATAACGATTCCGAGTCGGATCACTCCTCCGACGCGATCATCGGCAAGCGCGCATCGCCGTCTCCTTAGGATGCCGGGCATGGCTCCCGGGACTCTCGGGGCCGGTGATTCTGCTGGTGGGACCATCACCCCCCACGTCAACGGGTCCCGCCCGGGAAGGATTTCGGTGTTTTCTTCGTTCTCCGCGGGGCCCGCGCGCGGACGCGGGGCGGTCCGCCCCGCCGCAGGGACGCTGGTGTCCGGACTCGTCGCCGCAGCCGTACTGGCCGGTGCCGGGACGGCAGCCGCCGACGAGGAGACGGCACCGGATCACAGCGGAGCGGCCGCGACCGTAGGCGGACTCAAGACCTACGGCACGGCCGTGATACGCGGCGCCGCCGGGGACCAGCAGGTGTCGGCGGGACTGTTCGAGATGTCCGTCGAGGGCGGCGGCATGCTGCAGACGTACTGCGTCGACATCCAGACGCCCACGCAGAAGGACGCCAAGTACCACGAGACCGCCTGGAGCGGGACCTCGCTGGGCGCCAACAAGGACGCCGGCCGGATCCGCTGGATCCTGCGGAACTCCTACCCGCAGGTGAACGACCTCGCGGCGCTCGCGAAGAAGGCCGGCATACGCGGCAGGCTCACCGAGCAGGACGCGGCGGCCGGCACCCAGGTGGCCATCTGGCGGTACTCCGACGACGTCTCCGTGGACGCCGCCGACCCCCAGGCCGAGCAGCTCGCCGACTACCTGCAGGAGAACGCCCGCAACGAGGAGGAGCCGAAGGCGTCGCTGGCCCTGGACCCGCCCGCGGTCTCCGGCCGCCCGGGTGAGCCGGTCGGTCCGGTGACGGTGCGCACGGACGCGCGCAGCGTGACCATCTCCCCGCCGGCGGACGCCGCCACGAGCGGGGTGCGGATCGTGGACGAGAACGGCGAGCCCGTCACCACCGCGGCCGACGGCAGCCAGATCTTCTTCGAGGTGCCCGAGGACGCGGCGCCGGACACCGCGGAGCTCACCGCGCAGGCATCGACCACGGTGCCCGTCGGCCGTGCCTTCGTCTCCGACAGCCGCAGCCAGACACAGATCCTCGCCGGTTCCAGCGAGTCGACCGTATCGGCGACGGCGAGTGCCACCTGGGCGCTCAAGGGCGCGATACCCGCGCTGTCCGCCCGCGAGAACTGCGCCGAGGGCGGTGTGGACGTCACCGTCACCAACCAGGACGACGAGCCGTTCACCTTCGAACTGGCGGGTGCCGAGCACACCGTCGCGGGCGGAGAGTCCCGGACGGTGACGGTTCCGCTGAGCGAGGACCGGCCGTACGACTTCACGGTCACGGGTCCGGTCGGCTTCGAGCAGCGGTTCACCGGCATGCTCGACTGCCTCACCCGAGCCGCCGAGACCGGCACCACCACCCACACCCTCACGGGCCCGAGCCCCACCCCCCTGGCCGGCACCCCCACCGACACCAACCTCGCCGAGACCGGCTCCTCCGGCGCCACCCCGTGGATCGCCGGCACCGCCATCGCCCTGGTCGTCCTCGGCGGCGCGGGCCTGGTCGTCACCCGCCGCGGGAACACCCCCTCCGGCGCCTGAGCGCCCTTCCCCGATCCACTCGGCGGTCCCGGGGTGCACGATCGCCTGCCTCGGCGTGGAGGGCCCGGACGGCGGCCTTCTCCACGTGGAGATCGTCGCGGACCACGCGAGGTCGCAGTGGTGCTGGACGCCGACGACGGCGAACACCGTCACCGGGCCGGCCGACCGGGTCCGCACGGAAACGGAAAAGGACCTGCTCTCCGAGCCCTGGCGGGTTTAGGCTCGGCCGATGACCTTGCAGTGGCAGCATGTCATCGTTCACTCGGCGGATCCGGTGGCCCTGGGGCAGTGGTGGGCCGAGGCTCTCGACTGGGTCGTGGTCCACTCCTCCGAGGAGGAGTTCACGATCCGCGCCGAGCCGGATCGTCTGCCGGGGCTGGAGTTCATCCGGCTCGACGAGGCCAAGAAGGCCAAGAGCCGACTGCACCTCGACTTCGTGCCCGATGACCAGGACGCCGAGGTGGCCCGCCTCGAAGCCCTTGGCGCGAAGCGTGTCGACATCGGTCAGGGCGACCAGTCGTGGATCGTCATGGCCGACCCCGAGGGCAACGAGTTCTGCGTCCTCGGCCGCCGGGGTCAGCAGACGGCTCCCTGAGACACCTGTCCCCGGGGCGTGCGAGAGGGTCCGGGAGCGGTCGACACCGGCCGCCGGTGACAGGTGGCGTGCCGACGTCGTCCGCGAAACGCAAGGTCAGAGCCCCCGGCCTCTATGCGTTTCCGCCCAGGGGTGGCGGTGCGGCAAGATGGGGTGTATCTGCCCACTGCCTGATTTCAAGCTGCCGGACGGTTTCTCTTGGCTGAGTACATTTACACCATGCGCAAGGCGCGTAAAGCGCACGGCGACAAGGTGATCCTCGACGACGTCACCCTGAGCTTCCTGCCGGGAGCGAAGATCGGTGTCGTCGGTCCGAACGGCGCTGGTAAGTCGACGGTCCTGAAGATCATGGCGGGGTTGGAGCAGCCGTCGAACGGTGACGCCTTCCTCACTCCCGGTTACACCGTGGGCATCCTGCTCCAGGAGCCCCCGCTGAACGAGGACAAGACCGTCCTGGAGAACGTCCAGGAGGGTGTCGCCGAGGTCAAGGGCAAGCTCGACCGGTTCAACGAGATCGCCGAGCAGATGGCGACCGAGTACACCGACGAGCTCATGGACGAGATGGGCAAGCTGCAGGAGCAGCTCGACCACGCCAACGCCTGGGACCTCGACGCCCAGCTGGAGCAGGCCATGGACGCCCTGGGCTGCCCGCCCGGCGACTGGCCGGTGGCCAACCTCTCCGGTGGCGAGAAGCGCCGCGTGGCGCTGTGCAAGCTGCTCCTCGAGGCGCCCGACCTGCTGCTGCTCGACGAGCCCACCAACCACCTCGACGCCGAGTCGGTGAACTGGCTGGAGCAGCACCTCGCCAAGTACGAGGGCACCGTCGTGGCCGTCACCCACGACCGGTACTTCCTGGACAACGTCGCCGGGTGGATCTGCGAGGTCGACCGCGGCCGGCTGCACGGCTACGAGGGCAACTACTCCAAGTACCTGGAGACCAAGGCCACCCGCCTCAAGGTCGAGGGCGCGAAGGACGCCAAGCGGCAGAAGCGCCTCAAGGAAGAGCTCGAGTGGGTGCGGTCCAACGCCAAGGGGCGGCAGGCCAAGTCCAAGGCGCGTCTGGCCCGGTACGAGGAGATGGCCGCCGAGGCCGACAAGATGCGGAAGCTGGACTTCGAGGAGATCCAGATCCCGCCGGGCCCGCGGCTGGGCAGTGTGGTCGTCGAGGTCAACAACCTGACCAAGGGCTTCGGGGACAAGCTCCTCATCGACGACCTGAGCTTCACGCTGCCGCGCAACGGCATCGTCGGCATCATCGGCCCCAACGGCGCGGGCAAGACCACGCTGTTCAAGATGATCCAGGGCATCGAGGAGCCCGACTCCGGGAACATCAAGGTCGGCGAGACCGTCAAGATCTCGTACGTCGACCAGAGCCGCGAGAACATCGACCCGAAGAAGACCCTGTGGGCCGTCGTCTCCGACGAGCTCGACTACATCAACGTCGGCCAGGTCGAGATGCCCTCGCGGGCCTACGTCTCCGCCTTCGGGTTCAAGGGTCCTGACCAGCAGAAGCCGGCCGGGGTGCTCTCCGGCGGTGAGCGCAACCGGCTGAACCTCGCGCTCACCCTCAAGCAGGGCGGCAACCTGCTGCTCCTCGACGAGCCGACCAACGACCTCGACGTCGAGACCCTCTCCAGCCTCGAGAACGCCCTTCTCGAGTTCCCCGGGTGCGCCGTGGTCGTCTCCCACGACCGGTGGTTCCTGGACCGGGTCGCCACGCACATCCTCGCCTACGAGGGCGAGTCCAAGTGGTTCTGGTTCGAGGGCAACTTCGAGTCGTACGAGAAGAACAAGGTCGAGCGGCTCGGTGCGGACGCCGCGCGTCCGCACCGCGCCACCTACAAGAAGCTGACCCGGGGCTGATCTCTTGCGGCACATCTACCGCTGCCCGCTGCGCTGGGCGGACATGGACGCGTACGGCCACGTCAACAACGTGGTGTTCCTCCGCTACCTGGAGGAAGCCCGTATCGACTTCCTGTTCCGCCCGGAGAAGGACTTCAAGCAGGGGTCCGTGGTGGCGCGCCACGAGATCGACTACAAGCGGCAGCTCGTCCACCGGCACCACCCGGTCGACATCGAGCTGTGGGTCACGGAGATCAGGGCGGCGTCCTTCACCCTCACCTACGAGGTGAAGGACGACGACCTCGTCTACGTCCGCGCGTCGACGGTGATAGTGCCGTTCGACTTCGAGGCGCAGCGTCCGCGCCGTATCACCGCGGAGGAGCGCGAGTTCCTCCGGGAGTACACGGACGACACCGCCGGTGAAGAGGAGGCCGTCGCCGCATGACGGTGCTCCACCTCGCCGACGAGGGGGAGGCCGCGGATCTCGCGGCCTTCCTCTCCCGGCTGCTGCACTATGACCGTTCCGCCGCGGTGCGGTTGCAGGCGGCCGGCACGGCGCTCGCCGTCTTCGGCCGGCCCCCGTCGTTCGAGGTGCTGGCGATCCGCGCCGTACGGCTCGCGAAGCCCTACGAGAACGGGCTGGACGTCGCGCTGGACGTGACCGTGTCCGCCGGTGAGCTGCTGGAGTCGGTGGACGAGTCCGCCGCCACGGCCGTCGTGCCGGGCGCGGTGACCGGTCCGCCGTGGGCCGGGGTGCTGCCGCCGCGCGGCGGCTGGCAGGCCGAGTCCGGGCTGCCGGCGCCGCAGGAGCTGCGCGGGCTCGTCGCCGCGTCGGTCGCGGAGTTCCGGTCCCGTACGGAGGAGTTGGCGCCCGAGCGACGCACCCGCGCCGAACTCGACCGGATCGGGCGGGAGATCTGGTCCCGCACGGTCGCGGAGACCGGGCTTCCGGTGCGGGCGGTGCACGCCGCCCAGTCGCTGGGGTTCCTGCGGGGCGGCGAACAGGGACTGTTCTCCTCGGGGTCCTGGCTCCGGCTGCGTACGCCCTACGGGTCGGTCGCCGTGCGCCGGGCGGGGCTCGGGGCGCTGGGCCTCAGCGTGCGCTGAGACCGGCCGCTCACCGCCCTTCCCGTCCCGTCCGCTCCAGGAGGGCTTTGCCCCCTGGAGCCCCGCTCCTCAAGCTCCCCGGAAGGGCTGGACGGTGCCGGCGGGATTGTCTCAGTCCGGGGAGTTGATCATCGACGCCGCCGCGTACGTCAGGTACTTCCACAGGGTCTGTTCGTGTTCCTCGGACAGGCCCAGTTCGTCGACGGCGTCGCGCATGTGCTTCAGCCAGGCGTCGTGTGCCGCCCGGTCGACCTTGAACGGGACGTGGCGCATCCGCAGGCGCGGGTGGCCGCGGTTCTCGCTGTAGGTGGTCGGACCGCCCCAGTACTGCATGAGGAACAGCGCCAGCCGCTCCTCGGCCGGGCCCAGGTCCTCCTCGGGGTACATGGGCTTCAGCAGCGGGTCCTCGGCCACTCCCTGGTAGAAACGGTGGACGAGCCGGCGGAAGGTCTCCTCCCCGCCGACCTGCTCGTAGAAGGTCTGCTCCTGAAGCGTGCCGCGCCGAATCTCTGTCACGTCGTCCATGGTCTCAGACGCGGCGGCATAGGACTCGAGGCCTAGGACCGGCCTACTGCGGAGAGGTGGGCGGACGGGACCCGTGAGGTGCGGGCCGCGCTCGTGCGGGAGATCGGTGCGAGCGGGGCGTTCGACGCCGACCCGGTGTGACGGGAGGCGTTCACCGCCGTGCCGCGCCACCTGTCCGTGCCGTCCTCCTGCGTGGGCGTCGCCGGCGGTGACGAACGCCACGACCTCCGGGAGCGCGGGGGGAGGCCGCAGCGCGAACGCTACGGCCTCACGGCCGACGCCGAGGGCGACCGGCTGGACGACCCCGGAGGTACGCACGTCCGGCCGGTGCCCGCCGCCTGGGGCTGTCGTTCAGCCCCGGCGGACGGTGATCGTCGTCCAGGCGCCCACGTGGACCCGGTCGCCGTCCTGGAGCGGGACCGGGACGAACGGCTGGATCGGCTCGTCCGAGCCGTTGACCGTCGTGCCGTTCGTCGAGTTCTGGTCGACGACCGCCCACGTGCCGTCCGGCTGCTGCACCAGCACCGCGTGCTGGTGGGAGACGCCCGGGTCCTCCGGCGGGGTCGACAGATCGATGTCGGGGGTGTCGCCGGTGGAGTGGCGGCGGCGCCCGATGGTGATCTGGTTGCCGGTGAGCGTGCGCTGCTGCTCGGGCGAGTACGCGGGCAGGTTCAGGCCCGCGGCCTCGGGGCCGGAGCGCTGCATCATCGCCATGAAGTACTCGCGGTCCGGACCGATGGTCGCGGTCCAGGTCGCCGGGCCCTGCGGCGGCCGGGGCTGCTGCGGGAAGCCGCCGGGTCCGGGCGGCGCCTGGGTCGCACCGGGCTGCGGGTAGCCGTAACCGCCGCGCGGACCGGGGCCGTTCGGACCGCCGGGCCCAGGGCCGGGACCGCCGGGACCGCCGGTCGGCGGGGAGATCACCCAGTCGTCGTCACCGCCGCCGAAGGGCGGCCCGCCCGGCTGGGGGCGGCCGGTCTCCTGCGGGAATCCGGACGGGGCCGACGACCCGGGCTGGAACGCCTGCGGAGCACCGGGGCCGTTCGGGCCGCCGGGGCCGTTCGGGCCACCAGGCCCGCCGGGACCACCGAAGCCACCGGGGCCGCCGGGACCACCGAAGCCACCAGGCCCACCGGGGCCGCCGGGACCGTTAGGTCCGCCGGGACCACTGAAGCCGCCAGGCCCACCGGGACCGTTCGGGCCACCGGGCCCACCGGAACCGTTCGGACCACCGGGCCCACCGAAGCCGCCGGGCCCACCGGGGCCGTTCGGGCCGCCGGGGCCGTTCGGGCCACCAGGTCCGCCGGGACCACCGAAGCCACCAGGCCCACCGGGGCCGCCGGGCCCACCGGGGCCGTTCGGGCCGCCGGGACCACTGAAGCCGCCAGACCCACCGGGACCGTTCGGGCCACCGGGCCCACCGGAACCGTTCGGACCACCAGGCCCACCAGGCCCACCGGGCCCACCGAAGCCGCCGGGACCGTTCGGCCCGCCGGGAGCACCGAATCCACCAGGTCCACCGGGACCACCAGGTCCGCCCGGGCCGGGCGGGGGCGGTACGGGTCGTGAGGGGTCGCCGCCGAAGCCGGCCGGGCCCGGCGGGATCGGCTCGGCGGGGCGGTTCATCTGCGAGGGACGCGAGCCCTGGTAGTCGTACGAGTCACCACCGCCGTACGACGGTCCGCCGGGCGGCTGCTGGAAGGGACCGCCCGGACCCGGACCCGGACCCGGGCCGGGGGCCGGCGGGCGCGGGGCGGCCGGGGTGTAGGAGGTCGCCGTGTTCGTCAGGAAGTTCCACCGGCACTCCTCGCAGAACGGCGCCGCGCCCTCACGCGGCGTACGGCACTGCGGGCACAGCTCCTGACGGCCGCCGCCGGGGCCGCCGAAACCACCGGGGCCGCCAGGGCCGTCGGCGGAGCCGCCGGGCGGCGGGAATCCGTAGCCGCCGCCGGGTGCGGGCGGTGGGGGAGGAGGTGGGGGCACGGCACCCGCCATGCGGTGACCGCACACCTCGCACCAGTCGTCGGAACCCGACTGGTGTCCGTTCGGGCAGGTCGGCATGTCGGCGCTTCCCCCTCTCCTCGTCCGGCCGGTTCCGGCCGGTTTCTCCAACCCCGAGGGGCCAGGCTCGACTACTTACGGATCACTTCTTCACACGAACAGTCTTCGTCGACCGAGTCTCGAGCGTCATCTCGTCGGCCTCCTCGACCTTCGCCTTCAGTCGCACAGTACCCGTCGCGGCATCGACCACGTCCACCACCTTCGCAAGCAGTTTCGCAGTATCCGCGTTGCCGGACGCGCTCGCGAGCTGCACGGCCCTGCCCAGTTTGGCCGTCGCTCCGCCGATGTTTCCCTCTTTGCGTAGATCCAGACCCTGTTGGATGACTTCCGCCAGTTCCGCCTGCCCGGTGTAGTGGGCGACCTGGGGGTTGATCGACGTCGAGGCGGCCATGTCGTCCGTCCACACGGCCCGGACCAGGCCCTGCGCCCCGAGGTTGCGCACGCCGCCGTCGGACGGCTGCGGAATCACCAGCGACAGCCGGGCCGCCAGCATCTCCTGCCCGATGTCCGCGGGCGGCACCTCGACGCAGACGTGGTAGTCGCGGGACTCGTCACCCCAGGAACCCAGCGGGTAGTCGCCCGCGCGCGGACCCGCCTCCGTGCGGCGGCCGGTCAGCTCCTCGACCGTCGGTGCGACCTGCTTGACGAACCTCACCGTCGTGCCGACCGGGGTCCACAGCCGCAGCGAGACGTCCGCGACCTCCTTGCCCATCGCCGTCTCCATCATCCGCGTGAAGTCGGCGGCGAGACCGGCCGGGTCGGCGACGATGTCGGAGGTGCCGAGGAGGGCGGAGGCGATGGCTGTGACTTCTTTCACTTCCCAGTCGGTGCCCACGCCGCGGGCGTCACAGGTGAACCGTCCGGCGCAGGCGTCCAGCGCCGCCTTCAGGTCCTCGGGCGACTCGTGCTCGTTGCGGCCGTCGGTGAGCAGGATGCCGTGCCGGATCGCCACGTCCGCCGACGCCAGCAGCCGGTCGGCCAGCCGCAGCCAGGTGCCGATCGCCGTGCCCCCGCCCGCGCTCAGCTTCCGCAGCGCCTGCTTGGCCTGTTCCCGCGTGCCGGCGTCGGCGACCGCCAGACCGCCGCCGCCCGGATACACCTCCTTGGCCACGTGCGTGCCGCCGACCACCGCGAAGTTCACGCCGTCGCGCAGGGAGTCGATCGCGGTGGCCGTCGCGTCGCGGGCGTTGCGCATCTTGGCCGGCGGGTAGTCCATCGAGCCCGAGCAGTCGACCATGAGGACCACGGCCGCCGACGGCCCCTCACCGGGCGGGTAGAGGTGGGGCGCCGCCACCGCGCTGCCGATGGTGCCGCCGCCGGTCGCGGTCACCGTGACGATGGCGTTGACCTCGCGGCCGCCCTCCGGCAGGTACTCGTTCTGGTACACGTCCACCGAGAACTGCGGCACGTTCGATTTCGAGAAATTGGCCATGCCCTGTTCGCTCCCCCTTGGATGCCCCGACGGCGCGGGGCGACGACGGATGACGGACCGGTCCCCTCCGGTCCGTTGAGGCTTCCCCGCGAGGGGCTTCCCGTAAGCGGCCCCTCAGGCCGATCCTGCCCCCTGCGGGACGGCCGGGAACGGCACGAGGGCCACTGTTACGTTGTCGTGGCCCCCGCCGTCGAGGGCGTGGCCGACCAGTACCCGGGCACCGTGCAGCGGCCGTACGGCCGCGTCCGCGGGCACGGCCTCGGCCATCTCGTCGGCCGACTCCGCGTAGTTCCACAGGCCGTCCGTGCAGACCACGACCACACCGGGCCGGTCGGGCTTGAACGAGGCGGTGTGCGGCTCCAGTTCGTACGCGTCGGCGCCGAGCCAGCCGGTGATCGCGTGCGCGCGCCGGTCGGCGTACGCCTCGGCCTCGCCCATCAGGCCCGCGGCGACCATCTGCGCGGCCCACGAGTCGTCCTCGGTGAGCCGGGCCGCCGGGGCGGAGCGGTCGACCGGCACCCAGTAGACGCGGCTGTCGCCGACCCAGCCGACGACCAGCAGACCGGTCGTCACCACGGCGCCGACGATCGTGCACGCCGGGGCGTTCTGGTGCGGGGCGTGCTCGCCGGCCGCCGCGGGCGCGTCGGCCAGCGCGTTGACCGCGTCGGCGGCGGCGACGATCGCGTCGTGCATCGCCGTCTGCGGGTGCGTGCCGCGCGGCAGGGCCGCGAGCAGGGACTCGCTCGCCGCGCGGGAGGCGGCGAGCGACGCCTCGTCGGGGCGGGTGGCGGAGGAGACGCCGTCGCAGACGATCGCCACGGAGGCGGGGGAGCCGTCGGGCAGCGCCGTGGTGCTCACGGCGAAGGCGTCCTCGTTGCGGTGGTGGCGCAGTCCGCGGTCGCTGACCGCGGCCACGGGGCCGCGTTCCTGTTCCATGTGGTCCCGCTCTCGTGGCTGGGCGTGACCGCAGTTCTCGCAGTAGCCGTCGTCGTCGACCCGGCCCGCACGGCAGGCCACGCACACCGCGGCGCCACCGGCGGCCGGCCCCTGCTCGGCCGTCACCCGCGGGTCCGGCGCCTGGAGCGGGTACTCGTCGGGCTGCGCGGCCGGCCGGTCGGCGGCGGCCTGCTCCTCCGGCTGCGTACGCCGGTCGAAGCGCACCCCGGACGACGGCGCGGCGGGTGCCGCAGGCGGGGGCGGTGGTACGGCGCCCTGCGTCAAGGCCGGTGACACGGGGGTGTCTTCGGCCCGGGACGGGGGCACGGGCGTCACCTGGGCCGGGGGCGGCGGCACGTGGGTGCCCTGGGCCGGAGCCGGTGGCGGCACAGGGGCACCCTGGGCGCCGGGCGCCGGGGGCGGTGGTACGGGGGTGCCCTGGGCCGGTGTTCCCCGGCCGGCCGGAGCGTCGGGCAGGGGGGAGCCGTCCGCGTTCGTTGCGGGCAGGCCGTCCGGGCGGGGGGCCGGTGGGACGGTGGGGCCGTCCGGGGCGGGCCAGGCCGGTGCGGCGGGCGGGGCCGACGGCGGGCGGGGCCGGCCACGCTCCGCCGGGGCCTGCGACGGCACCGAGCCGTTCATGGCGATCGTCGGCTCGTCCCGCGGCCGTGCGGGGACCGCGGACAGGTCGTATCCGCACGCGCCGCAGAAGCGATCACCCGACTCGAGGGGTTCCTCGCAGCTCGGGCATTTCGACAGAGCGGCCTGCTGAGGCATCTGCGACATCAACTACACCCACGTCCGGGGGCGGTAACGATTGGCACGTTCCACCAGGTCGATCCTCTCCTCGCCGCTGCGCGCCAGCCGGGCCAGCGTGCGGTACGAACGCTCCAGGCCGAAACGGAGGCCCCGCTCGTCCAGACCGCTGCCGAGCAGCGTCCGTCCCCCGGCGGCGGGAGGGGCGGAACCCCGGCCCCCGGAGAGTACCCAGTCCAGCCCGCAGCCGAGGACCTCGGCCGACAACAGCTCGCGCCGTGCCGGGTCCAGACCGTACGCCTCCAGGGCCTCGACCTGCCCGGCGGCGGCGGTCAGGTCGTCCAGGAACGGTACGTCACCGGCGGCGGCCGCACGCCCGCGCAGCCGCGCCCGGACGGACGCCACCCGCGCGGCCGTGTAGTGGATGGAGGACTCCGGCACCGACACCAGCGTCCGTACGGCGCCGCCGCGGTCCCCGGCCGCCAACTGCACCCGGGCCAGCCCGAACGCGGCGCTCACATGGCTCGGATCGGTCGACCACACCAGGCGGTAGTACTCGGCGGCGTTGTCCAACTGGCCCAGCACCTCCGCGCACACGCCGAGCGCCAGCTTCGGCGCGATCTCGCCGGGGAACGCGTCGTAGACCGCGTCGAAGGCGAGCGCGGCGCCCTCGTGGTCGCCGGTGACGAGCGCGGCCACCCCCCGGTACCAGACCACCCGCCAGTCGTCGGGGTCCCGCTCCTCCAGCGTGTCCAGCGCCGCCAGCGCGGTGGACCACTCGCCGGTCTCCAGCCGGGCGCGGACCTCGCGCAGCCGGGTCTCCGCCGACGGGGCGGGCGCGGCGGCGAGCGCGTTGATCAGCTCACCGGGCGCGGACGTCAGCAGACCCGCGAGGAAACCGGCGTTGGGGTCGAAGGGGTGGACGTGCGGCACGGGCAGGGCGAGCGCGGCGGCGGCGCAGTCGACGGGCTTGACGAGGGCGGAGGCGCCGGCGGCGGGCGGGAGCGCGTGGGGTGCCCCCTTGCGGGGGCGGTCCGGACGGGTGCCGAGGCGGGAGACGTCACCGTTCAGCGCGGGGAACAACTCCGTGTCCGTCACCCGCAGTTCCGGGCCGAAGAGCGTGGACAGCGCGGGGCGGGCGCGGCCCGACTGCAGGGAGACCACCTCGCGCAGCACACCCGTCAGCTGCTCGGTCATCTCCTGCGCGGAGGCGAACCTGCGGGCCGGATCCGGGTCGGTGGCGCGGACCAGGAGGCGGTAGAAGGACTCGTACCGCCGGAAGACCTCGATGGTGTCCGGGTCGGGCAGCGAGTCCGCGTAGACGTTCGTGTAGCCCTGGAAGTCGAACGTGAGGACGGCGAGCGTACGGGCCACCGTGTACAGGTCCGACGCCACCGAAGGACCGACGTCGGCGACCTCGGGCGCCTGGTAGCCGACCGTGCCGTAGATGGCCGACTCCTCGTCGTCCGTCCGGCGTACCGCGCCCATGTCGATCAGCTTCAGCTGGTCCTCGGTCTGGATCGCGTTGTCGACCTTGAAGTCGCAGTACAGCAGGTTCCGGCTGTGCAGGTGGCCGAGCGCCTCGAGGGCCTCGATGCCGTACGCGCACGCCTGCTCCACCGGCAGCGGATCGCGTCTGCCCTCCGGTGTGCGGCGGCCGTTGGCGATCTCCTTCAGCGACTTGCCGCCCAGGTACTCCATGACGATGTAGCCGTCGAGGGAGCCGGTGCGCTGGTCGAGGTGCTCCACGAAGTTGTAGATCCGCACGATGTTGGCGTGCTCGATCTCCGCGAGGAAGCGCCGCTCGGAGATCGCCGCCGCCATCGCGTCCTGGTCCCCCGTGTCCAGCAGGCCCTTCAGCACCACCCAGCGGTCCGAGACCGCCCGGTCCACGGCGAGGTAGACCCAGCCCAGACCGCCGTGCGCCAGACAGCCGACCACCTCGTACTGGCCGTGCACGATGTCGCCGCCCCGCAGCTTCGGGACGAACGAGTACGGGTGGCCGCACTTGGTGCAGAAGCCCTCCGTGCGCCCCGGCCGGCCGCTGCGGGCCCGGCCCACCGGCGCCCCGCAGTCCGAGCGCGAGCAGAACCGCTTCCGCTCGGGCACCTCGGGGTTCTCCAGCACCATCGCGCGCGGATCGGGGCGCGGGATCGGCGGCACCTCGACAAGACCGGCACCGAGGCGGCCCCGGCCGGACGAGCCGGCGCCCGCGCCGGAACTGCGCACCGACACCGAGCGGCCCGTGGTCCGGCCCGACACCGAGCGGGAGAGCCGTCCGGAGACCGAACGGCGGGACTTCGACGACTGGGACGACGTGCGGGAACTGCGACCGCTGCGACCGCTGGAGCGTCCGCTGCCCGCCGAGCCGCGCGAGTCGCGGCCGCCCGCCGTGATGCCGGTCGGGGCCGAGCCGACCATGCCGGTCGGGGACACCACCGGGGCGAGGCCGCAGGTGTCGCAGTACAGCTCGCCGCCGCCGACGTCCTCGTACGCGCCGCCGCAGCCGGGGCGCTGACAAGTGCGTCGCGCCTGCCCGTTCTCCGGTTCGCTCATGACGCGGCCTCCCCCTTGTCGCTCATGCGCCGGGCCCCCTCCGGTCGTCGGGCGTTCCCTGGCCCGGTACCCGCGGCACCGTGCCGAGGACTTCCGTGGCCGCCTGCTGGTAGCGCAGCACCGCCCGGTCGGCGGCGCGCAGGTCGCAGGGCGCGCTCCACAGCATCCGGCGCGCCTTCTCGTACCGCTCCACCAGGACGGGATCCTCCGCCAGGCCGTGCCGGGCCACCTTCGCCTTGTACGCGTCCAGCCGCCCGCGCAGCTCGGCGCGGACCGCCAGCGGTGCCGTCACCGCGGTCAACGACTCGCGGGCGCGCAGCAGTTCGTCCTCCGCCTTCTGCTCGAGGGACTCCAGGAGCGGGGACAGGCGGTGCCACTGGGCGTGTCTGCGGTACTCCGCGGCCGTCGACAGCTGCTCCTGCAGCACGGTCGGCGGTCCGCTGACCACCGGCACCTCCGTCGCGGCGATCTTCGCCAGCACCTCGCCGCGCGCGGTGCGGGCCTCGGCGAGGGTGCGGTCGGCACGGGACAGCACGTCCCGCAGCCTGACGATGCGTTTCTCCGCGTCCTGGCGCACCGTCAGCACCGCGTCGATCTCCCGGCGCACGTCCTCCAGCGCGCGCGCCTCGCGGTCGTAGACCGTGGTGTCGGGCCGTCCGCCGCCGGGCGCCGAACTGCCCTCCGCCCGCTTCCAGTACGCCAGCGGGTCGGACACCACCTGCTCGCGCAGCCTCGTCAGCGTGCGGGTGATCCGCTCCAGGTCGTCGCCCGCCGGATGCTCGCCCGGGCGCACGCCGACCGAGTGCGCGAGCCGGCTGGTGCGCTGGAGCTCGGCGGCGAGCAGATCGATCCGGGCGGGCAGCGCCGACCACACCGCGTCGGCGGCGACGACCATGTCCAGCGAGGTCGCGTACAGCTCGTTCATCCGGTCGACGAGAGCGGCCAGCGAGTAGCGTTCGCTGAGTTTCCCGGGGGCGGCGTGGAGGGCCGGCACGCCGGCCGTCGCCGCGGCGCCGCCCGCCACCGTCACCGCGTCGCCGCGCAGCAGCTCCGTCAGCTCCACCAGGTCCTCACGGCTGGACCAGCGGCGGCGGGACCGGATGTCCCGGGCCGTGCGCAGCGCGTCCGTGTACGCGTCGAAGTACGTCCACAGCAGCGTGATCGACGCCTCCGTGGCCGTCCAGCGCTCCTCGGTGATGCCGGTGAGCCGCGCGCCCTCCAGGAGTCTTCGGCCCGCGTGGTCCTGCAGGGCGAGGAGCGAGGTCTCGATCGCCTCGTGCTCCGCGCCGAGCCGCGCCAGCGCACGGTCCACCTCGTCCCGGTCCATCACCGGCCCGGTGGGATCCGTGTCGGCCATCGATCACCTCTCGCTGGGGGGTTGTTGACGGTTGGGGTGTGTCCGGCCGGGGTCGTCGCCCGGGGGTCAGCTCTCGCGCAGGTACTCCGGGGCCGGGGGCCTCGACCCGGAGGAGTCGGCGCCCAGCGTGGCCGAGAGCCACTCGGTGTACGCGTCCTGCCAGCCGTCCGTGGTGTCCGCGCGGAAGTCCACCAGGATCCGGTTGACCCGGCGGACCAGGTCGTCCGCGTCCTTCTTCATCGCCACGCCGTAGTACTCGGTCGTGAAGGCCTCGCCCTTGAGCCGGACCGTCGGATCCTGCGCGGCCTGGCTGGCCGCGAGCGCGCCGTCGGTGACCACGGCGTCGACCTCGCCGAGCTGCAGCCGCACCAGGCAGTCCAGCTGGTTGGGAACGGTGGTGCGGATGTCGGCGGACGCCGGCAGCCTGCCCGCCTCCTTGTCCGCCTCCAGCTTCGTGTACGCGGTCGAGCCCGCCGCCGTGCAGATCTCCCGGCCCGCGAGCGTCTCGTCGTACCCCTCGACCGGTGAGGACTTCGGGGCCAGCACCTGCTGGCCCGTCTTGAAGTACGGCGCGGAGAACGCCACGTCCTCGATGCGGTCGCAGTTGATCGTCATCGTACGGACGACCATGTCGACCCGGCCCGCCTTGATCGCCGGGATGCGCTGGTCGGTGGGGATCGCCTTGAACTGGACCGCGTCCCGGTCGCCGAGTATGTCCTCGGCGATGCGGTGCACCAGGTCGATGTCGAAGCCCTCGAGGGTGCCGCCCTCCCCGCTGTTGGGGTCGCGGTAGCCCCAGCGGTAGCTGTTCTGGTCGACTCCCACGATGAGTTTGCGCTTCTCGCCCCGGCGGTTCTTGATCGCCTCGATGGTGGGGCCGTCGGCGGTGTCGGGGGAGAGGGTCTGCTTCTCCGGGGCCGTGCAGTCCTCGTCCGCCTCGGCCCGCGCGGCGTGGGACACGGTCTGGCCGGTGGTCTTCGAGGGGGCGCCGGCCGGGGCGCCGGCGCAGGTCAGGACCAGCGCGAAGACCAGTGCCAGGGCGCAGGCGGTCGCCATCGCGCCCACGCCGCCCCAGCCCTTCAGACGGGCCCGCAGGTGTCGTGCGACCATCGTCATGGCCCCCTTCGGCTCTTTCACGCGTCCGTTCATCGGTACTCCGACAGCCTGCGGCCGATGCCCAGCACCGCGCCGGCCGCGCCCAGCACGGCGAGCACGGCCGCGCCGGCCGGCAGGCCCGTCAGCGCGTCCCGGCCGTCGCCGGCCGCCTGCTCGAACTCCTTCTCCTCGTGCGCGAGCGCCGCGGCCAGGTTCTTGTCGACGCTGTCGAAGCACTCGCCGGTCGCGCCCTTCGGGCCGATCACCATGTCCAGCGCCTGCTGGTAGTTGCCGTTCTCGTCCTGCTCACGGGCCGCCGCGTGGCGCTTCTTCCACTCCGTCATGTTGCCCACCGCCGAGTCGACCGGCTTCTCGCCGCTGTCGTCGTCCGCGAGTTGCTCCGCGCGGGTCAGGCCCTTGGCGAGGGTGTCCATGTCGCGGCCGAAGTCGTGGTCGTAGGCGTCGAACGTCTCGTCGCCGACCTTCGTCGTCTCGGCGCCGCGGGCCACCAGGGTCAGGTTCTCGTTGCCCCGCGCCTTCAGGGAGGCGATCCGGGCGTCGTGCAGCACGTTGAGCGAGCGGACGCCGTGGTCGTAGGAGTCGTTCAGGCCGGAGCGGGCGAGGGCGTGGCCGGCCGTCAGCCAGAGCAGGACGGCCGTGGCCGCCGTCGTCGCCGCCACCAGGCCGTGGTTGAGGACCCGGTTGGTGCGCAGGTAGGTGCGGCGCATCGCCCAGGCGAGGGCGGCGAGGGCGAGGACGCCGAGGGCGATGGCGGGCCAGGGGTGGGGAGTCGCGTCCGCGTAGTCGTCGCGGAGGCGCTGGTTCTCCTTGGTGTAGAGGTCCTCCGCCGCCGGGAGCATCTCCTTCTGCATCTTCTCGTTCGCGTACCGCAGGTAGGCGCCGCCCACGGGGAAGCCCTGGCGGTTGTAGGTGCGGGCGCGTTCGACCAGGCCCTTGTACTCGGGGAGCAGGCGGTTGAGTTCGGTGATGGTCTTCGCGGAGGGGGAGTCGGGGTCCGAGTTGGCCGCGGCGTTGACGAGCTTCGCGGCGGCGGTGCGGATGTCGTTCTCGTAGCGGTCCCTGGAGGCGGCGGTCTCCTGACCGCCGGCCAGGAAGCCGCTGGACGCGGCGGTGTTGGCGTCGGCGAGGGAGCGGTAGATGTCGGCGGCGTCCGAGCTGAGGGGCTGGCTGCTGGTGAGGACGTCGTCGGCGGCCGCGGCCCGGTCGGCCATCTGCCAGGCGGTCACCGCGCCGAAGGCGACGACGAGGGCGGCGAGGACCGCGCCGATGATGCGGAGGCGGCCGGGTTCGGTGGTGGCGGCCTTGCGGAGGCGGTCGACGCCCTCGGCGAAGGCGGTGCGGCGGGCGTCCGGCGGTGGCGCGGTGGGGGTGGGGACGGTGGCGGGGGTGGGCTGGGGCGGTACCGCCGGCAGCGTGGGCACGGGCGTGCCGGTGCCGGGTGGCGCCGTGCTGTTCGGTGTGTGTGTCATGTGACCTCCCCCATGGTCATCCCTCGCGGCAAGTATCGCCGCCGCGAGGGACATATGCACCGGCCTTGGCGCGATCTTGATCCGATCGCGGCGCGATCGCCGGAGATTCCGCCCCCACCCTGCCCACGAACACGCCCGGGAAATCAGTTCGGTTCCCACCCGGGGAGCGTCAGGAGCGGTACGGGGAAGGGCGGCACCCGGGGAGTTCCGGGTGCCGCCCTTCGGGGCCGGCGGTTACTTCGTGGCGCTCGGCGGGGGCAGCGGGGACGCCGCCGCCGACTGCGGGGAGATCGTGCTCGAGTAGACCGACGGAGGTGCGACGCCCGCCGTGGGGTCGGGGGCCGCCACGTCCTCCATGGCCGTGGCGCCGCCGACGATCCGGATGCCCCTCGCGTCGAAGGCCCGCTTGACGCGCCAGCGCAGCTCCCGCTCCACGGTCAGGGACTTGCCCGGCATGGTCTTCGCGGAGAGGCGGATCACCATGGAGTCCAGCAGCACCGAGTCCAGGCCGAGCACCTCGATCGGGCTCCACAGGAGCTCGTTCCAGGGCTCCTCCTTGCCCATCTTCTCGGCGACCTCGCTCAGCGTGGCCTTCACCCGGTCCAGGTCCTCGTCGGAACGGACCGTGACGTCGACGCCCGCGGTCGCCCAGCCCTGGGAGAGGTTGCCGATGCGCTTGACCTCGCCGTTGCGGACGTACCAGATCTCACCGTTGTCGCCGCGCAGCTTGGTCACCCGCAGTCCGACCTCGATCACCTCGCCGGACGCCACGCCCGCGTCGACGGTGTCGCCGACGCCGTACTGGTCCTCCAGGATCATGAAGACGCCGGAGAGGAAGTCCGTGACCAGGTTGCGCGCGCCGAAACCGATCGCGACACCCGCGACACCGGCCGAGGCCAGCAGCGGGGCCAGGTTGATCTGGAAGGTGCCGAGGACCATCAGTGCGGCCGTGCCCATGATCAGGAACGACGCCACCGAGCGCAGCACCGAGCCGATCGCCTGCGAGCGCTGCCGGCGTCGTTCGGCGTTGACCAGCAGACCGCCGAGCGCGGTGCCGTCCACCGCCTGGCCGGTCCGGGACATCCGGTCGACCAGCTTGGTGATCGCCCGCCGCACCATGACTCTCAGCACCGTCGCGATCACCAGGACCAGCAGGACCCTGAGCCCGATCGCGAGCCACGTCGACCAGTTCTCCTCGACCCAGCCGGCGGCGTTGCCGGCGGTCTCCTGGGCGTCCTGGAGCGAGGGCACCCGCGGTGTCCCGGACTCCGAGGGGGTCGGCGACGGATCGGCGGCCGACAGGACGGCGGACAAGGACACGGCAGGTACCTCCAGGTGCATGTCTGCCCCCGGTGCGGCGGTCAATATCTTCAAGGTCACGAAAGGGTCACCGGTGCGGGCAGAACCACCACACTAACGGGGCATTGTGAGTGGATCGGCGGCATCTGCGAAGAAGAGACCGTCCTCACCCACGCTTGAGCAGGCCATGATCCTGGGGATGAATCGGGATGTGGTCGAAAACACTCCCAGCCCGTTACCGGGACATGGTGGCGCGTCCACCAGGCATGAGGGGAGACTGACTACGGATCGTCCCGGCGCGAGCCACGCGCCGCCGGCGTACAAGGAGGCCGTCCGTGCCGCATGTCCTGGTCCTCAACACGTCGTACGAGCCGCTCGGCGTCGTACCGCTCCGCCGCGCGCTCGTGCTCGTCCTCGAGAACAAGGCAGTCTGCCTCGAGGAGACCGGCGCCCACCTGCACAGCGCGACCGTCACAATCCCCGCACCCAGCGTGGTCCGGCTCAAGCGTTTCGTGCGGGTCCCCTACCGGGGGCCCGTTCCGCTCACCCGCCGGGCGTTGTTCGCCCGTGACGGGGGCCGGTGCATGTACTGCGGTGGCGTCGCAACCAGCGTCGACCACGTCATCCCGCGCAGCCGCGGGGGCAAGCACGTCTGGGACAACGTGGTGGCGTCCTGCCGCCGCTGCAACCACGTGAAGGCCGACCGCCACCTGTTCGAGCTGGGCTGGCGCCTGCGCCACAAACCCGCCCCGCCCACCGGTCTGGCCTGGCGCATCATCGGCACCGGCCACCGGGACCCGCGCTGGCTGCCCTACCTGCAGCCGTACGGCGCGGACGACGCGCTGGCCCGGATCGACGGCATCTCCGCCTGACGCCGCCGACCCGGGCCTTCGTGCGGTAAGGGCTCCGCTCCGGGGTACTCCGCGGAAGCGTGAACACTTCGGCGTCACGTGTTCACGGTTTCGCCGGTGGGTCCTGGGGGCGAGGGCGTGCCTTCCGCTGCCCCGACGGCATGCCGGGTGAGGTCTTCGACCTCGGTGGCACCCAGGTGGGGCGGACCGGCGGGCACGGGCTTCGGCGTGGGCGACGTCCGGTCGGGGGTGTCCCACTCGGCGTACACCGTCTTGCCGACGGTCCGCGGTTCCCAGCCCCACCGCGCGGCGACCGCCTCGACCAGGAGGAGTCCCCGTCCGAACTGATCGGCGGCGTCGCCCCCGGCCGGACGCGGCCTCGGCGGCCGCTCGCCGCGCGGGTCGCTCACCTCGACCCGCAGGGTGCGGTGACCGAGGGTGACGCGTACGCGGATGAGCCGTCCCCGGACGCTGCCGTGCAGCAGGGCGTTGGTCATCAACTCCGACACGACGAGGGCGACGTCCCCGGCGAGTCCCGGTTGCCCCCACTCGGTGACGAGCCGCGCGGTTCTGCGCCGGGCGAGGGGGACGCTCCGCTGGGTGGGGGTGTAGTCGAGCAGGTCTTCGCGCAGGAGCGGTACGGGCAAGGGGGCGGGTTCTGCCATGGGGGATGCCTCCGGGTGGGGCGGCGGTGTCTCTGCCGTGCCTGTGTGGAGACAGGACGGTGCACTTCCGCCGAGCGCGGACCGCAGAGTGAGCGGCTGAGCACTGAAAGTAGCGGCTGGCTCGCGCTCGGTGCAACTGGATCGGAGACATTTGTCTCCAGGGTGGGCTGTGTGCCGAGTCCGGCACCATGTGGGGGTGACTCGAACCACGCAACTCGGGAACCGGACGTCAACTGTGCTCGGGCGTAGGCTCGGTGGTGAACTCCTGCGCTTGCGGGACGCCGCGGCCAAGACGCAGCAGCAGGCCGCCGAGGTCATCAGCGCGACCAACTCGAAGATCGTCAAGATGGAGCGCGGCTGGGTGCCGATGCGCGATCCGGACATCCGCGCGCTGTGCGAGTTCTACGGTCTGGCGGACGGGAAAGCCGTGACCCGGTTGCTGGAACTGGCCAGGCTCGACCGTGAGAGGCGCAAGGCGAAGGGGTGGTGGCAGGACTCACCCCACCCTGGCGCGCTGACCGAGTACATCGCCATGGAGGACGCGGCCAGTCGTGTGCGTACATGGCAGCTCTCGCTGGTGCCGGGTCTGTTCCAGACTCCGGAGTACGCGCGAGCACTGGCCGTCAGTGAGGGGGTCGGTCCCTGGGAGGACCCTGCGGAGATCGAGCGGGTCGTCGACATCCGGATGCGTCGGCAGGATCGTCTGACGGGGGAGCTTCCGCTCAAGGTGTATGCCGTCGTCTGGGAGGCGGCGTTGCGGCAGTTGATCGGCGGTTCTGCGACCATGCGAGGACAGTTGGAACGGCTCCTGGAAATCGCCGCACTGGAGAATGTGCGCCTCCAGGTTCTGCCGTTCCATGCCGGCGGGCACCCGTGCGTCACGGGCCCGTTCACCATCCTGTCGTTCAGCGAGGACGAGGCAGTGGACGTGGTCCAGGCCGACACCATCGCGTCCAGCGTGTGGGTGGAGAACGAAGTGGCGAGCAGCGCCTACGGCGACCTCTTCGACCGCACGGCACGACGGAGTCTTGCTCAGCGAGACTCCATCCAGCTCATCGAGGCTATCCGACAGGAGATTTGACCGGTGTCCGAGTTCGTCTTCGTGAAGTCCAGCTACAGCAATACCTCCGGCGAGTGCGTCGAGGTCGCCCTCAACGTCCCGGAGACCGTCGCCGTCCGCGATTCCAAGGACTCCGGTGACGGCCCGATACTCCGCCTCGCGCCGCAGGCCTGGGTACGGTTCGCGGGGGCACTGGGGCGGCTGCCTGCTCAGATGCGCCGCCACGAGAGCGTGTAGCGCCGGAAGAGCCGCCGACGCAGCCGGGCGCCGGGCAGGACCTCGCGGGCCTCACCGGCGATGTCGGAGAAGGTCATGCCGGCCGGGTCCGCGCGGTCGTCGAGACGGGCCGGGGCGCTCTGCGGCCCTTGTTCTTGAGCCACCCGGTGGCGGCGTTCAGCGGGGTGACGGCTGCGCCGAGCAGGTGGTCCGTGGCGGTCCGCGGCCGGAAGAGGCCCACGACGACCAGGGTGCCGCCGGGAGCCAGGTGCCGCCGGAAGTTGGTGAGGGCCTCGGTGAACGGCAGACGGTGGATGGTGGCGACGCAGGTGATGACGTCGTGGGGTCCGGCGGGGAGTCCCGTCGGAGCGTCCGCGACCGCGAAGGACACCGGCGTCGCCTCAGGGGTCGGTGTGCGCGCCCGCGAGGTGATCGCGGGGTCGGAGTCGATGCCCCGGACCTCGTCGGCGCGTGTGGCGAGGAGCCGGGCCAGGTCGCCGGTGCCGGAGCCGACGTCCAGTGCACGGCCGAACCGGCGGGGGAGTCGCCGCAGGATCCACCGGTGGTAGTGGGCGTTGTGGTCCCAGGGATGGGCGGCGTTGAACCGGTCGAGCGCCTGGAGGACTCGGTGCGGCAGTGGCGTCATGTGATTCCTCGGAGGACGGCCCGCGCTACGGAACCGAGCTGAGCGGGTGAAGAGGAGGAGCCGGAATCAGTTGCGGGCCGGCGACCGCGGACGTGTCGTCAGGAGACGGCCCCGACATCGCGCGCGGCCGACCTGCCGTCAGTACCGTCGGCGATCCCCGGACCGCGCTGATGGGGCGGTGACCCGCGTACTCCACGTACTCGACCGGCTGCACCCCCCGACGGGACACGACCCCCGAGGACTCATGACACCTCCCCTGCCGAAAAGAGTGAGCATCTGACGGGCGAATGCAACCCGCTCACTCAAATGAGCGGAACATGAACACCAGAGGCTGAGATGCTCCCGATTTTCAGCGGATGCATGCCTCCCGGCGGTGCGGCGAGGCATCGGTCCCACGATGTGATGCGGGCGGTCAAGGTCTTCGCGTCCCGGTACCAGGGCCGTGGCGAGCCCCCACGCGGCACGTCAGTTGCGCGGCCCCTCCGGCCGCGCCCCGCGCACGACGTACAGCGCCGTGCCCGCCACCAGGAGCACGACGGCGGTCACCCAGGCGACGTGCTGCCCGGCCGGCTGCACCGGCCACGCCCACACCGGAACCAGCGTGCCGCGTGCACTCGCGGAGCCCACGTACACGGCGCTGATGTAACCGAAGACCGGCAGCCAGCTCAGCCGGGCCCCCGACACGGCGACCGCGCCGGCGGCGAGGCCCGTGCACCCCAGTGTGTTGCGGATCATCGCCCACGGACCGAACGGGGACGAGGGGCCGAGTACGGTCGCCGCCAGCAGGAGCGCGGCGCAGCCGGTCAGCGCCAGCAGATGGATCAGACGCCGGCGCCACCAGGGACGTACGGCGGTGCGGTCCAGTTCCTCGGACGCGCTGTGCAGGCTCGTGCCGATCACCGCCGCCGCGAACAGCGGGGCCAGCGCGACGACCGGGACCTGCCGGGACGGGTCCAGATACGCGTTCAGGTTGCGGGCACCCAGGACGGCGAGGGCGGCGGTCGCGACGAGCACGAGCACGGTGCGCGGAACGGTGCGCGCGCGGGCGTACAGCAGGAAGCCGTGCGTCACAGTGCCGGCACCCCGTTCCGGCCGCACTCGTCCCGCGTCGCGAAGTACGCCGACAGCCACGCGCGGCGCTCCTCCTCACCCATCGACGCCAGACGCTCGCGCGCCGCGATCCGTTCCCTGAGCTCGGCGCGCTCGGCAGCGCTGCCCCGCGCGTACTGCTCGTCGAATTGCCGCCGCAGCGGGCTGGGAGCCAGGTAGTACTCGACGGCGTCGTCCGCGGCGGCCACCCGCGGCGCCACCTCGTCGCAGTCCCCGCGGCCCTGCAACGCCATCCCCGCCGCCCACGCGTACTCCTCGGGATCGGCGAGCCGACCTCGTACGACGGACCAGCCGATCGGTGTGACCATCGGCAGTTCGACCTCGTTCGGTCCCGGCCGGCCCGGTAGGTCCTCGAAGCGCACCGGCAGGTTTTCCACGCCCTCCAGACGGCCCGTCATCCCGGACAGGGCCTCGGTGATCCGGGGGAGCAGATCCTTGTGGCGGGCGTTCACGCAGATCTGCGGGGTGGTGGAGGTGTCGCACACCTGACGCCGGGTGAGCGGGTCGGTGTGCCACAGACCGTCGCCGGCATGGACGAGCAGCGTGCCGGCGGCGGCCGCGGTCACCAGCGGCAGCAGGGCGACCGTGCGGCGGCGCGCGGCGTACGCGAGGACCGCGGCGGCCGTGAGGCCGCCCGTCCACACCACCGTCACCAAGGGCTGCCACCACACCGGTATCGAGGTGGACAAGACGTCGACGAAGGGCGACAGGTGACGGACGGAGCCGTGGTGCTCGTATCCGACGACGCCGAGCACGACGTACCCGGCCGCCGCCAGCAGCGGCGCCGCCAGCCGCCAGGCCACCAGACGGCCCACGACCTGCCCGGTCAGCGCGGCGCACGCCAGGACGGCGGCGTCCGCGAGCGGTGTGCCCCAGTGGGGCCGGTCACCCATGGCGCAGTACCAGGTGGCGAGCAGCGCGAGGGCCGTCGCGACGGCGTACCCGGCGACCAGCCACAGCGCGACCGGCAGAGCCGACCCGAGCAACACCGTCGTCCGGCCACGCACGGCCGTCCCCAGCAACTCCCCCGTCCCGCGCCTGCGTTCCCGCCCGCCCTGCCAGCAGCCGGTCGCCAGGGCCAGCGGGACACCGAGGATCATCGCCGCCGTGTGCACATACGCACGGGTCTCCGCCCAGCCCCCCTGCCACTGCTCCGACCCGACCGCCAGCGTCACCACGAGCGTGAGCGTCATCGCCGCTCCGGCCCAGGGGGCGAAACCGCGTACGGCCTCCGCCCGCAGGGGGTGCCGGGTGAGGGGCGGGTGCGGCGACGCACCGCGTTCCCCGGACGTCCGTTCCGTCAGAAGGGTCATCGGACCGTCCCTTCGGAAGCCGACGGCCGGACCGTCCGCGCCTCCGGCGCGCGGTGTGCCCGCAGCGCCGCCGTGTAGCCGCGCTCGATCGGGTGGTCGCCGGGGCCGCCCGCCGACTCGCCGAGCGCGGCGAGCGCCGAGGGCGTTCCGCGGTAGGCGACCCGGCCCGCGTCGACGAGGGTGACTTCCGTGCAGGCCGCCGCCACGTCCTCCACCAGGTGTGTGGAGACGATGACGGTGGACGAGGCGCCCAGTTCGCGCAGCAGTTCACGGAACTCCACGCGCTGTTCCGGGTCCAGGCCGGCGGTCGGCTCGTCGAGGAGCAGCACCCGGGGGTCGTTCACGACGGCCTGGGCGATGCCGACGCGGCGGATCATGCCGCCGGACAGTCCGCGCACCTTCGCGTCGATGCGGTCGGCCAGGCCGACGCGGGCGACGGCCCGCTCGACGGCGGCCGGGACGTGGTCCGCCGGCATCTCCTTCAGCCAGGCCACGTAGGCGACGAACTCCCGCACCGTGAAGCCCGGGTAGTAGCCGAAGTCCTGCGGCAGATAACCCAGGTGCCGACGGACCTCGCCGCGCCGCCGGTGGTCGCGGGTGTCGTGGCCGAGGATCTCCACCCGGCCGCCGGACGGTTCGGCGACCGTGGCGAGGACGCGGATCAGCGAGGTCTTGCCGGCACCGTTGGGACCGAGCAGACCGTGCACGCCGGTGCCGAAGTCCAGGTCCACCGAGTCCAGGGCGACGGTTCTGCGGTGCCGTACGTGCAGGCCGGTGGTCCGGACGGTGGCGGCCGGTGCTTCGGGCACGGGGCGGGAAGTGGTGTGCGGAGCCGTACTCAACTCTTCTCCAGGAAGTGGAAGGCGGGGCGGCGTGCGGCCAGCAGGGCGGCGGACAGGAGGGCCGCGACCGCCCAGCCTCCCTGCGCCGGGGCGCCGCCGAGGTACGAGGACAGCCGCAGGCCCAGCTCGTCGGTGGGCCCGCCGGGTGCGGCGAGCACCGGACCGAGGACGGCGCACAGCCAGCCACCGCCGGTCACGGTGGTGGCCGCACGCAGGCCGACGTATCCGGCGAGGGCCAGTGAGGCCAGGGTCAGCGCGAGACCGGGCAGCAGCCAGGCGGCGGCGCTCGGTGCGTCCGTGGACGGCAGCAGTGCCCCGGCGAGGGTCAGCAGCGGCAGACTCACCGCCAGCACGGCGGCCGTGCGCATCAGGACCAGCCGCAACCCGGCCGAAGGCGTGGCCGCGGTGATCTCGTGCATCGGGTCGGCGTGCGGCCCGTAGGACAGGGCGACCCCGGCGACCGGTACGACCGGTGCCAGGGCCAACAGCCAGGGCCGCGCGTTCGTGATACCGCCCCCGTGGGCGAGCACGACGGCGCCGACGGCGACGAGCAGCACGGCCGGCAGCCAGGCACCGCGCACGGCCGGCCCCAGGGCCCACAGCACGCGCACGGCTCCCGAACCGGCGGACGGCCACCGGCGCGCGCTCAGCCGGGCCCGGGCCGGGAATTCGGCGGGGCGCGCGGGAACCGGCGCCCCGGAGACCGGGTCGTGCGCCGGTGAGGCCGCCGGTACGGTCCTTGGGGCTGCTCCGGGCGCACCGGCCGGCGTTGCCCTGTACGCATCGGTCCGGGCCGTCATGCCGATGTCTGCCCGCGCCGCCTCGTGGACGTCGGCCAGGACTGCCTCGCGGATGCCGGCCAGGACCGCTCCCGCCGCCGTCGCGCGCACCGTCCGCGAGACCCGCAGCGCGCAGTCGCCGCAGCACTCCAGGTGTCTCTCCAGCGACCACGCGTCCGACTCCGGCAGACAGCCGTCGGCGTAACGGGTGACGAGGTGGTCGGACGCGTGCCAGCCGGTCATGCCGGACCTCCCATCGGTGACGGGCTCATCTGTGCCAGGACCGCCCGCAGTTCGGTGCGGGCGCGCATCGCGCGGGACTTGACGGTCCCCTCGGGAATGCCCAGCAGCCGCGCGGCCTCACGGGTGCTCAGCCCGTCGACGACGGTGGCGCGCAGCACCTCCCGCAGTTCGGGCGAGATCCGGTCCAGGGCGGTGCCCACATCGCCGTACTCCAGGCCTGCCAGCACCCGGTCCTCGGCGGACGGCGCCGCGGCCCCGGCCGGCGGGAGGCCGTCCCACGCCTCCTCCATCGGCGCCGTGCGCAGCCGCGCGGACCGCTCCTGCGCCCGGTAGGTGTCGACCAGGCGCCGCGCGGCGATGGTCCACAGCCAGCCGCCGGCCTGCTCGCCGCGGTGGGCGTCCGCCGACCGCCACACCGTGACGAACGTGTCCTGGAGCACCTCCCGCACGGTCTCGGGGTCGGCGCAGCGCCGGCTCAGCCGCGCGTACAGCCATCCCGCGTGCCGGTCGTACAACGTGGCCAGCGCCGCCGGGTCCCCGCCCGCGACGGCCCGGAGCAGCGCCGCGTCGGAGTCCCCCTCGTCCTTCTCCCGGTGGCCCCCCATGGGGCGGAACAGTCTCACACCCCGTCTATCGACGGCCGCGGGGACGCCGGTTCACGGCATCGGCCGGCCCGGTCACCGGGCGACCGCGTACGCCTCCACCGACCACAGCGAGTAGCCGTACCGGGTCGCCCGCTTCTCGCCCTGCACGCGGATATGGCGTACGTCCCGCTCATCCATGCGGACGGTCTCCCGGCCGCCCCCGCCGTCCCCGACCTCCGCCGCCGTGCGCCAGCCGCGGCCGTCCGCCGACACCTGCACGCGGTACGCCGACGGGTACGCGTCCTGCCAGTGCAGCGCGACCTTCCCCAGTCGCACCGGGCGCTCCAGTTCGACCTGCCACCAGGCGTCGTCCTCCACGGGGGAGGACCAACGGGTCTCCGGATCGCCGTCGTTCGCCGCCGAGGCGGGGAAGTCGGGCGTCTCGTCGGCCGAGGAGCCCGCCCGGCCGGTGCGGGCCAGGTCGGGGCCGCCGACGCGGGGAACGGCGTGGACCGTCAGCGTGCGGGTCGCCCCGCCGAAGCCGAGCCGTACGTCGTACGACCCGGTGGGCGTGCCCGGCTCCACGGTCACCTCGACCGGTACCTCCAGCGGCGTCCCGCGCGGGACGGTCAGCGCGTCCTCCGGCACCCGGACCCCGACCCCCTTCGGCGCCTTCGCCGTCAGCCTGCCGCGCACCTCGTCGGGGCGCAGCGAGCCGACCGAGACCGTCAGCCGCCGGGTGCCGCCGATGTCGGTGTCCGCGCGGTCGTCGGGCAGCTCCAGGGAGGCGGCGGGCGCGTCCGCGAACCAGGGGACCAGGTGCCGCACCCGGGAGGCGTCGACGCCGGTGACCCGGACGGAGTCCACCGGATCGTCGCCGGGCGGCAGTTCGGTGGCGCCCGTCGCGGACAGCGCGCCCAGGCTGCGCCACCCCTCGCCCGGCACGTGGACCTCCACGGCCCCCCGCGTGCCGGGCTCGGTGAGCACCGTCACGGCGTCCATCGCGCGGGCGAGCGGGAGGCGGAGCGTGCGGTCGCCGCCGGATCGCGCGGGCGGCTCGTGGCCGATGCCCGCCCAGCTCTCGTACGCCTTCTGCGCCCGGCTCAGGAACGGGTCCAGCACCCCCTCGCCGACCGTCACCCGGGAGGACTCCAGCCGCGCCCGCTGCTCGCCCAGCCGCCGGTACGCCGTCCAGGCGGCGCCCGCGTCCCCGGCCCGCTGCGCGCGGAGCAGGTCCAGGGCCGTGGTGCCCGCCCCGCCGTAACGGGCCAGCCGCCGGGACCACGGGCCGGTCTCGGCGGCGAGCCCGGTCCCGGACAGCCGCTCCGGCAGCTCGCGCAGGACGGTGAAGGCCGCACGCAGCCGTCCGGCCTCCCGCGTCCCGTCCGTGCCGCGGGCGGTCGTACGGGTCCGCCAGAACGCCTCCATCAGCGGCCGCAGGTACGCCGACTCCTCGCTGCCCAGCACCGAGGACGCGGTGTTCCCGGCGAGCGCGGTCAGGGCCTCCCCGCGCCGGACGTCACCGCCGGCGAGGTCGGCGATCGCGGCCCGCCAGGACTCCTGGGGGCGGTAGTCGCGCGGGTTCCAGGCGAAGTCGGCGGCGGTGAACAGCGGGATGCGGGACGCCTCTGGCTGCTCCATCGCGTTGGCGAGCAGCGCGGCCGAGCCCGCGGCGACGGCCGGTTCGCGGCCCTGGTAGGGACCGAGGAAGATCCGGCCGGGGGCGTAGTCGTTCACCGGGTAGTTGTCCATGGTCACCAGCGGATGTCCGAACACCTCCCGCGCCTGCGCCAGTTGGCCGCCCGTGATGGTGCGCGGCACCACTCCGACCCCGGTCCACGCCACCTCGACCCCCGCGTCCAGTTCCTCCGCGAGGGCTCGCCGGTACGCCGTCGGGCCCTCCTCGTAGAACTCGGTGGGCATCAAGGACAGGGCGGCGGAGTCCGGGTGGCGCTCCGTCAGGTGCCGGGCCACCGCGTTCGCCACGTGCGCCTGCGCGCGGGCGGCGGCGCCGGGGCCCGAACCGAACCGGTCGGCGTCCGCCCCGCAGTGCCACTCGCTGTAGCTGACGTCCTGGAACTGCAGTTGGAAGGCGCGGAAGCCCAGCGCCCGCATCGCGTCCAGCTTGCGGGTCAGCGCCCGCAGGTCGTCGTCCGAGGAGAAGCACATCGCCTGGCCCGGCGCCACCGCCCAGCCGGGCGTGACGTGGTTGCGCCGCGCCCGTTCGGCCAGCTCCCGGAACTCCGCCCGCCGCCCGGCCGGGTACGGCTCGCGCCAGCGGGCCTGCCGGTAGAGGTCCTCGCCGGGTGCGTAGAGGTACCGGTTCTGCTTGGTGCGGCCCATGAAGTCCAGCTGGGCCAGTCGCTGTCCGTGCGTCCACGGGGTGCCGTAGAAGCCCTCGGTGATGCCGCGCACGGCGGTGCCGGGCCAGTCGCGGACGACGGCCGCGGTGAGCGTGGTGCCGTCCGGGCGCAGCAACTGGCGCAGCGTCTGCACGGCGTGGAACAGGCCGTCGCCGTCCGCGCCGGAGAGGGAGACGGCCCCCTTGCCGACGGTCAGCGCGTAGCCGCCGGCGGGGAGGGTGTGCCGGGGGTCGGCCGAGGCGTGTTCCGTACCCACGCGCACCACGAGCGCCCCTTCGGGCACCGGTGCGCCGGGGGCGGTGAACCGGCGCGCGCCCGCTTCCCGCAGCAGCGCGCGCAACGCGTCGAGGGCGTACGCGTCGGCCGTCGCGTCCGCGGTCAGGGCGACCTCCTCGGTCACCGCGACCGGGGCGCCGTTCGCGCGCAGGGAATGGGGGCGCGGCCACACGGACGGCTCCGCCGCCCGGGCCGGGTCGGCGGCCCGGGACGCGGTGGTGCCCGGCGCGGGCGGCGCGGCCACGGCGGCGGGCGCGGTGCCCAGGGTCCCGGCGCCCAGGGTCCCGGCGAGGACGGCGAGGGCGAGGGCGGCCCTCCTGGCGTTCGCCGTCCTCCCACGCCGCAGCTGCACAGGGCCCTCCCGGTTGCTCGACGGGCCACTCGGCCCGATGGCCGATGCGGCCGTGTCCATTCCGTTATCGAGAAACCCCGAGCCCACCATTTCTGCGGTGAACGTGTCAATGAGAGGGGACGTTGTGGCGTGTTTGTCCTACTGCGGAGGGAGGGGGCGGAGGAAGAATGTGATCAGGAGCACGCGGGAAGACTTTGTGCGTCTGGCATCGCGCCCACTGGGTAGGGCTGCGAGATGACCCGCACGACCCGCACGCCCCGCGTGATCCGCGTGCCGTGCCCGATGAGGAGGCCATCTGTGGTCGCACCGGCTTACGTTCCTTCCCCCGTCCTGTCCAAACGCGCGGCGGAGCTCTCCGCCGACTTCGAAGAGCCGCACTTCTGTGTCTTCAGCGCGGAAGGATCCTGCGCCGAGGTCCCGCTGACCAGCGAACCCCCGCTGCCCGACGCCGAACCCCTCACCAGCGAACCGCCGCTCGCCGACACCACCCCCCTGACCAGCGAGTCCGACGCCTTCCTGGACACCTCGGACTCCTCCGGACTCGACTCCTTCCCGGCCCAGTACCGCCCGGAGCCCTAGGGTGGGCGCGCCACGGCCGGCCGAGCCCCCTTCCGAGGAGCTGTCCCGGCTCGCCGCCCTGCACGGCGTCGCCACCTCCTACCACCCCTCCCCGGACCGCACGGTCGCGGCCTCGGCCACCGCCGTCACCCTCGCGCTGGCCGCCCTCGGCGTGGACGCGGCCACCCCGGAGGCCGTCCGCGCCGCCCGCACCGCCCGCGAACGGGAACTCGGCGCGCGGCTGCTGCCCCCCACCGTGGTCGGCTGGGACACCCGCACCCCCGCCGCCCTGGCCGCACTCCCCGAGGGCACCCGGCTGCACGTCGTCACCGAACAGGGCGAGCCCCGCGCGTCCGCCGAGCACCTCCCGCCCGGCGTGCACGAGGTGACCGCCACCGCCCCCGACGGCCGCACCGCCCGCGCCCACCTGATCGTCGCCCCGCCCAGGCTGCCCGCGCCGCCGGAACGCTCGTACGGGCTCCTGGTCCAGCTCTACTCCCTGCTCTCCCGCCGCTCCTGGGGCATGGGCGACCTCGCCGACCTCGGCGAACTCGCCGGCTGGGCCGGACGCGCCCTCGGCGCCGGATTCGTCCAGGTCAACCCCCTGCACGCGGCCGTCCCCGGCCCGCCGGCCGACCCCTCCCCCTACCGCCCCTCCTCCCGCCGCTTCCCCGACCCGGTCCACCTGCGGATCGAGGACGTCCCCGAGTTCGCGTACCTCGCGGACCAGGACCGCGTACGCACGCTGCTGGAGCGGGCCGGACGGCTGCGCGAGGCGGTGCTGGACAAGGGCGCCCTGATCGACCGGGACGCCGTGTGGGAGGCCAAGCGGGAGGCGCTGGAACTGGTGTACGAGGTCCCGCTGGGGCCCGGCCGCCGCGCCGCCTACGACGACTTCCGCGCCGGACAGGGCCGGGCCCTTCAGGACCACGCCACCTGGTGCGCGCTCGCCGAGGTCCACGGCGCTGACTGGCACCGCTGGCCCGCCGGACTGCGCGACCCGCGCTCACCCGGGACCGCCCGCGCCCGGCGCGAGCTGGCGGACCGCGTCGACTTCCACTCCCGGCTCCTCTGGCTCACCGACACCCAGCTCCGCGCGGCCCAGCGGGCCGCGCGCGAGGCCGGGATGCCGGTCGGGATCGTCCACGACCTCGCCGTCGGTGTCCACCCCGGCGGCGCCGACGCCTGGGCGCAGCAGGAGTACTTCGCGGCCGGCATGTCCGTCGGCGCGCCCCCGGACGCCTTCAACGCGCGCGGCCAGGACTGGGGCCTGCCGCCCTGGCGCCCCGACCGGCTCGCCGACTCCGGGTACGCCCCGTTCCGCGCCCTGCTCCGGGCCCTGTTCCGGTACGCGGGAGCCCTGCGCATCGACCACGTCATGGGCCTGTTCCGGCTCTGGTGGGTCCCCGCGGGCCACCCGCCCACGGAGGGCACGTACGTCCGCTACGACGCCGAGGCGATGCTCGCCGTCCTCGTCCTGGAGGCGTCCCGGGCCGGGGCGATGGTGATCGGCGAGGACCTGGGCACCGTCGAGCCCGGCGTGCGCGAGGCACTGCGCGAACGGGGCGTGTACGGCACGTCGGTGCTGTGGTTCGAACGGGACTGGGACGGCGACCGGCGCCCGCTGCCGCCGGACGGCTGGCGCGCGGACTGCCTGGCGACCGCGACCACCCACGATCTGCCGCCGACGGCCGCGCGCCTCAACGGGGAGCACGTGGCGCTCCGGGACAGTCTGGGGCTGCTCACACGGCCCCTGGCGGAGGAGCGGGCGGAGGCGGCGGCCGACACGACGGAGTGGCGGGAGCTGTTCGCACGGCTGGGGCTGATGGGGGCGGGCGCCTCCGAGGAGGCGGAGATCCGGGCCGTCCACCGGTACCTGCTGCGGACGCCGGCGCGGATGATCGGTGTGTGGCTGCCCGACGGGGTCGGGGACCGGCGCCCGCAGAACCTGCCCGGTACGTGGGACCAGTACCCGAACTGGCGGCTGCCGATCGCCGACGCGAGGGGGAGGCCGGTGACACTGGAGGAGCTGGCGGGGTCGGCGAGACTCCGGGCACTGATCGACGTGCTGAGGGAGTGAGGCGTCATCGCGGGCAGTCGTGCCGCAGGGCGGCACGGGTGGGCGCGCCGGCACCCCGCGGGCGCCGGGCCGCGCGAATACGTCCCGGCCCACACCGACACGAGGCACCGCGTGAAGCCGGGGGCGGTCCGCCCCTTACGGCACCCCGCCCGAGCGAAGCCCGACCGCGTTGGATAGTTTGGGGAGCGTGGACAAGAAGAACGCCCTGCGCGCCGGCGCCCTGGCAGCCGGTACGACGCTGATGATGCTGCTCATGTCGTCCCCCGCGCTCGCGCTCACCCGCGACGACGGTGACGACCCCGGCACGGGCCTGAGCGTCATCGAGACGCTGGGCCTCTACGTCGTGGCCCCGATCGCGCTGTTCGCGGTCATCGCCGCCCTGGTGATGATCGGCGACAAGTCGCACCAGAAGAAGGACACGACCAGCTCCAACATCGCCACCAAGGCCGAAGCCAAGGCCTGACCCGGGGCTCACCCGCTTTCAAGAGGGCGCCGTCACCGTCGTACGCGGGACCGGCGCCCTCCGCGCTGCCGGAACGCGCCCTCGCGCGTCCGCCGCGGCACGGTCTCCTCGCGGGTGGCGCCGAGAAGCGCGCCCGCGAAATCAGTGACGCCTCCCGCCGCGGGGCCTCCTACCTCTCCGTCGTGAGCAGCAGTTCCCGCAGCAGGACGGCCAACTGCCCCGCCCGTTCCCCGTCCAGGGTGGACAGGGCCTCCGTCTGGACGGCGAGACCCGCGCCGACCGCCGCGTCGATCAGACGCAGCCCCTCCTCGGTGAGCGTGACCTGGAGCCCGCGGCGGTCGTGCGGGTCGGGGGAGCGGCGGAGCAGTCCCGCGCGCTCCAGCTTGTCCAGGCGGCCGGTCATCCCGCCGGTGGTGAGCATCAGCGTGCCCGAGAGCTGCCGGGGGGAGAGGGTGTAGGGCTCCCCGGAGCGGCGCAGGGTGGCGAGGACGTCGAACTCGCCCCGCGAGATCCCGTACGCGGCGTACGCCTTCTCCATCCGGTCGCCCATGGCGCGCGCGAGTCGGAAGACGCGCCCGAAGACCTCCATGCCGGCCGTGTCGAGATCGGGCCGGACCTCGGCCCACTGCTCGATGATCGCGTCGACGGGGTCCCGGGGGTGCTGCTCTGCGGTCATGGGCAGGAGTATCCGCCGGAAGCGGGTTGCCCGCAAGAAAGTAGCTCGATGGAAAGTTGCTTGAAGCTAAGCTACTTTTAACCGACCTACTTCGGAAGAGGTGCGCCGTCATGGCCGCGAACCGCGCCACCCTCATCGCGCTCACCGCCCTCGCCCCCGTCTCCTGGGGCACCACCTACGCCGTGACCACGGAGTTCCTCCCGCCCGACCGCCCCCTGTTCACCGGCCTGATGCGCGCCCTGCCCGCCGGACTGGTCCTGCTCGCACTCGTCCGGGTGCTGCCGCGCGGAGCCTGGTGGTGGAAGGCGACGGTGCTCGGCGCGCTCAACATCGGCGCCTTCTTCCCGCTGCTGTTCCTCTCCGCGTACCGGCTGCCCGGGGGCATGGCGGCGGTGGTCGGCTCGGTGGGCCCCCTGCTCGTGGTCGGCCTCTCGGCGCTGCTGCTGGGGCAGCGGCCGACGGCGCGGAACGTGATCACCGGGGTCGTGGCCGCGTCCGGCGTCAGCCTGGTGGTCCTGAAGGCGGCCGGCGCCCTGGATCCGCTGGGCGTGCTCGCGGCCCTCGCCTCCACCGCCTCGATGTCCGCCGGCACCGTCCTCACCAAGCGCTGGGGCCGCCCGGAGGGCGTCGGCCCGCTCGCCCTGACGGGCTGGCAGTTGACGGCCGGGGGCCTGTTGATCGCACCCGTCGCCGTCCTGGCCGAGGGCGCGCCCCCCACCCTGGACGCCCCCGCGCTCGGCGGCTACCTCTACCTCGCCCTGGCGAACACGGCGATCGCGTACTGGCTCTGGTTCCGGGGCATCGGCCGCCTCACCGCCACCCAGGTCACCTTCCTCGGGCCGCTCTCCCCGCTCACTGCGGCGGTGGTCGGCTGGGCGGCCCTCGGCGAGACGCTGACCGCGCCGCAACTGGCGGGCATGGCGCTGGCGTTCGGGGCGACGGTGGCGGGACAGACCGGCCCGCCCGCCCGGACGGCCCGCGCCGCGGGATCATCGGGGGGACCCGGCGGAACGGTCACGGTCCCCTGCCCGGCCCCGGCGAACGCCCCTTCGCGACAGGGGAGTGCGTGACGGTCCGCCGTCCCGGACGAGCAGAGGCACGACGTGCGGTGGACGGTGCACGGTGAACACGCGCTCCACGACACCTCCTGGGTGCGGCTGCGCCCGCTCGCCGGGAGATCGCCGGCAGTGCGGCACTCGTCGGCGTGATGGCGCTGCTGCCGGACCCGGAACAGGGCTGAAGGGGCGTCCGGGCCGGGGGTGCGCCTCGGCCTCAGTCGCGAGAGACGGAGCGTTCGACGAGGGCGACGGTGGCACGGGGGTCGTCGACCTCGACGACGAGGCGGTCGTAGGTCTCGGCGTCGGCGAGCTCGATGACGACCGCCTTGTCCGGGTTCTTGACGTCCCAGAAGAGGCGTTCGCCGTCGCGACGGAAGCGGCCGGCGGTGATGACGCCGGGGAAGTGGGTGCCGCCGATGCGGATGCCCTTCGGCTCGCGGGCCATCCCGGGGTCGTGGGTGGCACCGCGGACATGGGCGAGGGGGACCTCCAGGCGGCTCTTGAGCGTCCAGAGCTTGTCGAGGCCCTGGAACTCGACGGTCAGCAGGCCGCGTTCGCGGTCGACGGAGATCAGGGCCATGTTCAGTGCTCCTTGGAGGCGGTCGGCAGGGCGGCGCGCAGCCGCAGGCGGGCGCCGAGGACGGTGGAGGCGAGTCGGGGGGCGGCATCGCCGTGGGAGGGGCGCAGGGCGTCCTCCAGCGCGGTGATGCCCTCCGCGACCAGGGCGGCGACCTCCCGGTCGTGGGGGGCGCGTTCGGCGGCGGCGAGGAGGAGGAGTCCGGCGGCCGGGCCGTTGTCGTACGAGGCGATGGCCGTCGTCAGTGCCTGCTCGGGGTCGGTGAGGGTGGCGATGGCGGCGGTGGTCGGGTGGATCTCGTGGTCGAGGTGGTTGCGGAGGGCGGTCAGATGCAGGCTCCGCTTGGAACCGAACACCTTGTAGAGGCTGCCCCGGTGGATGCCGGTGGCGGTGACCAGGTCGTCCACGGAGGTGCCCTCGTAGCCGTGCGTGGCGAAGAGAGCGGCCGCGGTCTCGATCGCGTGGTCGGTGTCGAAGGCGCGTGGTCGTCCCATGGCGGTGACCTTACGGGGTTAAAGAACGGTCAGTCAAGAACGACCGTTCTCATACTGCTGCGCGCACTCCTTGTGTCCAGTGACCGTTGGGCCACTCGCTTCTTTGTCAGTGTCGTGCTTCCGCGGTCCGCGTCAAGGGCGCTGCGTTCCGCTGCGCTGCACTCCGCGTCGCCT
>NZ_JBHYVC010000060.1:0-49447 GCF_042749965.1 Streptomyces sp. NPDC059454 | reverse complement strand
GCCCCGGAGCGGGTCCGGGGCCACGGCCCGACCGGGCGCGGGGCGAGCGGCCTCTAGCGCTCCAGCCTGCCGTTGAACCTCCGGGGCAGCCCCAGCGGGTTGTCGTCCTTCAGCTCCGCGGGCAGCAGGGCCTCGGGCGTCCCCTGGTAAGCGACCGGCCGCATCCACCGCTCGATGGCCGTGCCGCCCACCGACGTGGACGTGGAGGTCGTCGCCGGGTACGGCCCACCGTGGTGCTGGGCCGGGGCGACCGCGACCCCCGTCGGCCAGCCGTTGACCAGGACGCGCCCGGCCAGCGGCGTCAGCTCCGCAAGGATCTCCGCGCCACGCCCCTCCCCGGCCGCCTCCTCGGCGGACAGCTGCACGGTCGCCGTGAGGTTGCCCGGCAGCCGCGACAGCACACCCCGCACCTCGGCGTCGTCCTCGTAGCGGGCCACGACGGTGACCGGCCCGAAGCACTCCTCGAGCAGCAGGTCGTGCTCGCCCTCCTGGGCCAGCCGGCTCGCGGGGACGGTGAGGAAGCCCGCGCTGACGGTGTGCTCGCCGCCCGCGCCCGGGGTGACCGGGGACTCCACGTCGGGCAGCTGGGCGCGCTCGGCAACCCCGGCGACGAAGTTGTCGCGCATGCGGTGGTCGAGCAGGACACCGGCGTCGGTGTCGCTGACGGCGTCCGTCAGCGACTTGACCAGCGCGTCACCGGCCGCGCCGGCCGGCGCGAGGACGAGGCCCGGCTTCACGCAGAACTGGCCGACGCCCAGCGTCATCGAACCGGCGAGCCCGGCGCCGATCGCCTCGCCGCGCTCGGCGGCGGCGGCCTCGGTGACCACGACCGGGTTCAGGGAGCCCAGCTCACCGTGGAAGGGGATCGGGACGGGCCGGGCGGCGGCCGCGTCGAAGAGGGCGCGGCCCCCGCGGATCGACCCGGTGAAGCCGGCCGCCGAGACCAGCGGGTGCCTGATGAGCTCGATGCCGGCCTCGAAGCCGTGTACCAGGCCGAGCACGCCCTCGGGGAGGTCGTGGCGGGCGGCGGCCCGGCGCAGGACCTTGGCGACCAGCTCGGACAGTCCGGGGTGGTCGGGGTGGGCCTTGACGACGACCGGGCAGCCGGCCGCGAGGGCGCTCGCGGTGTCGCCGCCGGCCACGGAGAAGGCGAAGGGGAAGTTGGACGCCGAGTAGACGGCGACGGCGCCCAGCGGGATCTTGTAGCGGCGCAGGTCCGGGACGGGCGGGGTGGCGGTGTCGTCGGGGTGGTCGATGACGACGTCGAGGAAGGCGCCCTCCTCGACGATGCCCGCGAAGGCCCGCAGCTGGTAGCAGGTGCGGGCGAGTTCGCCGGTGAGCCGGACCGGGCCGAGCGCGGTCTCCGCGTCGGCGACCTCGACGAGCTGGTCCCTGGCCGCTTCCAGCTCGTCGGCGGCCGTGCGCAGGAAGGCCGCGCGGACGGTGCGGTCCGTCAGCGTGCCGCGCGCGTCGTGCGCGGCACGGACGGCGGCGTCGACCTCCTGGGCTGTGGCCTCCACCGCAACCTGTTCACGCTGCTTCCCGGTTCGGGGGTCGACACTCCAGACTGGTGCTGCTGCCACCGCGGGTCCCTCCACTTGATTGCCGCATGCAATGCCGCAGTATGTACGTCATCCACCAGGGTTGTTCGATATACTGAACGCTGTCTCTGTCGGTGAATGTGCTTCGGAGACTATTTCCAGGCGAACGAAGGGGTCAAGGGCGATGTCGGCTGGCGAGACGGGCGGCGGGGCACAGGTCAAGTCCGCGGTACGGACCGTTGAACTGCTCGAATACTTCGCCGGGCGCCCCGGTATGCACTCCCTGGCGGCGGTCCAGGAGGCCGTCGGCTACCCCAAGTCGAGCCTCTACATGCTGCTGCGCACCCTCGTGGACCTCGGCTGGGTGGAGACGGACGCGACGGGCACCCGGTACGGCATCGGCGTGCGGGCGCTGCTGGTGGGCACGTCGTACATCGACGGCGACGAGGTCGTCGCGGCGTCCCGCCCCACCCTGGACCGGCTCTCCGACGACACCACGGAGACCATCCACCTCGCCCGGCTCGACGGCACCAACGTGGTCTATCTCGCCACCCGCCAGTCGCAGCACTACCTGCGCCCGTTCACCCGGGTCGGCCGCCGGCTGCCCGCGCACTCGACGTCGCTGGGCAAGGCGCTGCTGAGCACGTACCCGGACGAGCAGGTGCGCAAGATGCTCCCTCAGACGCTGCCCGCGCTGACCGAGCACACCATCACGGACCGGGAGAAGCTCATCGAGGAGCTGCACCTGGTGCGGGAGCAGGGCTTCGCCGTGGACCGCGAGGAGAACACGCTGGGGCTGCGCTGCTTCGGTGTGGCGATCCCGTACCGCACCCCCGCGCGGGACGCGATCAGCTGCTCGGTGCCGGTGGCGCGGCTCACGCCCGCGCACGAGCAGATGGTCAAGGACGCCCTGTTCGACGCGCGCGACCGGCTGACCCTGGCCACCCGGAGGCTCTGACCCGTGGACATCGCCCTGCGGCCGGTGCACGACAGCGACCTGCCGGTCTTCTACCGGCAGCTGAACGACCCGGAGGCGCTGCGCATGGCGGCCTTCACCCCCGACGACCCCGCCGACCGGGCCGGCTTCGACGCCCACTGGGCGCGCATCCGCAGCTCGCCGGGGATCGTGGTGCGCACGGTCCTAGGCGACGGCGACGTGGTGGGGCACGCGGCGGTGTACGGGGAGCCGGGCGAGCGCGAGGTGACCTACTGGGTCGACCGCGCCTACTGGGGCAAGGGCATCGCCACCACCGCGCTGCGCGGGCTGCTGGCGGAGGTGGGCGAACGCCCGCTGTACGCGCGCGTGGCCGCGGACAACGCGGGGTCGCGGCGGGTGCTGGAGCGGTGCGGCTTCGAGGTCTCCGCGCGGGCCACGGCGTACGCGCCCGCGCGGGGTGCGGAGATCGACGAGCTGGTGCTCACGCTGGACGGGTGACCCGGTCCTCCCCCGCGCGGCGGAGGCGGATCGTCGCCGTGCAGGATGTGCGGGCAGATCGCCGCGCGGGAGTGTGAGGGCATGTCACAGACACTCGCCTCCGCCGTCGTCACCGGCGGCCCCGCGCTCCCCCGCTCCCGCAGGCTGCTGCGTGCCGTCGCCGTCGTGGCCTGCCTGCCGTACATCGCTCTCAAGATCGCATGGGTGGCGGGCAGTCACGTAGGCGTGCCGGAGGGCAGCCCGCTCCTCGACCACCCCACCGCGATGGCCGTCGCCAACATCCTCACGGTACTGATGGACGGCGCGGTGATCGTGCTCGTGCTGCTGCTGACCCGGCCGTGGGGCCGCGCGGTGCCCGCCTGGCTGCTCGCGGTGCCGATGTGGGTGGCGACGGGGCTGCTGGCGCCGGTCATGGCCGGTTATCCGGTCCAGATGCTGGTGCGCGCGTTCGGCGGGAGCGCCGCGGGCACCTCCGGCGGCGAGGGCGAACCCTTCCTGCGCGAGTGGGTGTTCGCCGTCGTCTACACCGGGTTCATCGTCCAGGGCCTGGCGCTGGGCGCGCTGTTCGTGCTGTACGCCCGGGACCGCTGGGGCCGTCTGTGGCGCGGCCGGATGTGGGACCTGCCCGCCCGTCCCGCGGGGACGGCGCAGCGGGCCCCGGCGGTGGCGGCCGCCGTGCTCGCGCTGTTCCCGCTGACCCTGCGGACGGTGTGGGCCTGCGGTGGCACCACCGGGCTGCCCGAGGGCGTCGTCGCGGACCGGGGCAGCGACTTCCATGTACTGGAGTCCCTGTACGTCGGCTTCCTCCTGGCCGCGGTCGCCGGGGGCGTGGTGCTGGCCTTCCGGTGGGTTCCGGCGCTGCCGGTGCGGGTGCCGCTGGCCCTCGTGGGAATCGGTTCGGGTGCCGTCGCCTGCTGGGGCGGCTGGATGGCGGCCGCCGCGCTGCTCTCCGGTGGGGATCCCGCCGACCGGCCGACAGGGCTGATGCTGCTGACCTACGCTGGCCAGATGATCGTCGGCCTCCTCGTCGCCACCGTCGGCGCCCGCTTCCTCGCGGCGCGGTCCGCCGGGGCCGCGCGGCAGCCGGTGGCGTGAGGGCGTTCCTGCGGCCGCTGTTCGGCCGGCGGGCGCGGCCGCGCTGGATCCATCTGATCCTGGGCGGCGCGCTCGCCATGCCGTACGTCCTGGTCGGCGCGGTCGTCGTCGGCCCCGTGACCGGCTCCACCGAGGTCTTCTCGTCGATCGCCCTCCAGCTCGCCTCCTTCGCCCTGGGTCTGCCGCTCGCCGCCGTCTCCTCGCTCTTCCCGCTGACCCGGCCGCTGGAGAGCGCCGCCGTGCGCTGGCTGTGCGGAGTGGACGGCGCCCTGCTCGCCGACGGCCCCGCCCGCGGCCGGGCGGCCAAGGGCCGTACGGCGTTGTGGTTCACGCTGCACCTGGGGGTCGGCGGGATCGTCGCCGGGATGTCGCTGGCGCTGCCGCCGTTCGCCGCCGTGCTGATCGTGCTGCCGCTCGCCGCGGGGCTGCGGGACACCCGGCTCGGACTGCCGGACGTCTTCGAGCACACGTGGGCACTGGCGCTCGCGCCTGTCGCGGGCGTGGCGTCGCTCCTCGCGCTGGCGGGCTGTGCGGCGGGGGCGGGCGCGCTGCTGGCCCGCTGGGCGCCCGCGCTGCTCGGTCCGACCCCCGAGGACCGGCTCGCCGCCGCCGAGGCACGCGCCGCCGACCTCGCCGTACGCAACCGGCTGGCGCGCGAGTTGCACGACTCGGTGGGGCACGCACTGAGCGCGGTGACCCTGCAGGCGAGCGCGGCCCGCCGGGTCCTCGGCACCGACCCGGAGTTCGTCCGGGAGGCCCTCGCCGCGATCGAGGAGACCACCCGGCGCACGGTCGGCGAACTCGACGCGGTGCTCGGTGTGCTGCGGGACGGCGACGCGCCCGGTACGGCTCCGGCGCCCACGCTCGCCGCCGACCTGGACGGCCTGCTGCGCCGCACCCGGGCCGCCGGGCCGACGGTGACGGCCACGATCGGCGCGCCGCTGGAGAGCCTGCCGCCGGTGCTCTCCCGCGAGGCCTACCGCATCGTCCAGGAGGGCCTGACCAACGCCCTCAAGCACGCCGGTGAGAGGGTCACGGTGACCGTACGCGTCGAACCGCGCGCCGGCCACCTGGAGATCACCGTCGAGAACCCCCTCACGGCACCTCCCGCGGCCCGCCCCGGCGGCGGCCACGGACTGACCGGCATCGAGTCCCGCACCCGCCTGCTGGGCGGCACGGCACGGGCGGGCCCGGCGGACGGCACCTGGCGTCTCCGTGTACGGCTGCCCCTGACGCCCCCGTCGGCCGCACCCGGTCCTCCCGGACCGCGTCACCCTCTCGAGGAGCCCTCATGACCGGCCCCGCCCCGATCCGTGTCGTCCTCGCCGACGACGAGCGCATGGTGCGCACCGCCCTGCGGGCCATCCTGTCCGCCGAGCCGGATCTGGAGGTGGTCGGTGAGGCCGCCACGGGGGCGGAGGCGGTGGCCGTGGTGCGGGAACAACGGCCGGACATCGTGCTGATGGACGTACGGATGCCGGAGATCGACGGCATCCGCGCCACCGAGCAGATCCTCGCCGGTCTCGACGAGCCGCCCCGGATCGTCGTCGTCACCACCTTCGAGAACGACTCCTACGTGTACGACGCCCTGCGCGCCGGAGCCGCCGGGTTCCTCCTCAAGCGGGCGCGGGCCGACGCGTTGATCGGGGCGGTACGGCTGGTGGCCCGCAGCGACACGCTGCTGTTCCCGGCGGCGGTCCGCGCCCTCGCCACCGAGCACGCGCGCGCGTCCCCCGCGCCTCCCCCGTGGGTGGCGCGGCTGACCGGGCGGGAGAGCGAGGTGCTGCGGCTCATGGCGGCCGGGCTGACCAACGCGGAGATCGCCCGGCGGATGGAGGTCGGCGCCGCGACGGTGAAGACGCACGTGGCCTCGGTGCTGGCCAAGACGGGCGCCCGGGACCGCACCCAGGCCGTCATCGCGGCGTACGAGTCGGGCTTCCTGCGCGACACATGACTCCGTGTCCGGCGCGGGGCCGGCTTGGTGAACGCCCGATGAGAAACCGGGCGGAAGGGAACGATCCGACGCCTCCCGTCCGTCTGCCCGAACGGAACGAACAGGACGATCGGGCGTGCCTCCGTCTTCACGCCGCTCCTGGTGTTCGCCCTGCCGGTCAGGGTGACCCAGGTGCAGTTCCACGAGGGCCGGGCGCTCGCGGACGACAGTGACAACCGGCGCAACGCGAGCGAGACGTACGCGAAGCCGGACTCCTCGGGCGCGGAGGTCGCCGTGGCGGTCGTGGTGGAGCAGTCCGACGCGGCCCGCTCGGAGGTCGGCGGCAACGGTCCGGCGGCCCCGGTGGCCAAGGCGGCGATGGAGGCGGCGCTGCGGGACTGAACCTTGCCCGCCGAAAGGCCGTCTGTACGGACGGGCCGCCCCCTCCCCCCGGGGGCGGCCCGTCTCCTCGCGCGGACGGCTGTTTCACGCCGATCGTCCGTCCGGCCGGATCCGCGTTGAACCCCCCTTTGCCACGGCTCGTGTTACGGATGCGCACGCCGACCGGTCAGACGCCGTTCGACCCTCCGCACCGGGCTGTGAATGATCACTGCTACGCTCCGGAACTCACGCCGGTCACTCCGGATTTTCACGTGTCATCTACATGACACACATTGTCACCGGTGCCCGTCGGGCGCCCGACGTCACTGCGAGGGGAGGTCGCCCGTGGGCACCGTCGTCGACGACGCCGCCTCCGTGGAGTTCCACGCGTTCTTCGAACGCCACTACGCCGAACTGTCCCGGCTGGCACATCTGCTGACGGGTGAGGCGGACGCCGCCGACGATCTGGCGGCCGACGCGCTGCTGGCGCTGTGGCACCGCTGGGACCGGGTGCGCGCCGCCGACCATCCGGCGGCCTACGCCCGGGGCGTGGTGGCCAACCTGGCCCGTACCCGGATCCGCAGCGCGGTGCGCGAACGGCGGCGGATCGCGCTGTTCTGGTCGCCGCGCGAGGAACGGATCGAGAACCCCGACGTGCCCGGGGTGGTGGACGTGCAGGAGGCGCTGCGCCGGCTGCCGTTCCGCAAGCGGGCGTGCGTGGTGCTCCGACACGCCTTCGACCTGTCCGAGAAGGACACCGCGCTGGCTCTGGGCGTCTCGGTGGGTACGGTGAAGAGCCAGACCTCGAAGGGGATGACCGAACTGCAGCGGCTGCTGGGCACGCGGGAGGTACCGCGTCAGGTGCACGCGGCGGTGGCGGCGACCGCGGGCGGGGAGACGGCCGGGAACGTGCGCAAACGCCCCGGCAGGGCCACGGGAAGGAACCGATGACGATGCGGCGGGACGTGCACGAGGAGCTGCGCGCCCGGCTGCACGAGGCGGCCGGGGCGCACGAGCCCGACCGGGAGCGCATGCTGGCCCGGGTGGAGCGGGGCATGGCCGGACCGGCCCGCCCGGAGCACCGGGCCACGCGTCCGCCGGTGTTCGGCTGGTTCCGGGTGGCGGGCGCGACGGCCGCGGTGGCCGGGGTACTGGCGGTGGGCGGCTACGCGGTCGCGTCGTCGGTGCAGGACGAGAAGCCGCCGCAGCGGCAGGTGGCCGTCTCGCCGACGCCCACGCCGTCCCCGGAGGCGACGAGCCGGCCGCCCGAGCCGTCGGTGGACCCCGTACCGGACGCCCCGGAGCGGCCCCGGAACACGGCCACCCCGCCCGCGGGGACGCCGAATCCGTCCGGCGGCTCCGCCCGGCCGCCGGCCGGGGTCGAGGACGGGCCGCTGTGGTCGGACGGCTCGGTGGACCCGCACAGCAACGAGTTCTGGGCGCAGAGCAACGTCACCCTGAAGACCACCGAGCGGCTGACCTCGCTCACCGTGGAGCTGCGGATCGCGCAGACCGGCGGGGTGACCTCCACGGGTGCCTGGCGCTCGCTGCCCGAGGACGAGTTCGAGCTCTCGGTGGACGAGCGGGACGGCTTCCTCGTCTACGTCTGGACGCTCAAGGACGGCCGCACGATCGAACCCGGCGAGTGGGTCTTCGCCGGGCAGTACGACCACGAGCGGGGCGGCCGGGACGCCGGGGAGGACACCTACACGGCGAGGGCCGGCACCGGCTCCGAAGAGCTCGCGGTCGGCGGTGACTTCGCGGCGCAGGACGACGAGGACGCGGCGGACGACGAGGAGTCCTGAAAAAAGATCGTCAAAGACGGCAACCCTTTCCGGGGCGGCGGCGACCAGGAGACGCAAAGACCCTCTCCACACAAGGACATCGCGCATGACTGCACGACCCGAACAGCCCGCCTCCCACCGCCGCCGGACCACCAAGCGGCGGGCCCTGATCGCCGGTGTCTCCGCGCTCGGCGTCACGGGCGCGGCGATCGTCACCACGACGATGCTCTCCACGGCGGGCGCCGCGTCGTCCTGGCCCTCCGACACCGGCAGCAAGCCGGTGTCCAAGACCGTTCCGGTCTCCGGAACGTACGACGGCGGCATGAAGAAGTTCTACGGCACCGGCGCCCTCGGCGGCGACAGCCAGGACGAGGGCCAGGACCCGGTCTTCGAGCTGGCCGACGGCGCCACGCTGAAGAACGTGATCATCGGCACCCCGGCCGCCGACGGCGTGCACTGCAAGGGCAGCTGCACGCTGCAGAACGTGTGGTGGCTGGACGTCGGCGAGGACGCCGCCAGCTTCAAGGGGAAGTCCTCGTCGGCCCAGTACAAGGTGATCGGCGGCGGCGCGAGGAAGGCCGACGACAAGGTGCTGCAGTTCAACGGCGCCGGCACGCTGACCGTGAGCGGCTTCCGGGTCGAGGACTTCGGCAAGCTGGTGCGCTCCTGCGGCAACTGCTCGACGCAGTACAAGCGCACGATCGTGCTGAAGGACATCGACGTCGTCGCGCCCGGCAAGTCGCTCGTCGGCATCAACACCAACTACGGCGACACCGCCACGCTGTCGCAGATCCGCATCCAGGGCGACAGCAAGAAGAAGATCAAGACCTGCACCCGCTTCCAGGGCAACAACACGGGCAAGGAGCCGAAGGACCTCGGCTCCGGTGCCGACGGGAAGTACTGCAAGTTCTCCTCCTCGGACATCACCTACAAGTGATCCCTCCGGGCCCATGACCCCGGGCCGCCGTCTCGACGTCCGGCGGCCCGGTGACCGGTACCGTCCGAGCCCCCCTCGGACGGCCGGTGACCGGTCTCGCCCGAGCCCCCCTCGGGCGGCCGGTGCCCCCGGCGGTCCGGACCCCCATCCGGACCGCCACCAGGACGCCCCGCCGGCTCACCTCCGGCGGGGCGTCCGCCGTTCGTCCGAGGCCCCGAACAGCGAAAACACCCGAAAACTTTCGGCGCTCTCCGTCCCACTCGCAGCTGTTGACGCCCCGCACTCCACTGGTGACACTCCGAGAAACAACAGAATCCCTCAGACTCCGACAGGAAGTGTCATGCGCCGCCCCACTGCCCGTCGCACGCTTCTCGTCCCGTTCCTCGCCCTTCTCCTCGCCCTGCTCGCCGCCCCGCCGGGCACCGCACACCCCGGAGCACCGCCCGTGAAGAAGTCCCCGTACGCCGGTTACCTCTTCGCCTACTTCACCGGCGAGGGCACCGCCGACGGCGAACAGATCCGCTACGCCCTCAGCCGCGGCAACGACGCCCTGCACTGGCGCGAGCTGAACGCGGGCAAGCCGGTGCTGACCTCCACGATCGGCGAGAAGGGGCTGCGCGACCCGTTCGTGATCCGCTCCCCCGAGGGCGACAGGTTCTACATGATCGCCACCGACCTGCGGATGTACCGGAGCAGCAGCGGCAGCTGGGACGAGGTCCAGCGGCACGGCAGCAAGTCGATCATGGTGTGGGAGTCCACCGACCTGGTCCACTGGACCGACCGGCGCCTGGTGAAGGTCTCCCCGGACAATGCGGGCAACACCTGGGCGCCGGAGGCCTACTGGGACGACGAACTCGACGCGTACGTCGTCTTCTGGGCGTCCAAGCTGTACGCCGACGACGACCCGGACCACACCGGATCGACGTACAACAGGATGCTGTACGCGACCACGAAGGACTTCCGCACCTTCAGCGAGCCGAAGGTCTGGAACGACCCGGGCTACTCGGTCATCGACTCGACCGTCGTCGAGCACGAGGACACGTACTACCGCTACACCAAGGACGAGCGCGACCCGTCCTCCGGCTCGCCCTGCTCGAAGTTCGTCACCGGCGAGAAGTCGGCGTCGCTGACCGACACCTCCTACGACTTCGTCTCCGACTGCATCGGCAGCGGCGCGATGAGCCGGGGCGAGGGGCCGACGGTGTTCAAGTCGAACACCGAGGAGAAGTGGTACCTGTTCATCGACGAGTACGGCGGCCGGGGCTACCTCCCCTTCGAGACCACCGACCTCGACTCGGGCGAGTGGACCCCGTCGACGGACCACCAGCTGCCCGCGAGCCCGCGGCACGGCACCGTCATCCCGGTGACGCAGGCCGAGTACGACCGGTTGCTCGCCGCGTACCCGGAGAGCCCCGCGTCGCTCGTGGACGCCACGGCCCCCGGCCAGAAGGGGTACGCCGTCGTCAGCGAGGAGACGGGCAGGGTCGTGCTGCCGATGGAGCCGGACGCGGACCTGCGGCGCCTCGCGCCGAAGCTGTGGCCGGCCGAGGGCGCGACGGTCGGCCCGAGGTCCGGCGCGCGCCGTGACTTCCGCGAGCCGCAGGTATACACGGTGACGGCCGCCGACGGCACGAGGCGCACCTGGACCGTCGAGGCAGTGCCCACCCGCAGCCCCGTGCTGCCCGGCCTGTACGCGGACCCCGACGTGCGGTACATGGACGGCCGGTACTGGATCTACCCGACCACGGACGGTTTCCCCGGCTGGGGCGGGACACGGTTCAAGGCGTTCTCGTCGAAGGACCTGGTCCACTGGAAGGACCACGGCGTGATCCTCGACCTCGGGCCCGACGTGTCCTGGGCCGACAAGAACGCCTGGGCGCCCGCGATCGCGGAACGCGACGGGAAGTACTACTTCTACTTCTGCGCCGAACAGCAGATCGGCGTCGCGGTGGCCGACTCCCCGGCCGGCCCGTTCACAGACGCGCTCGGCAAGCCGCTGATCGGCAAGACGCAGTTCGGCGGCCAGATGATCGATCCGTCCGTGTTCACCGACGACGACGGCCGGTCGTACCTGTACTGGGGCAACGGCCACGGCTATGTGGTGCCGCTGAACGACGACATGGTGTCGTTCGACGCCTCCGAGGTGAAGGACATCACCCCGGGCGACTTCCGCGAGGGCTCCTTCGTGATCAAGCGCGACGGCACGTACTACTTCATGTGGTCCGAGGACGACACCCGCAGCGAGAACTACCACGTGGCCTATGCGACCGGCCCGTCCCCGCTCGGCCCCTGGACCGAGCGGGGCACGATCCTGTCCAAGCGCCCCGAGTACGGCATCCTCGGCACCGGTCACCACTCCGTGGTGAAAACCCCCGGCACGGACGACTGGTACATCGTCTACCACCGGTTCGCGCTGAACGGCCCCGGGAGGTCCGGCGGGGACGGCACGCACCGGGAGACCACCATCGACCGCCTGGAGTTCGCCGCCGACGGCACCATCGAGCCGGTCGTGCCGACCCTGGAGTCGGTCAGGCCGGCGCGGCGGTGACCGACTCCAGCCAGGCGTAGGCCTCGTCCTGCATCACGGCGTCGAAGACGTGGCCGCGCTCCGGCCACGTCTTCAGCCGCAGCCGCTCCCCGGCACCGCGCGAGCACCAGACGGCACGCAGCCTGTCGTACGCGACCCGCACCCCGTCGGCGGGGAACAGGGCGTCGAGCCCGCCGTGGAAGAACAGCATCGGCTTCGGTGCGGCGATGCTCGCCACGTCGGGGATGTCGAGGTGCCGGGCGAGCCCTGGGTGGAGCATGTGGAACGCGGACTGCCCGCGCAGGGTGTTGTTACCCGGCACCATCATCTCCTTGAGGCCGGTCATCCAGCACACGCTCGCCGCGGCCGCGATGTCGTCGCTGAGCGCGGCGGCCTGCCAGGCGCGGTAGCCGCCCATGGAGAAGCCGACGGCGGCGATCCGCCGGGCATCGACGCGGTCGAGGCCGGCCAGGAAGCCGGCGGCACGCACGTCCTCCCGGGCCAGCAGACCGGCGAGGGAGCCGCCGAGGTGGAAGAGGGTGCTCGCCAGGGCCTGCTGCCGCTCGTAGGTGAGCGGCTCACGGTCGCCCCAGCCGAGGGCGTCCGCGCAGAACACCACATACCCCCGCCGGGCCAGTTCGTCCCCGACGAAGCGCCCGCCGAAGTACCGGCCGGCCCACTCCTCGGCGGAGGCAAGGCGGGTGTCGTCGTACCAGGGCCAAACGCCCTTCTCCTTGCCGATGTCGAACCGGGACCCGTGGTCGTGCAGCAGCAGGACCGCCGGGAACGGGCCGGCGCCCCGCGGGGTGAGCAGGGCGCCGCGGACCCGCCCGTAGCGGGTGAGGGAGAGGGTGACCAGCTCCCGCGTGTACCCGTCGCCGTCCGCACGGGCGGTGAACTCCGGGGCGTACGGCGTCCCGTCCTGCCGGCCGACGAGGAGGTGTTCCTCGACCACCGCGCGGGCCGTGCGCCGCCACGCCTCGAAGTCCCGGACCGGCGAGGTGCCCCAGGCGAGCGGGAAGGTCAGCTCGCCCTTGAGCACCGGGTGGAAGCCGGGCAGGTCACCGGTGGCGGGCATACGGCCGCCAGTCGCCGAGGTACGTCTCCCGGGTGTGCGAGGCGGCCTGCGCGCGGGTGAGCTGGGGCCTGTTCCCGGGCACGGTGATCACCGCGCCGGGGCCGGTGTTGCGGTACTCGGCGAACCGCTGGTCCTGCCAGGGGTAGCCGCTGGCCATGTTGGTGTACGGCGCGACCGCGTCGATGCCGGCGCCGAGCCGGGTCTCCCGGACGGTGAGCATCGGGCGGGCGGTGCGGTCGGAGCTGGGCACCCAGGGGCGGGCCAGTTTGTAGTGGCCGTCGGGGGCCTCGCTGCTGATCCTGCTCCGGGTGACCAGGTAGCCGTGCGGGTTGGCGCCGGCGGTGGAGGGTGCGAAGACGAAGCCGTACGGCGCGGCCGTCAGGTCGGGGCGGACCAGGGTGCGGAAGTGACAGTGCTCGAAGACGGCGGTGGCCCGGCCGAAGACGAAGTCGACGTCGCCCTCGGCGTAGCAGTGGGCGAAGTACTGGCGGGCGAAGGTGTCCAGGGACAGGGAGTCGGCGTACAGGGTGTCCTGGTGGCCGAGGAACCGGCAGTGGGTGAAGGCGCTGCGGTCGCCCTGCACCTTGAGGGCGACGGCCTGGGTGCCGCTGGTGCCGGGGAGGTCGGTGCGCAGCCAGTCGTTGGCGAAGGTGATCCAGCGGGCGGTGAAGCCGTCGGGGCGCACGGTGGTGGTGGCCGAGCCGGAGGTGCCGTGGGTGCCGGAGCCGTCCGGCTTGGGGGTGCCGGCCGCGTTGTCGTAGACGATCACCACGTCACGGGGGTCCTCGGAGGCGCCGAGCCAGGTCATGCCGGTGCGGTCGGCGTCGACGGAGACCGTCTCGCGGTAGGTGCCCGGGGCGATGACGAGGGTGCGTCCGGTGCCGGTGGCGGCGGTGACGGCGGCCTGGACGGCAGTGAAGTCACCGGCGCCGCGCGGATGGACGTACAGGGTCCTGGGGGTGAGGCGGGCGGACGGTGAGCCGTACCGGCCGAACGGGCCGCGGGGCCGGTGGCCCGCCTGCGCCGGGGCGGCAAAGAGGGCGAGCGCGGCGGAGGCCGTGGCGCCGGTGAGCAGGAAGTTCCTTCTGGACAGGGGCGAGGACATGCGGAAACTCCTTCGGCGACGAGCGACGAGCGACGAGCGACGAGCGACGGGTGACGGGCCGGGGCGGGGCGGACCGCCCCGCCCCGTGCTCGCGGGTGTCAGCGGATACGGCCGGCGCCCGCGCCGTACTCGACCAGGAACGGGACGACCCGGGCCGGGTGGACGGCGGTGCGCAGGGTGGGGGTCCAGCCGGCGCCGGACCGCAGGGTCTCGGCCGGGATCTCCGCGTTGTGCACGGCGATCAGGTCGACCCGCTCGCCGTTGACCAGGTTGTGCCCGGCGGTGACCGGCGAGTCGTTCCACCGCTTGAGGATCTTCGCCGGGCTGATGCCCTTCGCCAGGGTGAACGCGTTGTGCTCGGCGACGAGCTGGGACTCCTTGCCGACGCCGAAGCTGTAGGAGTAGCCCTCGGTGGCCACGAAGTGGTTGTTGTAGACGTCGACCTGGCCGAAGCGGACGCGGGGCGCGCGCTCGACCAGGCCCGAGAACAGGTTGTGGTGGAAGGTCGCCTTCAGCTTGCCCCGGTCGCCGACGGCGGTGGACTCGCCGTCGCTGTTGCCGATGAGGATCGTCTTGTCGTGCTCGGTGAAGACGTTCCAGGAGGCGGTGACGTGGTTCGCGCCCCGGACGATGTCCAGCTCGCCGTCGTGCTGCTGGTACAGCATGCCGAAGTGGGTCGGGGCCGCGCTGTCGGGGTGGTCCCCGTCGGTGAAGGTGTTGTGGTCCAGCCAGACGTGCGTGGAGCCGTACACCACCGCGGTGTCGTACTCGGAGTTCCAGTTGCCCCGGCTGCCGTCGGTCGGGTCCCACTGCGGGAAGCAGTCGACCGGGCTCTCGAGGGTGAGGTTGCGGACGATGACGTTGTCCACGCCCTTGATCTGCAGGCTGGCGCCCTTGATGCCGGCGTTCCGGCCGACACCGATGATCGTGGTGTTGGAGGGGACGGTCGCCTTGATGGCGGTGTCCTGGGCGGCGGCGGAGGCCCTGCGCAGCCCCTCCGGGCTGTCGTCCGGCTCGGCGCTCAGGTCCTGCTCCAGGCCCCAGGTCTCCGGCGCGTACGTCTCGAGGTAGGCGTCGAAGTCGTAGCCGGGCGCGGCGAACGCCTCGCATCCCTCGGAGACCGCGTCGATGGTCCCCTTCACCTTGATGATCTTCGGGGCGTCCCCGCCGGCCGCCAGGGCCGCCTTGAACTCGGCCCAGGTGCGCACGGTGTGGACGTGCTCGCGGTCGGCGGCGGCGCCTCCGGTGGTGCCGGTGCCGTAGGAGGCCCAGCCGTCGCCCGCGCCCAGCGTCTGCCGGGCGGGGTCACGGTGGTGGTGCGACGGGGAGTGCGCCTGGGCGCCGGTGCCGGTCAGGGCCAGGACGAGGGCGGTGCAGCCGGTCAGCGAGGCGGCTCTCATTGTGGCATGCACATGCCATCCGGATCTGTTCATGGTGCGGCTCTCCTTCTCATGGTCCAGGGGTGTTACGCGACGGCCTCCGGCCAGGTGATCCACGACTGGGGGATCTCGTCGTCCAGCCGGCGCACGTCGCGCGGTGCGAGCACCCGGGTGCGCAGCAGCTCCCGGGCGACCAGCCGTGCCACGGCGATCGCGCCCGGCGGGTTGAAGTGCGTGTTGTCCTGCTCGGCCGCCGTCCAGTTGAAGTACTTCTTGGTCTCCTCGGCCCCGAGCTCCTGCCACAACGCCAGCGACAGCGCCTGGACGTCGAGCAGCGCGACCCGCTCCTCGGCGGCCAGCTCCCGCATCGCCGCCGGGTACTCCCCGTGGCTCGGCACGGCCCGCCCGTCCGCGTCGAACCGCCGCCGCTCCACGGCGGTGGCCAGCACGGGCCGCGCGCCACGGGCCCGGGCCCCGTCGACGTACATCCGCAGGTACTCCTGGTACGTCGACCAGGGCTCGGTGTGGCGGGCGGGGTCGGCGGTCTTCTCGTCGTTGTGCGCGAACTGGACGAGGAGGAGGTCACCGGGCCGGACCGAGGAGAGGATCGCCTCCAGCCGCCCCTCGTCGACGAAGCTCTTGGAACTCCGCCCGTTCACGGCGTGGTTGGCGACGGTGAGGTGCCGGTGGAGCAGGAAGGGCAACGCCATTCCCCACCCGGTCTCGGGCGCGGCGTCGGCGTACTTCTGGGCGGCGGTGGAATCACCGGCGATGTGGAGAGTGCGGGAACGCCGGCCGGGCGTTGCCTGCGCGGTCCCGCTCATGGCAAGAGCGAGAGGAACGCCGATCCCGGCGACGGCAGCCTGTCTACGCGTGAGGGACACGAACTGTGCCTTTCGACAGGGGGCGACAGGAACGCCCCGAAGGGGCGCGGGACTGTTTCGATGTGCGGCTCCGCCGCGTGGGCGCGACAAGCCGGGGACGGCCCGCGGCCCGAAGCGAATCGGGCCGCCCCACGGCGAGGAGGGACCCGGTGTCAGCCCATCTGCTCCTGCCACTCGGCCTGCGCCTCGTTCAGCTGCCCGGCCATCGTGTCCAGGAAGTCCTTCGCGCTCATCTTCCCGAGCAGGACCTTCTGGAAGTTCGGCTCGTTGTCCGCCTTGGAGATCGTGTTCCAGTCCGGCAGGTAGTACGGCAGCTGGACGATGGTCGTGGAACCGTCGTTCAGCGCCTCGGCCGCCAGCTTCGTGGGCTCCGCCTTACTGATCCACTCGTCCTTCGCGGCGTCCGTGTGCGCCGGCACCTGCCCGGCCGACTCGTTGAACTTCGAGCTCGACTGCGCCGACGTGGCGAACTCGATGAACTTCCAGGCGGCCTCCTTGTTCTTGGAGCCCTTGAACAGGCCGACGCCGTCGACCGGGTTGGAGACCTGGACCCGCTTGCCGCCGGGTCCGGTCGGCTGCGGGATGCCCCGGAACTTGTCGGTGGTGAGCGCCTTGACGTGGTCCTGGTACGAACCGAGGTTGTGGTTCAGCATGCCGATCGTGCCGGAGTCCCACTGCGCGACCATCTTGGTGAAGTCGTTGTTCAGGTCGGCCGCGGGGGTGACCTTCTTGAACAGGCCCGCGTACTTCTCCAGGGCCTCGACGTTCTTCGGGTCGTTGACCGTGGTCTTCTTGCCGGAGGAGTCCCAGAACGAGGTGATGCCGGACTGCCCGTACATCGCGTCCAGGGCCTGGGCGATGGAGCCGGCGCCGCCGCGGATGGTGTAGCCGAACTCGTTCTTGCCCTTGTTCGTCAGCTTCTCGGCGGCCTCGTAGAACCGGTCCCAGGTGGTCGGCTCCTCCAGGCCCGCCTTCTCGAACAGGTCGGTGCGGTAGTACAGGACACCGTTGTTCGCCGAGGTCGGGATCGAGTACAGCTTGTCGTCCCCGCCGCCGGCGGCCCGCAAGGACTCGATCATGTCCTTGTTGAGCTTGCCGTTCAGCGGCGACTTGGCCAGCCGGAAGTCCAGCGTGTCGAGCGCGTCCTGGGCGGCGAAGCCCGCGAGCATCGAGGCGCTGATGCCGCCGACGTCCGGCAGGCCGCCGCCCTGGATGGCGGTGTCGACCTTGGACTGGTACTCGGTGGAGGCGATACCGACGTACTGGACGTCGATGTCCGGGTTCGCCTTCTCGAAGTCGGCGATGACCTCCTTCCAGATCTCGGTGCGGACACCGCCGTTGTTGTCCCAGAAGACGATCTTGCCCTTGCCGTCGCCCTCGGCGCCGTCGCCACCCGTGCTGCCGCCGTCGTCGCCGCAGGCGGTGGTGGTCAGGGCGAGCACGGCCCCCAGGGCGACGGCGGCCGACGCCCGGCGTCCGCCCTTGCTGTTTCTGAGAATGCTGATCTTCATTGGTCGGCTCTCTTCTTCTGGATCCAACGGACTGTGAAGTTGTGGGGGGTCGGTCGGGGCGTACGGCGGTGTTCAGCCGTACGCCGGGGTGCTGATCCGGAACCGCGTGAACGTGGCGGTACCGGCGTGTCCCTGGCCGGTGGGTGCCACGGCGACCAGGCCGAGCAGGGCCCCGACCCAGCGCCAGGGAGTGGCGGCGAAGACCTGGCCGGAGGGGCGGAAGCCGTCCCCGGTGTCGCAGGAGAAGCGGCAGCGCGCCCCGGCGCCGATGTCGACGCGCAGCAGGGCCCGGCCGCCGGGAGCGGGCCTCGGGTGGTCGGCGTCGCGTTCCTTGTCGGCGACCGTCTCGGCGAACCGGTGCACCAGGTGCACCGTGCCGTCCGCACCGCGCTGGAGCCCGATCCAGCGGTACGCGTCCCCGAGGACGGCGAGCCCGGCACGTGCCCCGGGTTCCTCGCTGTCGAGCCGCAGTTCCACCTCGACGGTGCACGGGGTGCCGGGCAGCCGCTGGGTCAGGACGTGGGGCAGTGCGCGCAGGTCGTGCGCGTCGGCGGAGCGGACGCAGGTCAGTCGCAGCCCGTCGGCGGAGTGCTGGGTGGCCCAGCCCTCCTTCGGGTTGGCGGTCCACTGCCACTGGCGGCCGAACCGTCCGCCGGGGAAGTCGTCGTCGGTGGCCGGCGCGGCGGGCGGCTGCGGCGGCAGGTCCGGGCGGCGGTGGACGGCGACGGGGGCGCCGTCGTCCCCGAGCACCGGCCAGCCTCCCCCGCTCTCGGCTTCGCTCGAGCGGGAGGTGCCCCCACCGCCCCAGCTCATCGGCTGGAGGTGCACGACACGGCCGTACGGTCCGCGCTGCTGGAAGTGCAGGAACCAGTCCTCGCCGGACGGGGTGCGCACCCAGCCGCCCTGGTGGGGGCCGTTGACGTCGGTGTCCTTCTGCTCCAGGACGACCTTCTCCTCGTACGGTCCGAAGAACGCGCGGGAGCGGAAGGCGCCCTGCCAGCCGGTCTCCACTCCCCCGGCGGGGGCGAGGATCCAGAACCAGCCGTCGTGCCGGTAGAGCTTGGGGCCCTCCAGGGTGAACCAGCCGGGGATGCGGTCGGCGTCGACGATCACCTTGCCCTCGTCGAGGAGTTCGGTGCCGTGCGGGTGCATCCGGTGGCCGGTGAGGCGGTTCTTGACGCCGGAGCGGGACTTGGCCCAGGCGTGCACGAGATAGGCCTCGCCGGTCTCGTCGTCCCACAGGGGACACGGGTCGATCAGGCCCTTGCCGGCCTTCACCAGCAGCGGCCGGGTCCAGGGGCCGCGGATCTCGGGGGCGTTGACCTGGAAGATGCCCTGGTCGGGGTCGCCCCAGAAGATCCAGAACCGGTCGTCGTGGTGGCGCAGGGACGGGGCCCAGACCCCGCAGTCGTGCCGGGGCGTCGTGAACTCGGCTTCCGGCTCCAGGCGTTCGAGGGCGTGGCCGACGAGGGTCCAGTTGACCAGGTCGCGGGAGTGCAGCAGGGGCAGTCCGGGGGCGCGGCCGAAGCTGGAGGCGGTCAGGTAGAAGTCGTCGCCGACCCGGATCACGTCCGGGTCGGACCAGTCGGCGTCCAGGACCGGGTTGCGGTAGGTGAGGTCGGTCTGCTCGGCGGTCACGGGCTCACCGCCTTGCGGACCAGGGCGGCGGCGGCGCTCCGGTCGAGGCGGCCGTCGGCGACGACGGTGACGATCCGGCGGACCGCGGTCTCGCCGGGCGGGAGGGGCAGCCGGTCGGCGTGGGCGAGGGAGGAGCCGACGCCCGGGTATTCGGCGGTGCGCACGAACCAGGGGTCCCGCCTGGTCTGTTCGGTGGCCCCCGCGAAGACGAGCGTCCAGGTGGATCCGGCGAGCGCGACCCAGTCGGCGGGCCGGCCGTGCACCTCGCTCTCGCCCTCGGCGTGGGCGGTGAAGACGTCCGGTGCCGTCTCCTCCTTGCGGGCCCGCCAGAAGAAGCCGCCGTACGCGGCTCCGGGGCGGCCGTTGGTGGCGGGGCTGCCGACGGAGAGCGGCGCACCGGTGACGTTGGTGAGGGAGAAGGTGAAGTCCAGCGCCCAGGCGGCGCCGGTGAGTTCGGTGACGGCGACCGTGCGGCGCTCGCGCAGCAGCTCGCCCGGCGCGGCCATCCAGCGCAGCTCCTCGACGAACCCGTCGGGGTCGCGCAGCTGGTAGGCGGTGTGCCGCTGGGAGCCGTGGTTGTCCAGCTCGGTCGGCCCCCGGTCGCGGACGTAGGTGCGTCCGCCCCAGAAGTTGAACCCCTCGACGTCGGGAACGGCGACACCGACGCCGAGGTGGTGGGTGTGGTCGGCGGGGCTCAGCTCGGTGACCGCCGTGCCGGCCAGGGTGGTGACGGGGTGCAGGTACGGCCGCGGGGAGAGCCGGGCCGGCAGTTCGGGCCGGGTGACGTACCGGCCGACGGGCCGGCCCGCGACGCGCAGCACCACGGAGTCGTTGCCGGTCATCGGGTGCTCACCTCTTTCGGCAGGTGGTGGGCGGGCAGGGCCCAGGAGGCGCCCAGCTCGGAGTAGAGGGACAGGGTGTCGGCGGCGGCCGCGACCAGACCGTCGACGCCGGGCACGACCCGGCGGTTCTCCCCGGGGACGTGCCGCCAGGCTCCCTCGGGCAGCGGGGCCGGGTCGGGGGCCCGGCGGATCGCCTCGACGACCCGCATGAAGGCGCCCGTCCCGTCCGGGGTGACCAGCAGGGGGGTGCCGTCGGTGAGGTGGGCGACGAGGTTCTCCAGCAGGTCGGTGCGATCGAACCGCATCTCCTCGGGGCCGTGGTCCGCGCGCTGGAGCAGGACGCGGTCCTGCTTGTACCAGAAGGTGATCCGGCCGGTGGTGCCGTGCACCAGGACGTACGGCTCGTCGGCCCGCTCGGCGCACAGGGTCGCGGCGACGGTGACCGAACCGCCCCGCGCGGTGGTGATCCGTACGCAGGAGGTGTCGTCGGACTCGATGTCGTTGGCGCGCAGCAGCTCGGTCTCGATGCCGGCGACGTCCTCGGCGCGGGTGCTGCCGGCGAGCGCGAGGGCGGTGGCGACGGCGTGGGCGAGCGGGTTGGTGAGCGCCCCGTCGACCACGTCGACGCCGTTCAGCCGGCGCCGGCCCGCCCAGGGCGCCCGCCGGAAGTACTCCTCGGGCCGCACCCAGGCACCGGCTCCGCCGATCCCCACCACCCGGCCGACGGCCCCCTCGGCGACCAGTTCGCGGATCGCGGGCACGGCGTGCGAGCCCAGCGACTGGAAGCCGATCTGGCAGGCGACCTTGGCCGCGGCGACCCCGTCGGCCATCCGGCGGTACTCGGCGTACGACGGCGCCGGGGGCTTCTCCAGCAGGATGTGCACGCCCCGCTCGGCCGCCGCGAGGGCGAGGTCGGTGTGGGTCGGGATCGGGGTGCAGATCACCGCGATCCGGGCGCCGGTGGAGTCCAGCAGCGCGCCGAAGTCGGCGGACTGCTCGGGGAGTTCACCGCCGAACTCGTCCTCGGTGAGCGGGGTGAGCTCGCAGATCCCGGCGAGCCGTACGAGGCCCTCCGCCTCCAGGCGGCGGATGTTCGCCACGTGCCAGCGACCGTGGCCGCGGGCGCCGGCGAGGACGACGGGCAGCGGGGTGCCGGGCGCGGTCCGAGGTGCGGTCATCCCTTCACCGCCCCCGCGCTGAACCCGGTGATCAGCCACTTCTGGATGAAGGCGAAGACGAGCACGACGGGGACGGCCGCGATGATGCCGCCCGCGGCGAGCGCGCCGAGGTCGACGCTGTCCGCACTCATCAGGGTGTTGAGGCCGACCGGGATGGTCTGCTTCTCCTGGTTGTTGAGGAACATCAGGGCGAACAGGAAGTGGTTCCAGGAGTGGACGAAGGCGAAGGAGCCGACGGCGATCAGACCGGGCCGCAGCAGCGGCAGGACGACCACCCGGAAGGCCTTGAACCGGTTGCAGCCGTCGACCCAGGCGGCCTCCTCCAGGGAGTACGGCACGTTCTTGATGAAGTTGCTGATCAGGATGATCGACAGCGGCAGCTGGAAGACCGTCTCGGCGATGATGACGCTGCCGAGCGAGTTGATCATCTGCAGTTCGGCGAAGATCTCGAACAGCGGGACAAGGAGCAGCGCGCCGGGCACGAACTGGGAGCAGAGCAGGGCGAGCATGAAGCCCCGCTTGATCCTGAAGTCGAACCGGGCGAGGGCGTAGCCGCCGGCCAGGGCGACCAGGGTCGTCATGATCAGGGTGGCGACGCCGACCAGCACGCTGTTGTAGAAGAAGGTGCCGAAGCTGCGGTCCGTCCAGACCTTCTCGAAGTGGACGAAGGTCATCGGCCAGGGGACGAGCGAGGTGGAGCCGGCCGGGCGGAGCGCGAAGAGCAGGATCCAGTAGAAGGGGATGAGGGTGAAGACGAGGTAGATGCCCAGGGGCAGGTAGATCTGCCAGCGGGGTGCCTCGTCCCAGGCCCGGCGCTTCTTGTTCGGCCGCGGCGGCTCGGGGTCGGTGCGCGCGGGGGCGGGGGCGGCCACGGTGGCCTCCTTGGTGATCACTTCTCGCCTCCGAACTTGCTCAGCCGCAGGTAGACCATCGAGCAGAAGAGCAGGATGACGAACGCGACCGTGGTCAGGGCCGACGCGTAACCGAAGTTGTGGGCGTCCACCGAGGTGTTGGCGATGTACAGCGGCAGTGTCGTGGTCTCGCCCGCGGGTCCGCCGCCGGTCAGCGTGTAGAGCAGGTCGACGTTGTTGAACTCCCACACCGCGCGCAGCAGCGTGGACAGGATGATGGCGTCCTTCAGGTGCGGCAGCGTGATGTGCCAGAACTGCTTGATGCGGCTGGCCCCGTCGACCTCGGCGGCCTCGTAGAGGTCCTTCGAGACGGACTGGAGGTCGGCGAGGATGAGGATCGCGAAGAAGGGGACGCCGCGCCACAGGTCGGCGACGACCACCGCCGGGAAGACGGTGGAGGTGTCCGACAGCCAGCTGACGCCGTAGTCGCCGATGCCCATGTCCGCGAGGTAACGGGTGATGCCGGTCTGGGAGTTGTAGAGCAGCACCCAGATCGCGGAGGTCAGCACGCCGGAGACGGCCCACGGCGAGAAGACCATGGCGCGGCCCAGGGCGCGGCCGACGAAGGTCTGGTTGACGATGAGGGCGAGGGCCAGGCCGAACAGCAGCTGCAGTCCGACTTCGACGAAGACCCACTTGGCGCTGAAGACGAGGGTGTCCCAGAACAGCGGGTCCTCGGTGAAGATGTGGGTGAAGTTGTCGAAGCCCGCGTAGCCGTTCCGCCAGGGCTTGGTGGGGTTGTAGTTCTGCAGGCTGTAGTAGAAGACGCTGATGACCGGGTAGGCGATGAAACCCAGCATGAGCAGGGCGGCCGGCGCGATCAGCAGGTACGGGAGCCTGCGGGGCGTGGCGGAGGCACGGCGCCGCCGGGGTGGCCTGGGCGGTTTCGCCACGGCTGCGGCATGGGCCATGACTGTTCTCCGTTTCTCGGTACGTCGTGCTGTGTGGTGCGCGAGCGGGTGAAGCGCTTTCTTCGTAGGTGTGCGGGAGTCCGGGGGACGGCCGGTCAGCCGGCGTACGGGTCCTGGACCGTGCCCGGGCGGGCGAGGAACTCGAAGTCGCAGCCGGTGTCGGCCTGCGTGATCTGCTCGTTGTAGAGCGCGCCGTAGCCGCGCTCGTAGCGCACGGGCGGCGGCGTCCACCGCTCCCGGCGGCGCTGAAGCTCCTCGTCGTCGACGTTGAGCCGAAGGAGGCGGTTGGCGACGTCGAGGGTGATCGAGTCACCGGTGCGCACCAGGGCGAGCGGACCGCCGACGTACGACTCGGGGGCGATGTGCAGGACGCACGCGCCGTAACTCGTCCCGCTCATCCGGGCGTCGGAGATCCGCACCATGTCCCGCACCCCCTGCTTGAGCAGGTGGTCGGGCAGGGGCAGCATCCCGTACTCGGGCATGCCCGGTCCCCCCTTGGGGCCGGCGTTGCGCAGCACCAGCACGCTGTCGGCGGTGATGTTCAGCGCCGGGTCGTTGATGGTCCGCTGCATCTGCTTGTAGTCGTCGAAGACGACGGCGGAACCGGTGTGCTGAAGCAGGTGCTGTTCGGCGGCGACGTGCTTGATGACGGCACCGTCCGGGCAGAGGTTGCCGCGCAGCACGGCGACCCCGCCCTCGTCCGCGACCGGGTTGTCGCGGGGCCGGATGACGTCGTCGTTGTGCACCTGCGCGCCGGCGATCTGCTCGCGCATCGTGTCGTGGCAGACGGTGGGACGGTCGAGGTGGAGCAGGTCCGGGATCCGGGAGAGGAACCCGGGCAGTCCGCCCGCGAAGTGGAAGTCCTCCATCAGGTACGTCTGGCCGCCGGGCCGCACGTTGGCCAGCACCGGGACGGTGCGGGCGATGCGGTCGAAGTCGTCGAGGGTGAGCTTGACGCCCGCGCGTCCGGCCATGGCGATCAGGTGGATGACGGCGTTGGTGGAGCCGCCGAGTCCGAGGACGGTCGTCACCGCGTCCTCGAACGCGTCCGCGGTGAGGATGTCGCTCAGCCTGCGGTCCTTGTGGACCAGACCGACGATCGCCAGGCCCGCCTTCGCGGCCATCCGGTCGTGCCCGGAGTCGACGGCCGGGATGCTGGACGCGCCCGGGACCGTGACCCCGAGGGCCTCGGCGGCGGCGGTCAGCGTGGACGCCGTACCCATCGTCATGCAGTGGCCGGGCGAACGGGCCAGGCCGCTCTCCAGCTCCTGCATCTCGCAGTCGCCGATCAGGCCGGCCCGCTTGTCGTCCCAGTACTTCCACATGTCGGTGCCGGAACCGAGGGTCTCGCCGCGCCAGTGCCCGGGGAGCATCGGCCCGGCGGGCACGAACACGGTGGGCAGGTCGGCGCTGGCGGCGCCCATCAGCAGGGCGGGCGTGGACTTGTCGCAGCCGCCCATCAGCACGGCGCCGTCGACCGGGTACGACCGCAGCAGCTCCTCGGTCTCCATGGCGAGGAGGTTGCGGTAGAGCATGGGGGTCGGCTTCTGGAAGGTCTCGCTGAGGGTGGAGACCGGGAATTCGAGGGGGAAACCGCCCGCCTGCCAGACACCCCGCTTGACGGCCTGCGCGCGGTCGCGCAGGTGGACGTGGCAGGGGTTGATGTCGGACCAGGTGTTGAGGATCGCGATGACGGGCTTGCCCAGGTGCTCCTCGGGCAGGTAGCCGAGCTGGCGGGTGCGGGCGCGGTGGCTGAAGGAGCGCAGGCCGTCGGTGCCGTACCACTGGTGGCTTCTGAGCTGCTCGGGGGACTTCATATCGACCACCCCGCGGCGATGGCGGCGACCTCGGCGCGCTCGCTCTCCGGCAGCGGTCTGCTCGGTGGGCGCACTTCGCGGCGGCACAGGCCGAGGGAGGCGAGGGCCTCCTTGACGACGGTGACGTTGTTGGCGGAGCCGTTGGCGGCGCGCAGTTCCTCGAAGCGGCGGATCTGCTCCCACACCTTCATGGCGGTCGGGTAGTCGCCGGAGCGCAGCGCCTCGATCATGTTCAGCGAGACGGACGGGGCGACGTTGACCAGGCCCGAGGTGAAACCGGTGGCGCCGGCCGAGAAGTAGGAGGGGGCGTACGGCTCGGCGAGCCCCGCGACCCACACGAACCGTTCCAGTCCCGCGTCCCGGGCGAAGGCGGCGAACTTCGACGCGTCCGGCACGGCGTACTTCACGCCGATCACGTTGGGGCAGGCGTCGGCGAGTTCGGCGAGCCGGGCGCCGGTGAGCTGCGCGTTGCGGAGGTAGGGGACGACGCCGAGCTCGGGCACGGCCTCGGCGATGGCACGGTGGTAGTCGACCCAGCCGCTCTGCGAGACGTAGGGGTGGACGGGCTGGTGCACCATCACCATCTGCGCGCCGAGTTCCCGGGCGTGCCGTGCGGAGTCGACGGCGGTGGGCACGTCGTGGCCCACGCCGACCAGGATCACCGAGCGGTCGCCGGCCTCCTCGACGGTCAGCTCGGTGACCAGCCGGCGCTCGTCGGGGGTCAGGGCGTAGAACTCGCCGGTGTTGCCGTTGGGGGTGAGGGTCGTGATGCCACCGTCGAGGAGACGACGCAGCAGGGCCCGGTAGGTGTCCGGTTCGACGGAGCCGTCCTCGGCGAACGGGGTCACCGGGATCGCCACCACGTCGGCCAGGGCCGCCCGCTGGGTCTCGAACGTCGTTGTCATGCCTGACCGTCCTCTTTCTGGGCTTCCGGGGCCGCCTCGAAGTCCGCTTCGACTTCGGGGAAGGCCCGTCGCACGAACGACGCGATGTGCGAGTGCAGGGCGCGCGCCGCGCCGTCCGCGTCCCCGTCGAGCGCGAGCCGCAGGATCTCGCGGTGCTCGCTCGCCTCCCGTTCCCAGGAGGGGTCGGCGGCCCAGGCGACGGCCGAGACGAGGGCGGCCTGGTCGCGGACCTCGTCGAGCATCCGGCCGAGCAGCGGGTTGCCGCAGGGCACGTAGAGGGCGCGGTGGAACGCGCGGTTGGCGAGCGACCGTTCGGCCGTGTCGTCGGCCTCGTCGGCCCGGGTCAGCGCGTCGCGTGCGGCGTCCAGGGAGGCGCCGCGGCGCACGGCGCGCTTGAGTGCCTCGGGTTCCAGGAGCAGCCGCACGTCGTAGACCGCGCGTGCCATGTCCGCGTCGACCATGCGCACCGTGACGCCCTTGTACTGGCTCATCACGACCAGGCCCGTGCCGGCCAGGGTCTTGAGCGCCTCGCGCACCGGGGTCTTGGACACCCCGAACTGTGCGGCGAGGTCGGCCTCGACCAGGGCCTGGCCCGGTGTGAACCGGCCGGTGAGTATGCGGCGTTTGATCTCCTCCAGCACGTACTGCGTGCGGGAGGGGATCGGCGTGGGCACAGAGGTCATGCGCGCCTCTCGGATCTCGCGTATCGGATCTCGTGTATGGGATCTCGCGTATCGCGTCTCATATATGACGTACGAAGTACGACGCCGATGACCGTAGGAGTGGCCCAGAGTTTCGTCAATGGTTCCGACAAAGGAACTTGCCGTTGCCTCACACGGCGTGCGTGCGGCCCTCCCGGGCGGTGGCGGTGGGTCCGCCGAAGGCGGAGGCGGCCCGGGCGGTCGCCGCCTCGGGGGTGAGCGTGGGGCCGACATGGGTGACGAGGAGTTCGCGCACGCCCGCCCGCCGGGCGATGCCACCGGCGTCCTCGGGCGTCAGGTGAACTCGTTCGCTTTCGCGATGCTCGTCGATGTCCGCCTCGCAGAGGAACAGGTCGGCGTCGCGGGCGAGTCCGGTGAGGGCGGCGCACGGTCCGCTGTCCCCGGAGTAGGCGAGGACGCGTCCCGCGCACTCGGCGCGCAGCCCGTAGGCCTCGACGTCGTGGACGACGGCGGTGGAGGTGAGGGTCAGACCGCCGTGACGGACGACCTGCCCGTCGTACAGCGGCCGGAAGTCGAAGACGCCGTCGAGGAAGCCGGTGTTCGGACGCCCGAGGAACCCGGCCAGTCTCTGTGCGCAGCCAGCGGGCGCGTGGACCGGGATCGGTGCGGGTGGGGTGAGCCCGCCATACGCGAGGCCGTACACGGCCGCGAGCAGATCGGCGCTGTGGTCGGCGTGCAGATGGGAGATCCAGATGGCGTCGAGCCGCGCGGGATCCGTGTGCCTCCGCAACTCGGCGAATGTCCCGAACCCCGCGTCGACCCACACCTCGGCACCCCCGCCGCGCAGGAGGTGTCCGGATGCGGGGCGGTCCGGGGCGGGGTGCGGGGAGGCGGTGCCGAGAACGGTGAGCGTGAGATCGGAAGTCATGCGGGGAGGCTAAGGGGGGCTCCCCGGCCCTCGCGCCGGCTTTTGTGCGGGCCTCGGTCGTGTACGGGCCTCGTCTTCATGCCGGCCTCGTCTTCATGCAGGCCTCGTCCATTCCGGGTCCCGGCCGCTGAGGCCGACCGTCCGGTCCAGGAGCGGGGCGTCGGACGGGACGGGGACGACGGGGCCGAAGATGCCGTCGCCCCGGTCGGGGTCCTCGGCGGCGGCCAGAAGGGAGGTGTGCGTGGCCTCCAGGGCGGCGGGGTCGGGCTCGTACGGCTGTCCGGTCGCGCGGGCCAGGTCCCAGCCGTGGATCACCAGCTCGTCGGTGACGACGGCGCCGGCGACCTCGCCCGGCAGGTCCACGCCACCCGCGCGGGTCGTGCCGGTCCAGGCCGCCGGATCCCGCCAGACCTCGGCGAGCTCGTCGAGCACCTTGGGCAGTTCCTCGCGCCAGCCGGGGCCGATGTCCGGCAGGACGGCTCCCGGGTCGGTGTCCGTGGTGACGCCCAGGTCCTTGCGGCCCGCGTCCCGGAAGGCCACGGCCAGTCCGAGGAGGTGGCCCAGCATGTTGCGTACGGCGTACTGCGGACAGGGTGTCCCGTCCTCCAGCCGCTCGTCCGTGACGGCCTCGGCGAGGCGCGCCACGATCCGGGTCTGCGGTCCGAGGTCGAGCGTGGTGTCGGTCATCGGGTTGCTCCTCTTGACGGTGGTCCTGGGAGGTAGACCGGCCGGCCCCGTGGAACTCATCGCTCGGCGGCCCTCCTTCTAAGGCACCTGCCCGATCCCCACGGAGGGTCCTTATGCCCACGATGAGCAGGCATGACGACGACATGGACGGCGGCCCGCGTGCTGCGGGACCGCAACTCGGGTCTCTGTCTCACCTCGGTGGTGATCTCCGGCTTCGGCACCTCCGCGCTGTGGCTGGCCTCCGGTGTGTGGGTGAAGGACCTCACCGGCTCGGACGGCCTCGCGGCCCTGTGCCTGCTGGCGATGTGGGCCCCCACCCTGGCCGGCCCGCTGCTGGGCACCCTGGCCGACCGGTTCCGCCGCAGACCGCTGCTGATCACCGCGAGCCTGCTCATGGCGGGCCTCCTGCTCACCCTCTGCGCCGTCGACTCACCGCGCGGACTGTGGCTGTTGTACGCGGTGCTGTTCGTGTACGGCGCGGCGGGCGTCGTCCACGACGCGGCCGAGTCGGCGCTGATCGCCACCGCCGTGGACCGCTCCCTGCTCGGCGACTTCAACGGCCTGCGGACGACCGTCGGCGAGGGCACGAAGCTGCTGGCGCCGCTGGCCGGAGCGGGCCTCTACGCGGCGTACGGCGGGGCGGGCGTCGCCGTCCTGGACTCGGCCACCTTCCTGCTCGCCACGGTCGTGTACGCGTTTCTGCGGGTACGGGAGGACCGGCCCGAGCCGCCAAGGGGCGGACGTCGTGAACGGACCGTGGAAGGCGCCCGTTTTCTGTGGGCGCACCCGGTACTGCGCCCGCTGGTGCTGGCGGGCGGTGCCTCGATGCTGTGCGCGGGCCTGAGCGGGGCGCTGGTCTACGCCGTGGTCGACGCCCTCGGTCACTCCCCCGCGTACGCCGGTGTGCTGTACGCCGTCCAGGGCGCGGGATCGGTGCTCGTCGGCCTGCTCTCCGGTCCCGCCCTGCGGCGCCTCGGCGAACGGCGCTTCGCGGCGTACGGCATCGCCCTGCTGGCCGTCGCGGTGGCGCTGCGCGCGGTGCCGGACGACCCGCTGGCGTGGGCGTGCAGCGCGGCGATCGGCGCGGGGCTGCCCGCCGTACTGATCGCCACGCTCACCGCCGTGCAGCACGAGACCCCAGGCCCGTTGCTGGGGCGGGTCACCGGCACCGCCAACACCCTGGTGTACACGCCGAACGTGCTCGGCCTGGCGGCGGGCGCGGCCCTGGTCGAACTCCTCGACCACCGCCTGCTTCTGGCCGCCCTCGGCTGCGCCCTGACGGCAACGGCGGCAACACTCCTCACCCACCGGCCGAACCCCACCCCGGCATGACACAACTGCGACCAACCGCGCCGCCGCCGCTGCGGGCAACCGCGCCGCCGCTGCTGCGGGCAATCGTGCCGCTGGGGCGGCACGGGTGGGCGGTGGGGTACCTCCCGCTCGAGCGGAGCCGAGAGTGGGGGAGGCACCCCGCAAACGCCGGGCTGCGCCACACACCCCCGGCCCAGCCCTCGCACCGTCACGCCCCCGGCGCCTCAGAGCCCGGCCAGCGCCGACCGCACCGCCTCCAGGTCCCCGTCCGACGCCAGCCCCGCGTGGTACAGGCGCAGTTCCGTGGCGCCCAGGCGGCGGGCCTCGGCCGCGTCCGCGGCGAGGGTGCCGGGGCTGCCGCCCATTCCGGAGACGACGGTGAAGTTGGCGGCGAGGACGGTGTCCGCGCCGGCCTCCCGGGCGAACGGGGTCAGCAGCCCGGCGCCTCCGGTGCACGGCACGACCACTCCGTCGGCGACGGAGAGGATGTGGGCCGGGTCGACACCGGCGTTGGCGCCGCAGTGGTAGGACACCGGGTCCGCGTGCAGCAGGACCTGGAAGCCCTCGGGGGCGGCCTGCCGTACGGCGGTGACCGCGGCCTCCTGGAGCGTGCGGGCCGTCTCGTCGCGCCACGCGCGGGTGGCGTTCGCCGTTTCCTCGCCGAGGAGTTTTCCGACGCCCGTCCAGCCCCCGTCGGAGGGCGCCCCCCGCCACACCGGTTCCAGCGCGGCGCGTACGGCGGCGGCGAGTTCGTCGGCGTCCAGGCCCCGGGTGCCGTAGCCCTCGCGGCAGGACGGGCAGAAGCACAGGGACATCAGGTACTGCCCGGCGTCCCCGAGCCCGACCCCGGCGGTCTTGTCGTGGGCGTGCAGATGGGCCAGTCCGTACCAGCCGAGGGACTCCAGCTCGGTGCCGCGCGCCCCGGGCCGTACCGCCGCCTCGGCGGCCAGGTCGGTCAGGTACGCGCGCGTGTCGGGCCGGGCGATGCACGGCGCCCAGGGGTAGCGGTCGCCGTAGGCGTTGACCACCGAGGTGTCCGGATGCTCCGCGCCGAGGCGGGAGTTGTGCGCGAGCACCACCCACGTGTGCACCTGAAGGCCCGCGTCCGCGAGCGCGGCGGCGGCCTCGCCGAAGGCGTCACCGGGCGCCCAGTCCCCGGCCGGGTACGGGCGCGGGGCGCGGCCGGACCAGTGGTCCCCCGCCGGGTACAGCACGGCCGCGTACTCGGCGGTGACGACGCGGTGGCGCGGGTGGCGGGGGGTCAGCGCGCGCGTGGAGTGGTAGGCGGAGGCGAGCGTCACCTGCGCCGTGCCGAGCGCGGCGATCCGCGCGGGTGCCTCCGGGTCCCCGTTGACGTCCCAGGGATAGACGAACGCCGACGCCTTCACTTGTCCTCCTCGAGCAGCGCGTGTCCCCGCTCGATCAGCCGAGCGAGCTGCTTGACATGGTCCCCGGCCGGTTCGTGCAGCGGCGGCCGCACCTCCCCCACGTCGAGGCCGCGCAGGCGTACGCCGGCCTTGACGAGGGAGACGGCGTAGCCGCGGCCCCGGGCGCGCAGTTCGACGAACGGCCGGTAGAAGCCGTCGATCAGGCGGTGCGCGGTGGCCGTGTCGCCGGTGCGGAAGGCCGTGTGGCAGGCGAGGGCGATCTCGGGCGCGAAGCAGAACGCCGCGGACGAGTAGAGGGTGATGCCGATGCCGCCGTAGGCGGGCTGGGTCAGCTCGGCGGTCGGCAGCCCGTTGAAGTACAGGAAGTCACCGGGGCCTTCGACGCGTACGGCGCTGACGATCCGCTGCATCAGGCCGAGGTCGCCGAGACCGTCCTTGAAGCCGACGATCCCCTCCGTGCGGGCCAGTCCGACGACGCTCTCGGGGGTGAAGACGGCGTTGTCGCGCTGGTAGACGATCACCGGCAGGGAGGTCGCGGCGGCCACCTGCCGGTAGTGCCGCAGCAGTCCCTCCTGCGCGGCCCGCACCAGGTACGGCGGCATCACGAGCAGCCCGTCGGCCCCGGCGCGCTCGGCGAGGCGGGCGTAGCGGACCGCGAGCGCGGTGCCGTAGCCGGCGCCCGCGACGACCGGGACGCGCCCGTCGGCGGCCTCCACGGCCGCCGTCACGCACAGCTCGAACTCCTCCGGCGTCAGCGCGTGGAACTCACCGGTGCCGCAGCAGGCGAACACGGCGGCGGCACCGGCCTCCACCCCGCGCCGCACATGGAGCCGGTAGGTGTCGAGATCGACGGAGCCGTCGGGTCCGTAGGCGGTGACCGGGAAGAACAGCGGCCCGCTGGGGACACCGAGTCGGGCGGTGAGAGGGGCTGACGTCACAAGCTCTCCCAGGTCCATATTCCTGATTCGCGTCCATACCTCTGAACATGTTCACGCTAAGACCCCCCGGGACCCCGGTCAAGCACTGCAACTCGTCACACACCAGCGAATTCTTTCGCTCCACAGGAAGTCGCGGAATACTTGACGCGTCACGTCCCGCCTCCTTAGCGTGTCCATGAATATGAATGCCGTGCATCCATATATATGGACTCATATGTACGGGCGGCACGGCCGACCATGCAAGGAGACCCGAGGATGCCCGCTCCCCGCACCGTTCTGCTCACCGGCGCCGCCGGCGGCCTCGGCACGCTGATGCGGGGCCTGCTCCCGGACCACGGCTACGAGTTGCGCCTGCTCGACCTGCGCCCCATCGACGGCGAACCGGACGCGATCGTCGCGGACCTCGCCGACAAGGACGCCGTGCGCGAGGCGGTCCGCGGCGTCGACGCGATCGTCCACCTGGCCGGCATCTCCCTGGAAGCCCCGTTCGAGAAGATCCTGAAGGCCAACATCGAGGGCACGTACAACCTGTACGAGGCCGCCCGCGAGGAGGGCGTCGGCCGCATCGTCTTCGCCTCCTCCAACCACGCCGTCGGCTACACCCCGCGCCCGCAGGGCGACGACCCCCTCATCCCGGTCGACACCCCGCGCCGCCCGGACACCTTCTACGGCCTGTCCAAGTGCTTCGGCGAGGACCTCGCCCAGCTCTACTGGGACAAGCACGGCCTGCAGACCGTCTCCGTGCGCATCGGCTCCTGCTTCCCCGAGCCGACCAGCGTGCGCATGCTCTCGGTGTGGATGAGCCCTGCCGACGGCGCCCGCCTCTTCCACGCCGCCCTGACCGCCGAGAACGTCGGCCACACCGTCGTCCACGGCTCCTCCGCCAACACCCGGCTGTGGTGGGACCTCACCTCCGCGCGGGCGCTCGGCTACGACCCGCAGGACGACTCCGAGCCGTACGCCGAGAAGCTGATCGCCGAACAGGGCGAGCTGGACCCGGACAACCCGGCGCACGCCCGTCTGGGCGGCCACTTCGTCACCGACCCGCCCGTCTGGCCGTACTGACGGCGGGACCCGGACGGAAACAGACGGAAAATCGACGCATCCCACGGCGGGCGGGCACCGAACGGGCCCGCCCGCCGCCGCATGCGGGCATCCGTGCTGCCCGCTCCCACCCGTTCGACCGCGCCCTCCCAGGTCCGAGCCGGGTACGGGACGAGCCGAACGGGCACAACCGGGCAGGAACGGGCCCGCAACAGACCTGGTCAGCATCGAAAGCCCGCTGTAAAACTTCCTGCATGGGTCCCACCGGGCCCGAACGGGCAGCGAGATCAGGAAGCGGGTGTCCGGCCATGAGCAACAGGACGGCCGAAGAGCGCCAGCGGGAGATCGTACGGGTGGCGCGCACCACCGGTTCGGTCGACGTCAGCGCGCTCGCCGCCGAACTGGGCGTGGCCAAGGAGACCGTACGGCGGGATCTGCGCGCCCTGGAGGACCACGGTCTGGTGCGCCGCACCCACGGCGGCGCCTATCCCGTGGAGAGCGCCGGCTTCGAGACGACGCTCGCCTTCCGCGCCACCAGCCACGTCCCCGAGAAGCGCAGGGTCGCGGCCGCCGCGGCCGAGCTGCTCGGGGACGCCGAGACGGTCTTCGTCGACGAGGGCTTCACCCCGCAGCTCATCGCCGAGGCCCTGCCCACCGACCGGCCGCTCACCGTGGTCACCGCCTCCCTGCCGGTCGCGGGCGCGCTCGCGGAGACCGGCACCGCGTCCGTCCTGCTGCTCGGCGGCCGGGTCCGCTCCGGAACCCTCGCCACCGTCGACCACTGGACGACGAAGATGCTCTCCGGTTTCGTCGTCGACCTGGCGTTCATCGGCGCCAACGGGATCTCCCGCGAACACGGACTGACCACGCCCGACCCGGCGGTCAGCGAGGTCAAGGCGCAGGCGGTGCGGGCCTCCCGCCGCGTGGTGTTCGCCGGCGTCCACACCAAGTTCGGGGCGGTCAGCTTCTGCCGGTTCGCCGAGGTCGGCGCGCTGGAGGCGATCGTCACGAGCACCCTGCTCCCGGCGTCCGAGGCCCATCGCTACTCCCTGCTGGGGCCGCAGGTCATCCGGGTCTGAAAAAGATCAGCTCAGCACACTGTTTTACGTCCCCATCGGGCCTACCCCTACCAGGCGACGCCCGTTATACCCCTATATGTCCAGGAGCGATCCATGCGAACCCAGAGCCGACGGAGGCCGCGAGCCACACTCGCCGCGGTCGCCGCAGGGACGCTACTCGCCCCGCTGCTCTCCGGCTGCTGGGTCGGGGCGGGCGGGGCCGGATCCGGCGGTGACTCCATCAACGTCCTGATGGTCAACAACCCGCAGATGGTCGAGCTGCAGAAGCTGACCGCGGACCACTTCACCAAGGACACCGGCATCAAGGTGAACTTCACCGTGCTGCCGGAGAACGACGTCCGCGACAAGATCAGCCAGGACTTCGCCAACCAGGCCGGCCAGTACGACGTGGCCACGCTGTCCAACTACGAGATCCCCATCTACGCCCGCAACGGCTGGCTGAAGGAGATGGACTCCTACGTGGGCAAGGACGCCGCCTACGACGAGCAGGACGTCCTCAAGCCGATGCGCCAGTCCCTCACCGGCGACGACGGCAAGCTCTACGGCCAGCCCTTCTACGGCGAGTCCTCCTTCCTGATGTACCGCAAGGACATCTTCGAGAAGGAGGGCCTGACCATGCCCGACGCCCCCACCTGGCGGCAGGTGGCCGACCTCGCCGCCGAGCTCGACGGCGCCGAACCGGGCATGAAGGGCATCTGCCTGCGCGGCCTGCCCGGCTGGGGCGAGGTCATGGCCCCGCTGACCACGGTGGTCAACACCTTCGGCGGCACCTGGTTCGACAAGGACTGGAAGGCCCGCCTCGACTCCCCCGAGTGGAAGGAGGCGGTGGAGTTCTACGTCGGCCTGGTCCGCGAGCACGGTGAGGCCGGCGCGCCCCAGGCCGGCTTCGCCGAGTGCCTGAACAACATGACCCAGGGCAAGGTCGCCATGTGGTACGACGCCACCTCCGCGGCCGGCGCCCTGGAGGCGGACAAGTCCCCCGTGAAGGGCAAGCTCGGCTACGCCCCGGCGCCGGTCGAGAAGACGGAGTCCTCCGGCTGGCTCTACACCTGGGCCTGGGGCATCCAGGACGCCTCCCGCAACCCCGGCAACGCCTGGAAGTTCGTCTCCTGGGCCTCCAGCAAGGAGTACGAGCAGCTGGTCGGCGACGAGTTCGGCTGGTCCAACGTCCCGGCCGGCAAGCGCGCCTCCACCTACGCCAACCCGGACTACCGTGCCGAGGCCGCCGCGTTCCAGGAGATGACCAAGGAAGCCATCGAACAGGCCAGGCCCGACGACCCCGGCGTGCAGCCGCGCCCCGCGCCCGGCATCCAGTTCGTCGGCATCCCCGAGTTCACCGACCTCGGCCTGAAGGTCTCCCAGGAGATCAGCGCGGCCATCGCCGGACGCCAGTCCGTCGACGCGGCCCTGAAGAAGTCCCAGCAGCTCGCAGAAGAGATCGCCGAGGAGTACGAGGGACGATGACCGCCACGACGACGGCCCCCGTGGCCGCACCAGAGACACGACCGGCTCCTCACCGGCCCTCCGCGCGGCTGCGTGCCTGGGCCACCCGGGCCCCGCTGCTGCCCGCCCTGATCTTCATGATCGCGGTCACCCAGCTGCCCTTCGTGGCGACGCTGGTGATCTCCTTCTTCGACTGGAACGCCCTCTACCCCGACGCCCGGCACTTCGCCGGCTTCGAGAACTACCAGGAGGTCCTCACCGACGAGGCCCTGCGCAAGTCGGTGTGGACGACGATCCTGCTGACGGTGGCGGTCGTGCTGGCCAGCCTCGTCCTCGGACTGCTCCTCGCCCTCCTGCTGGACCGGAAGTTCCGCGGCCGGGGCATCGTGCGCACCCTGCTCATCGCCCCGTTCCTGGTGGTCCCGGTGGCGGCGGCGCTGCTGTGGAAGCACGTCCTCTACAACCCCGAGTACGGCCTCCTCAACGGCCTGTTGCACTACGTGGGCGGTCCCCAGCCCGACTGGATCTCCGACACGCCGCTGCTCGCCGTCGAGGCCGCGCTGGTGTGGCAGTGGACCCCGTTCATGATGCTGATCCTGCTGGCCGGCCTGCAGAGCAGGGACCAGCAGCAGATGGAGGCCGCCCGGGTGGACGGGGCGAGCAACTGGCAGATCTTCCGCTACCTGACCCTGCCCCACCTGCGCCGCTACCTCGAACTGGGCGCCCTGCTCGGGTCGATCTACATCGTGCAGAACTTCGACGCGGTCTTCACGATCACGTCCGGCGGCCTGGGCACCGCGAACCTGCCCTACACCGTCTACCAGACCTTCTACCAGGCTCACGAGAACGGCCTCGCCTCGGCGGCCGGCGTCCTGGTCGTCATCGGCTCGCTCGTCATCGCGACCCTCGCCCTGCGCGTGGTGTCGTCCCTGTTCCGTGAGGAGGCGTCCCGCGCATGAGCAACGTCGCCGTACGCACCAGCGGCCGGTTCCGGAGCGGAGCGGGCCTCGGCCTGGTCGCCTGGCTGGCCGGCATCGTGTTCTTCCTGCCCATCGCCTGGATGGCCCTGACGTCCTTCCACTCCGAGGCGGACGCCGCCACCAATCCCCCGTCCTTCGGGGCCGCCCTCACCCTCGACGGCTACCGCGAGTTCTTCGGCGCGGGCGGCGGCGCGAGCCCCTGGCCGTCCCTGATCAACTCCATGGTCGCGTCCGTCACCTCGACGCTCCTGGTCCTGCTGCTGGCCCTCCCCGCGGCCTACGCCCTGTCCATCCGCCCGGTGAAGAAGTGGACGGACGTCCTGTTCTTCTTCCTCTCCACCAAGATGCTGCCGGTGGTGGCGGGCCTGCTGCCGATCTACCTGTTCGCCAAGAACACGGACATGCTGGACAACATCTGGCTGCTGGTCATCCTCTACACCTCGATGAACCTGCCGATCGCGGTGTGGATGATGCAGTCCTTCCTCGCCGAGGTCCCGGTCGCGATCATCGAGGCGGCACGGGTGGACGGCGCGAAGCTGCCGACCGTCCTGACCCGGGTCGTCGCGCCCATCGCGCTCCCCGGCATCGCCGCCACCTCCCTCATCTGCTTCATCTTCAGCTGGAACGAGCTGCTGTTCGCCCGGGTCCTGACGGGCGTGGTCGCCGAGACCGCCCCCGTCTTCCTGACCGGCTTCATCACCAGCCAGGGCCTGTTCCTGGCCAAGGTGTGCGCCGCGTCGCTCGTCATCTCCCTGCCGGTGCTCGCCGCGGGGTTCGCCGCCCAGGACAAACTGGTCCAGGGCCTGTCGTTGGGAGCCGTGAAATGAAGGCCGCCGTCATCGAGTCCGTGGGCAAGGCCGTCGTCACCGAGGTCCCGGACCCGACGCCGGGGCCGCGCGACGTCGTCGTCGAGGTCGCCGCGTGCGGGCTGTGCGGCACGGACCTGCACATCCTCCAGGGCGAGTTCGCGCCGAAGCTGCCGATCGTGCCCGGACACGAGTTCGCCGGCGAGGTGGTCGGGATCGGCTCCCAGGTCACGGAGGTGTCGCTCGGCGACCGGGTCGCGGTCGACCCCTCCCTGTACTGCCACGAGTGCCGCTACTGCCGCAACGGCCACAACAACCTCTGCGAACGCTGGGCGGCGATCGGCGTCACCACGGCGGGCGGCGCGGCACAGTACGCGGTGGCGCCGGTGGCGAACTGCGTGAAGCTCCCCGAGCACGTCCGCACCCAGGACGCGGCGCTGATCGAGCCCCTGTCGTGCGCGGTGCGCGGCTACGACGTGCTGCAGTCGCGGCTCGGCGCGCACGTGCTGATCTACGGGTCCGGGACCATGGGCCTGATGATGCTGGAGCTGGCGAAGCGGACCGGTGCGGCGAGTGTGGACATGGTGGACCTGAACCCGGCGCGGCTGGAGACGGCGCGGCGGCTGGGGGTCTCCGCGTCGGCGGCGAACCCGGACGAACTCGACCGCCCCCAGGGCTGGGACCTCGTCATCGACGCGACGGGCAACGCGGCCGCGATCCAGGACGGCCTGGACCGGGTGGCCAAGGCCGGTACGTTCCTGCAGTTCGGGGTCGCCGACTACGCGACGCGGGTGACGATCGATCCGTACCGGATCTACAACCAGGAGATCACCATCACCGGCTCGATGGCCGTCCTGCACAGCTACGAGCGGGCGGCGGAGCTCTTCGCGAACGGCGTCCTGGACCCGGACGTCTTCATCAGCGACCGTCTGCCTCTCGACCAGTACCCCCAGGCCCTGGACCAGTTCGCGGCGGGCGTGGGCCGGAAGATCGTGGTGGTGCCGTAGGCGTTTTTCGCCCCCGCCGCCCTGCCCGTTCCCGTCCCCCGGGCCCCCTCGGCACGGGACGGGCCTCGTCCTCGAGCGCCGGACAGGCCGGCTTCAGTCCCTCCGGCGTTTGAGGAGCGGGGGTCCGGGGCGGAGCCCCGGAAGGGGACGGACAGGGGCGGCGGGGGGCGAAAACCTCTGGGGCTCCCCGCCCCGCCCCCGTACCATTCCCGCATGCCCGGACCGAGCGGCTTCGTCTACGAGGCCCACGCCACCGGCACCGTCCGCATCACTCGTCACAACCGCCCGGCGACCACCCTCCACGGCGACCGGGCCGCCCGCTTCCTCACCGAGGTCACCACCGCCCCCGACCCCCAGTTCGTCATGGCCCGCTGGACGGGGAACTACAAACGCGGCAACGAACGAACCGCCCGTGACCACCCCCGCAACCGCCGCTGAGCCCGGCCGAAAACCGACTGCGCCAAACGGGCCACAGGTAAGGGAACGGCAAAACGGTCCCGCTCGTTCACCGGGCATGACAGCTATGACCCCCGGCTCGAACATCCCTCTCCCCACCGCCCGCGTGACGGTGGACGTCGCCGCTCCGGTGCGGCTCGACGTATCGGGCCTGCTGCTCACCGCCGACGGCAAGGTGCGCTCCGACGACGACTTCATCTTCTACAACCAGCCCGTCGGCCCCGGTGTGACCCACCGCTCCGGCGGTGGCACCGCCCCCGACGCCATCACGATCGACACCGCGGCCGTCCCGCCCGGCATCGAGAAGATCGTCGTCACCGCGAGCCCCGACGCCGCCGGTCAGACCTTCCAGGGCATCGAACCGACCGCCACCATCCGCGGCGCGGACGACAACGCGGTCCTGGCCACGTTCACTCCCCCGCGCCTCGGCACCGAGACGGCCCTCGTGATCGTCGAGATCTATCTGCGCAACGGCGCCTGGAAGGCCCGAGCGGTCGGCCAGGGCTACGCGAACGGCCTGGCCGGCATCGCCACCGACTTCGGCGTCACCGTCGAGGAACCCGCCGCGCCCGCCGCGCCCGCCACCCAGCCGGTCACTCCGCCGCCCGCCCCGCCGGTGTCCGCGCCGCAGGCGCCCCCCGCCCCCGCCATGCCCCCGGCTCCGCCCGCCGCCGCCCCCGGCACCGGGAAGATCAACCTCGACAAGGGCCGGGTCAGCCTCCAGAAGAACCAGACCGTCTCCCTGATGAAGGGCGGCCGCCCGCTGCTCTCCCAGGTCAAGATGGGCCTCGGCTGGGAGCCGGCCTACCGCGGCAAGGACATCGACCTGGACGCCTCGGTCATCGCCTACGGCCCGCAGCGCAACCACATCGACAGCTGCTACTTCGGCAAGCTGCAGATCGTGAACGGCGCGATCAAGCACTCCGGCGACAACCTCACCGGCGAGGGCGGCGGGGACGACGAGGTGATCACCGTGGACCTCGGACGCCTCCCCCAGGAGGTCTCCGGCCTGGTCTTCACGGTCAACTCCTTCTCCGGCCAGAAGTTCACCGAGGTCGCCAAGGCCTACTGCCGCCTCATGGACGCCACCACGGGCGAGGAGCTGGTCCGCTTCGACCTCACCAGCGCCGAACCGCAGACGGGCGTGATGATGGCGAAGCTGATCCGCCAGTTCTCCGGCGAGTGGGAGATGACCGCGATGGGCGACTTCGTGAAGTCCCGCACGGTGCGGGGGATGGTGAAGCCGGCCGGCCAGGCACTGTAGCCACTCGGACGAGCCGTCGGGCGTCCCCCGCCCAGGGGCGCCCGGACAGGCCCTACGCCCGCAGCCCGTCCATCAGCAACCCCAGGTAGCGGCGGATCTGCGTGCCCTCCCCGCCCGCCAGCTCCGAGGCCGTCGCCACGCCGTGGGCCAGCCGCAGCACATCGACGGACCCGACGTCCCGCCGCAGGACGCCCGCCTCCCACGCCGCCCCGACCAGCCGGTCCACCGCGCTCTTCAGCGGATCGCAGCACTCCGTGCCGCCGTCCCCGACGGCGGCACCCAGCAGCGCCCGCAGCCCCCGGATCCGGAGCATCCCGGCGCCGAGTTCGTTCAGCCATTCCACCAGCGCCTCGCCCGGCGGCAGCCGCTCGGCCAGTTCGCCGGCCCGCGCCGCGATCGACTCGATGCGGTCGACGTACGCGGCCTCCAGCAGCGCCCGACGGGTCGGGAAGTGCCGGTAGAGCGTGCCGGACCCGACGCCCGCCCGCTTGGCGATGTCGTCGAGCGAGGCACCCTCACCGTGCGCGGCGAACGCCTCCACCGCGGCCTCCAGCAGCAGCTCCCGATTGCGGCGGGCGTCCGCGCGCATGGACCTGACCTGCGCCATCACCCACTCCTCACCCCGGGACCCTCCCCGTACCCTACCGAGCGGGCAGCGGGGAGGGTCCCGGACCGGAGCGGCCCTTCACCGGGTCGTGCTCCGGGCGAGCGAATCGGTCACCGGCGCTTCTGCCGCTTCCACGGGCCGGTGATGGCGAGCATGATGCCGGGTTCCTGGATGTTGGCGTACAGGGTCTTCCCGTCGGGCGAGAAGGTGACGCCGGTGAATTCGCTGAACTCCGGCTCGTCCTCGGTGCCGATGTTCAGTTCGTTGCGGGCGATGGGGTAGGTGCGTCCGCTGTCGGTGGCGCCGAACAGGTGCTGCACGCCCTCGCCGTCCTCGGCGATGATCAGACCGCCGTACGGCGAGACGGTGATGTTGTCCGGGCCGTCGAAGGCGCCGTCCTTCGCCGGATTCCGGTTGACGCCGAGCAGGACCTTCAGGGTCAGCGTGCGGCGCCTGGGGTCGTAGAACCAGACCTGGCCGTCGTGCTGCACGGGGCTCTCCTCGCGGGCGTAGGAGGAGACGATGTACGCCCCGCCGTCGCCCCACCACATGCCCTCCAGCTTGCGGGCGCGGGTGACCTCTCCGTCCCCGAACTGCTCGCGCACGTCGACGGTCCGCGCGTCGCGGTCGGGTACGTCCACCCAGTCGACGCCGTACACCGTGCCGGTCCTCGTGGCGCGGGAGAGGTCGTCGACGTACCGGCCGCCGGAGTCGTAGCACTTGGGTGCCTGGAGGACGCCGGCGTCGTCGGCGAGCCTGCGGAGGGCGCCGGGACCGTAGCGGAAGCCCTCCGGCGGGGTCCAGCGGTAGAAGAGGCCGTTGGGCTCGTCGGCGTCCTCGGTGAGGTAGGCGTGGCCGCGCTTGGTGTCGATGACGACGGCCTCGTGGTCGTAACGGCCGAAGAACTTCAGCGGCTTGGGGTCGCGGTTGGCGCGCCGGTCGGCGGGGTCGACCTCGAAGACGTAGCCGTGGTCCTTGGTCATGCCGTTCTCGCCGGCCCGGTCGGAGTTCTCCTCGCAGGTGAGCCAGGTGCCCCAGGGGGTGCTGCCGCCGGCGCAGTTGTTGGCGGTGCCGGCGATGCCGACCCATTCGGCGACGCCGCCGTCGGGGCGGACCTCGACGACCGTGCAGCCGCCGGGTGCGGCCGGGTCGTAGACGAGGCCCTCGGTGAGCGGGACCGGGAACTCGGCCTCGTCGCGCGGGCCGTCCATCTCGTGGTTGTTGACCAGGAGGGTGCTGCCGCGCGGGCCGGGGAAGGCGGCCGTGCCGTCGTGCTCGGCGGGCGTGAACTCGCCCGACTCCAGCCGGGTCCTGCCGGTGTGGGTGAGGACGCGGTAGGTGAACCCCGCGGGCAGGGCGAGGAGTCCGTCCGGGTCGGCGAGCAGCGGCCCGTACCCGACCCCGCCGTGCCGCCCCGCCGCTTCCTCGGTGCCCTCGTCCGTGCTCTCGGCGTCGGCGGTCGCAAGGGCGTTGGGCGCGGAGGCGAGGGCGGCCACGCTGCCCGTCAGCGCGACACCGGCGCCGGCGATCGCGGACGTTCTGGCGAAGTCCCTGCGGGTGAGCGACATGCTGTCTCCTGTGACGTGGCTGGGCCGTGGAGGGTGGCGAACCCCGTGCGCCCGCCACGCTCCCGCCCGCGCCTGAACGCCGGTTGAACACCGAGGGTCACGGGGGTTCTCCCTTCCGTGAACCGCACGGGTCCCGTCGAGGAGCTCAGCCCCCGTGCTGCGACCGGGCCTTGAACGCCGCCTTCCGTGCCTCCTTCGCGATCCGCTTGTCGGGGTGCAGCCGCCCCATGGCCTCCAGCACGTCGGCGGTGGCCGGATGCTCCACCCGCCAGGCCGTGTCGAAGAAGCCGCTGTGCTGCCGCGCCAGCCCCTCCACCAGGGAGCGCAGTTCCTCGGAGTTGCCCTCGGCGGCGAGCTGGGCGGCGACCGTGTCGACGGTCAGCCAGAAGATCAGGGCCTCGGACGGCGGCGGTACGTCGGTCGCCCCGTGCTCGGCCAGCCACACCCGGGCCAGTCCGCCGAGTTCGGGATCGTCCAGCACCTCCCGCAGCGCGGGCTCCGCCGCCGCGCCGACCAGCGACAGCGCCTGCTGGCACCGCAGCCGCCGCAGCGGCGCACCCTGGTCCGCCCCGCGTGCCGCCGCCAGCAACTCGCGTGCGGCCCGCAGCGGTTCACGCCGGTCCAGCCACCGCTCGGTCTCCGCGTGGGCGGCGGCCGGCGGGAAGAGGGCCGTACCGTCGAGCAGCGCGTCCGCGCCCTTGTCCACGAGGTCGCCCACGGCCGGCGCCTCGAACCCGGCCTCCAGCAGCCGGGCGCGCAGTCCGTACAGCCCGAGCGGGGTCAGCCGCACCATGCCGTAACGGGAGACGTCGGTGTCGTCGACCGGCCCGGCGGGCTCCTCGTCGGTCATCAGCGCCTCGTCCACCGGCCGGTACTCCACGAGCCCGACCGGCTCCAGCATGCGGAACCGGTCGTCCAACCGCATCATCGCGTCGGACACCTGCTCCAGGACGTCGTTGGTGGGCTCGGCCATGTCACCGGGCACGATCACCGACGCGGCCAGCCCGGGCAACGGCACCATCGCCCCGTCGACGCCCTCCCCGCCCACGGTCAGCAGGTAGAGATTGCCGAGCACCCCGTCCAGGAACTCCGCCTCGGCCTCCGGATCCCAGTCCAGCGCGTCGAGATCGAACTCCCCGGACTCCTCGCCCTCGGCGATGGCGTCGACCAGCCCGCCCAGGTCCGGAACGCTCGCGTCACCGATCACCGTCTCCAGGGCCGCGAGCCACACCTCGAGCACGTCCTGCGGCGAACCGCCGGTGAGCAGCGCCAGAGCGTCCCCCGCGGCGACGGTCCCCTCCTCCTCGTCGACCACCTCGACGAGCCCGGCGTCCACGGCGACGCGCCAGGCCTCACTGGCGTCGGCCGCGGCGTCCTCCCCGGTCAGGCCCAGCTCCGCGGCAGCCGCCGGCACCTGCTCGTCGACGAGGCCGCCCCCGGCGTCGACCCTGGTGTCCGGCCCTGCCCAGCGGGCGAGCCCGGCGGCCCGGGAGAGCAGCGGGGTGGACAGGGCGTCGCGCGCCAGCTCCGCTTCGGGACGCAGCCGCGCAGGCGGCAGGATGGAGCTGTCTGACATCGGCTGTTTCTCCTCGGCCCGTTAACGACTCAGCCGCTCAGCCTAGACGGATTTCCACCCATGCCACCCGCTTCATCTCCCCTTCAGCCGCCGTACATGGCTGAAACCTTGACAAGTGGCCCGGCTCGGCTGGAGATTGACGCGCGTAGAAATGGGCGGGTCACACGTTTCCCGGAGGAAGTCCGTTGCCGAGCAAGTCGTCCGCGCGCCTCGCCGCGCTCACCGTCGCCGCCGTGTGTTCCGCGGCATCCACCGTCGTCCTCACGTCACCCGCGCACGCCGACACGGTGCGCATCCATGACGTCCAGGGCGACACCCGCACCTCACCGCTGGCGGGCAAGCAGGTCACGGACGTGGCCGGAATCGTCACCGGCGTCCGCACCTACGGCTCGTCCCGCGGCTTCTGGATCCAGGACCCCGCCCCGGACGCCGACCCGGCCACCAGCGAGGGCGTCTTCGTCTTCACGAGCTCCACCCCCAAGGGTGTCTCCGTGGGCGACGCCGTCACGGTCTCGGGCACGATATCCGAGTACGTCCCAGGAGGCGCGTCCTCGGGCAACCAGTCCCTGACGCAGATCACCCGTCCGGCCTTCACAGTCGTCTCCAGCGGCAACCCGCTCCCGGCCGCCACCACCATCGACGCCCACTCCGTTCCCGCCGCCTACACCCCCGAGCCGAACGGCTCGATCAACGCGCTCCCCCTGCGCCCCGCCGCGTACGCCCTGGACCTCTATGAGTCCCTGGAGGGCATGAACGTCCGGGTCTCCGACACCCGGGTGGTGGGCGCCACCGACCCGTACACCGAACTCTGGGTCACGGTGAAGCCGTACGAGCACCGCAACCGCCGGGGCGGCACGGTCTACGGCTCCTACGACGCCCAGAACACCGGCCGCCTCCAGATCCAGTCGCTGGGCAAGGCGTCCGAGTTCCCCGACGCGAACGTCGGCGACACCCTCACCGGCGCCACCACGGGTCCCCTGGACTACAACCAGTACGGCGGCTACACCCTCGTGGCCAACGAGCTGGGCACCCTCGAGAGCGGGGGTCTCCGGCGTGAGACGACCCGCGAGCAGCACGGCACCGAACTGGCCGTCGCCACCTACAACGTCGAGAACCTCGACCCCGCCGACGACACCTTCGCCGCCCACGCCGCCGCGATCGTGAACAACCTCCGGTCCCCCGACATCGTGTCCTTGGAGGAGATCCAGGACAACAACGGCGCCACCGACGACGGCACGGTCGCCGCCGACCTGACGATGACCAGGCTGATCGACGCCATCGAGGCGGCGGGCGGCCCCCGCTACGACTGGCGCTCCGTCGACCCCGCCGACAAGCAGGACGGCGGCGAACCCGGCGGCAACATCCGCCAGGCCTTCCTCTTCAACCCCGCCCGGGTCTCCTTCACCGACCGTCCGGGCGGCGACGCCACGACCGCCACCGACGTCACGAAGATCCGCGGCAAGGCGGCCCTGACGCTCTCCCCCGGCCGGATCGACCCGGCCTCCGAGGCCTTCGACAACAGCCGCAAGCCGCTCGCCGGCGAGTTCACCTTCCGGGGCCGCACGGTCGTCGTCATCGCCAACCACTTCGCGTCGAAGGGGGGCGACCAGGGCCTGACCGCCCAGTACCAGCCCCCGTCCCGCGGTTCGGAGACCCAGCGCCACCTCCAGGCCGAGGCGGTCCACGACTTCACGGCGAAGATCCTCAAGACCCAGAAGAACGCCGATGTGGTGGTCCTGGGCGACATCAACGACTTCGAGTTCTCGCGGACCACCGAACTGCTCGAAGGTGAGGGCACCCTCTGGTCGGCGATCAAGTCCCTCCCGAAGTCGGAGCGCTACTCGTACGTCTACCAGGGCAACAGCCAGACCCTGGACCAGATCCTGATCAGCCCGTCCATCCGCCGCGGCGGCTTCGCGTACGACAGCGTGCACATCAACGCGGAGTTCCACGACCAGATCAGCGACCACGACCCGCAGGTACTGCGCTTCCGCCCGTAGCGAGAGGCCGCCCACGGCGGCGAGAGGGCGGGACGGGGGTACCCGCCCGCAGCGGCCGGCGCGTCGACTCGGGCACATGCGAACGCCCGATCGCGCGCCGGACCGAGGGCGGCCACCCCGCCCCGCCCCACCGGATCGAAGGCGCCGCGCGCACCCGCTCGGCGGAACGCCGCACCGCGGGGGCGCGGGCACCTCAGCAGCGATGGCGCCGCACCATCACCGCACCCACGACGACCGCGACCACCGCACCGGCGATCACCGCCGGCTTCCGGTACCGCGCCCCGACCTCCCCGGCGTGTGCCGCGCTGCTCCGCATCTGCACGGTCATCGCCCCGGCCCGGTCCCGGAGATCGTCGGCCCGCGCCCGTGCCCGCGCCTTGACATCCATCTTTCCGGCCAACTCCTCGACGGTGTCGCCGAGTTCATGCCGCGTCTGCTCGATCTGCCGCCGCAGTTCGTCCGGCCCCTTGGCCCCGCGCCCCGGCGCAGCCGCCTCCGCGTCCGCATCCACATGGGCCCCCGCCCGGGACCCCGCGCGCCTCACGTCGTGCGTCATCGGTGCGCCCTTCCCTTGATCTCCTCGACATCGGCCTTCACACTGCCCAAGGTCCGCTCGGGCTTGGGCGGCGTGGCCCGGCGCAGCTGCCCACGACCGGCAAGAGCGAGCACACCGGCGATGGCGAACAGCAGCCCCGTCACGATGAGCGCCGCCGCCCACAGCGGCAGCACCAGGTCCAGCGCGGCGACACCCGTACCGGCGAGCGCGAGCAGTCCCGCATAGCCGAACGCCCCGGCCGCACCCAGCATCCCGCCGCCGCGCCCCGCACGACGCCCCTTCTCCGCCAGCTCCTCCTTGGCGAGCGCCACTTCCTGCCGTGCCAGCCGGGAGATCTGCTCGGTGGCCTGCCCGACGAGCTCGCCCACGCTGTGCTCGTCGCGAACCGGCCGTCGCTCGATGGTTCCGGTCACGATGCGCCTCCTCTCGGGTCGGGAAACCCGAGTACCCCCACCGCCCCGGCGCTATCCATAAAGCAACGCTTACTCATACCGGACACGACATTTAAGTAGACCTTCACAACCCATCGGCGGACACTACCCCCATGACCCCCAGGACCCCACCCCTCGGCCGCACCCTGTGTGCGATGATCACCCCGTTCACCCCCGCCGGCACACTCGACCTGGACGGCGCCCAGCACCTGGCCGACCACCTGGTCACCCACGGCTGCGACGGCCTGGTCCTCTCCGGCACCACGGGCGAGTCCCCCACCACCACCGACGCGGAGAAGTCGTCCCTCGTCAAGGCGGTACGCCAGGCCGTCGGCGCCCGGGCGACGATCGTCGCGGGCATCGGCACTCCCGACACCCGCCACACCGCGGAGCTGGCCCGTGCGGCGGAAAAGGCCGGCGCGGACGCCCTGCTGGTGGTGGCCCCGTACTACAGCAGACCCCCGCAGGACGCGATCGAGGCCCACTTCCTCGACGTCGCGGAGTCGACGGACCTCCCCCTCGCCCTGTACGACATCCCGTCCCGCACCGGAGTCCGCATCGAACCGGACACCCTCCTCCGCCTGGCGGAACACCCCCGCATCCGGGCGGTCAAGGACTGCTCGTACGACTTCCTGGCCGCCCAGAAGGTCATGTCCCGCACCGGCCTCGCGTACTACGCGGGCTGCGACGAACACAACCTGGCCCTCTACGCCGTCGGCGGCGCCGGCTGCGTCAGCACGGTCGCCAACGTGGTCCCGGCCCACATCCGCGCCGTCCTGGACGCCTTCGACGCGGGCGACACCACCCGCGCGGCACACCTCCAGCAGCGGGTGACCCCCCTCATCGAGGCGATGATGGCGGACGGCCTCCCCGGCACGGTCACCGCGAAGGCCCTCCTCACCACCCTGAACCTCCCCGCGGGCCCGCTCCGCCCACCGCTGAGGCCCGCCGGCCGGAAGACGGCCGACGGGCTCAGAGCGGTGTACGAGAACCTGACCGGGCTCGGCTAGGAACGGCGCTCGGCGAAGACCGGCTCCCACTCCACCGTCTCGAAGGCCTCGCCCGGCTCACGCACCCCGCTGAGCGGCACGGCCTTCTCGCTGCCGATGGTGACCAGGACCAGCCGCGGCCGGTACTCCTTTGACCCGGGAGCTCTTTCCCAGGCGATCAGCCGCCGGTCGTCCACCCAGGCGAGCAGCTGCGCCCCGCGCACCCGGGTGACCTCCTCGCCCGTGCGTGGATCGCGGATCGAGGACCAGGACGTGTCCTTGGCCTCGGCCGTCAGACCCAGCGCGGCCAGCTTGCCGTCGGGGGACAGCCGCGCGGAGACGTCGGACCGCAGGTGCCGTTCGTTCGCGGGCGCGGGAACCGTGTTCCCGGCGAGGTCGTGGAACTGCTGCAGCCCGTCCTTGCCCCCGATGACCTGCGAGTACACGAGCCGGCCGTCCCGGGAGAACGCGAAGTCCTGCCGTCCGTTGATGTCCGGGCGGGCCGCGACCGGGCTCCAGTCGCCCCGGCCGTCGGCCACGTCCAGGACGTAGAAGCCGCTCCGGGAGGAGTCGCCGTCGAACGGCGGCAGCCAGGCCACGGCCCCGGAGGAACCCTCCGTCCGCTCCAGCAGATCGGGGTGCTCACCATAGGTCGTGGCGACGAGCCTGCCCCCGTCGTGCGAGTAGGCGAGGCCGCCGACCCCGCGGTCGGTGGTGATCCACCGGTCGACCCGGCCCGTGGCCAGGTCCAGGATGCCGATCCGCCGGGCGGGCAGCTTCCGCTCCAGCACGGCCGCGGTACGCGCACCGGGCGCCACGGCGACGAACGACCACCGGTCGTCCTTCCCGTACGTCCCGGTCTCCGGGTCGAGCAGCCAGTAGGTGCGGGTCAGCACCCCTTCGTCGGCCGACCTGGCCACGGCTTCCGCCCTGTAGTAGGCGGCCAGCACGGACCGGCCGGCCGCGATCAGATCGCGCGGCGGCGACTGGTCCGGGTGCGCGGAGACACCCCTCCCGTCCAGGACGGAGGCGGGACGGACGTCCTCCTTCCCCGTGTCCAGCAGTGGCACGCCGACGGCGACCGCGACGACGGCCGCCGTCGCGGCGGCCACGGTGGCGAGCCCGCGGACCCGGCGCCGCCGTCGTGCCGCCAGCACCCGGTCGGCGAATCCCGGTCCGGGCGCCGTCAGTTCCGCCGCCTGTTCACGCAACGCGTCACGCACGAGTTCGTCGACGTTCACGACCGCACCTCCACGGGCGAGTAGTCACCGGACGGCCGTCGCTCGTCCTCGGACGGGCCCAGGGAGCGCAGTTCGGGCGCGAGAGCGCGCAGCCGGGCCAGGGAACGGTGGGTGGTGGACCGTACGGTGCCCACCGAGCAGCCGAGGATGCGGGCCACCTCGGCCTCGGGCAGGTCCTCGAAGTAGCGCAGCACCAGCGTGGTCCGCTGGCGCGCGGTCAACCGGGCCAGCGCACCCCGCATCAGCAGGCGCAGCTCCACGTCGGCCGAGGCGGTGTCCCCGTCCGCACCGGGTTCCGGCGGCTCGGCCACGCTGAGTTCACGCCCGCGCCGTTTCAGCCGCCAGCGGCCGATCTGCTGCCGGTAGAGGATCTGCCGTACGTACGCCTCGGGTTCGTCGATGCGGTGCCAGCGGCCCGCCGCCTTGATCAGCGCGTTCTGCAGCAGGTCCTCGCCCGCGTGCCGGTCGCCGCCACTCAGCAGGACCGCGGTCTTCAGCAGTGCGGGCGACCGGTTCGCCACGAACTCCCGGAAACTCTCCTGCGCTTCGGCATCCATCGCCACCTTCTCTTCACCCGGGAGCGGGCCCTGTGTCCCCTCCCCACGCCCTTGAGGACGCGCCCGGACGGCTCCCGCTATGCCACCGCTCAGCAACTTCACAAAAAAGCGGGCCGGGCCGCGTCGCGTTTCCACGC
>NZ_JBHYVC010000059.1:0-49645 GCF_042749965.1 Streptomyces sp. NPDC059454 | reverse complement strand
CTTGCGTTTCCGACTCTATCAGATCTTCCCGACCCGATTTCCTCGGTGCTTTCCAGGTTCCCGCTTCCGCGTTTCCCTTTCCGGCGGCTCCGACTTTATCAGAAGTTTTAGGGCGGACTGACCGGCCTTCGTTTTCCGATTTATCAGGAGGTGCTTCTTCGAAATCAGCGTTTCGATGAGAAGCTGACAGATGCTCACTGTCGCCTTCCGGGTCAGACCCCGTCTCCAGGCAACTGTTTGAATCTACCTCCCCACCGGATCCGTGTCAACGGGTCCTGCGGGGCGAAGAGGAGACTAGCAGCTCAGTGGTCCCTCGCGCACATCAGGCAGCCATGGGCACGTCGGCGCTGCGTTCGGACGCCTCCAGGTCACCGGTTTCGCCGGCGCGCGCCGCACGTCCGCCCAGGACATAGACGTAGGCCAGGAAGGTCAGCTCGGCGATGACTCCGATGGTGATGCGCGCCCAGGTGGGCAGGCCCGATGGGGTGACGAAGCCTTCGATGGCGCCGGAGACGAAGAGGACCAGGGCGAGGCCGATCGCCATGGCCAGGGCTGCCCGGCCTTCTGCCGCCAAGGCTGTGCGGCGGGTGCGGGGACCCGGATCGATGACGGTCCAGCCGAGGCGGAGGCCGGTTCCGGCTGCGACGAAGACCGCGGTGAGTTCCAGGAGGCCGTGCGGCAGGACGAGGCCGAGGAAGGTGTCGAGTCGGCCGGCGGAGGACATCAGACCGAAGCCGACGCCCAGGTTGAGCATGTTCTGGAAGAGGATCCAGAGGACCGGCAGGCCCAGGAAGACGCCCAGGATCAGGCAGAGGGCCGCGGCCCACGCGTTGTTCGTCCAGACCTGGGCGGCGAAGGACGCCGCGGGGTGGCTCGAGTAGTACGTCTCGTACTGGCCGCCGGGACGGGTGAGCTCGCGCAGCTCGCTGGGAGCCGCTATGGACGCCTGCACTTCGGGGTGGGTGCCTATCCACCAGCCGAGGAGTGCCGCGACGGCTGTCGAGAGGAGCGCTGTGGGCACCCACCAGTGGCGTGATTTGTAGACGGCGGCCGGGAAGCTGTGGGACAGGAAGCGTGTGACGTCCCGCCAGGAGGCGCGGCGGGCGCCGGTCACGGCGCTGCGCGCGCGTGCCACCAGCTGGCTGAGCCGGCCGGTCAGCTGCGGGTCGGGGGCGGCCGACTGGATCAGGGAGAGATGGGTGGCCGTGCGCTGGTAGAGGGTGACGAGTTCGTCGGCTTCCGCGCCGGTGAGGCGGCGCTGGCGCCGGAGCAGGGCGTCGAGGCGGTCCCACTCCGCGCGGTGGGCGGAGACGAAGACGTCGAGGTCCATCGGTGTGCCTGCTCCTCGGCTGTTCATCGGCGGTCGGCCGGACCGGTGAAAGGATGATCTGCTTGATCGGCTGGTCGTACTGCGGTGCGATGTGCCATCAGCTTGGCAGACTGGCGGTGTTCGGGGCAGGCCAGGGAAGGGCGGCGGGCGTGAGTGAGCTGGTGACGGGCGAGGCGGTGGCGTTGGAGCTGCGCCCCGCGAGGCTGCCCAGCAGGGCGCTGGCCGTGCTGCTCGATCTGGTGGCGGCCGTGGCCGCCTATGTCGCGGTGGCCATCGCTCTGGTGGCTGCCACGGCCTCGTTGGACGAGGCGGCGCAGACGGCGATATCGATCACCTTGTTCGTCCTCGTGCTGGTCGGTGGGCCGATCCTGGTCGAGACGCTCAGCCATGGGCGGTCGCTCGGGAAGATGGCCTGCGGGCTGCGGGTGGTGCGGGACGACGGGGGACCGATCCGGTTCCGGCACGCGCTGGTGCGGGGCCTGATCGGTGTGATCGAGATCCTGATGACGCTCGGGGTCGTGGCCTGCGTGGCGTCCCTGGTTTCGGCGCGGGGGCGGCGGCTCGGGGATGTGTTCGCGGGGACTCTGGTCGTACGGGAGCGGGTGCCGGTCGGACAGGCGGGGTTCGTGCCGCCGCCTCCGCCGTGGTTGGCCGGGCGTTTCTCGGGGCTTGATCTGTCGGCGGTGCCCGATGGCCTGTGGCTTGCCGTCCGGCAGTACCTGACGCGGATGGGGCAGCTCGATCCGCAGGTCGGCTGGTCGATGGCGGAACGGCTGGCCGCGGACCTGGCTGGGCGCACGGGGGCGCCGGTGCCGCCGGGGGTGCCGTCTGCGGCGTATCTCGCGGCGGTGGTGCAGGAGCGGCAGGCCCGGGAGGCCCGGCGGGCGTTCGGACACGGGTCGGCTGGAGGTGGCGGGCCCGTGGGTACGGCCGGTCCGGCGGGTTCCCCTGCCTCGCCGGTGTATCCCGCTGCGGCCGTCACGCCGGATGTACGGCCGACTGCGTATCCGTCGGCGGAGCCGGGAACCGTGGCGGAGCGGGCCGCCCTGCCGCAGAAGGGATCGTCGGCCGATCGGCCGTCGACGGGGTTCGCCCCGCCGGCGTAGGTGCCTTCGGAAGGCGCCGGTCAGTCGAAGACCGACGGTGGCGATTCGAGGTCCTCCAGCTCGATGCCGGGGGCCGCGAGGACCACGTCCCCGGCGAGGTGCACGGAGTGCTGCTCGCCCGTGTCCAAGGCTGTGACCTGGTATTCGTCCATGGTCAGGGGGCCGTTGTCAGTGGCGTGTGCTTCTCTTTTCACCAGCGCCCAGGACTGGTCCAGGGTGCGCGGGGCGAGGACCGGGTCCGTGAAGGCGACGAGGCGTACGCGGGTGGCTGATGCCGAGGGGGTGAGGCGCAGGAGGCGGGCGGTGGCGACGAGGAAGGCGGGGGACGAGCCGGTGAAGGCGTGGGCGCGCGCATTGCCTTCGGTGGCGTGGGTTCCGGTGGGGTCGGTGCGGACCCAGGTGACGCCGTCGAGAGCGGCGCCGCGGACCTGCCAGCTCGCGGCGTGGAGTTCGAGGCGGATGGGGCGGCCGAGTTCGTCGAGGGCGAGGTCGACCGAGCCCAGGTGATCGCCTGAGGGGGCGGTGAGCTGGGAGACGTAGCGCCAGCCGGAAGGGCCGGGGGCGCAGTGGAAGTGCTCTTCTGCGAGGGGGGTGTGATCGTGCGGATCGTGGAGCGAATAGCGGCCGCGGGGCATGGGGGTCCTGGGTCGTGACGGACTGGGCCGGGCTCCGGTCCGCCCATGGGGCAGGCCCCCGACACGGGGGTGCGGGGGCCTGCCTCGGAGGACCTGCTGCCGGGGAGTCCGTCCGTGCGCGGACGGACTCCCCGCGGTGGGAGCTCGGGCTCAGTAGCGGTAGTGGTCCGACTTGAACGGGCCCTCGACCTGCACACCGATGTACTCGGCCTGCTCCGGGCGGAGCGTGGTCAGCTTGACGCCGAGTGCGTCGAGGTGGAGGCGGGCGACCTTCTCGTCGAGGTGCTTGGGCAGCACGTAGACGCCGGTCGGGTACTCGTCGGGCTTGGTGAACAGCTCGATCTGGGCCAGGGTCTGGTCCGCGAAGGAGTTGGACATCACGAACGACGGGTGGCCGGTGGCGTTGCCCAGGTTCAGCAGGCGGCCCTCGGAGAGGACGATGATCTTCTTGCCGTCGGGGAAGGTCCAGGTGTGGACCTGCGGCTTGATCTCGTCCTTGACGATGCCGGGGACCTTGGCGAGGCCGGCCATGTCGATCTCGTTGTCGAAGTGGCCGATGTTGCCGACGATGGCCTGGTGCTTCATCTTGGCCATGTCGGCGGCCATGATGATGTCCTTGTTGCCGGTCGTGGTGACGAAGATGTCGGCCTTGTCGACGACCTCGTCGAGCGTCGTGACCTGGTAGCCGTCCATCGCGGCCTGCAGGGCGCAGATCGGGTCGATCTCGGTGATGATCACGCGGGCGCCCTGACCGCGGAGGGACTCCGCGCAGCCCTTGCCCACGTCGCCGTAACCGAACACGACCGCGGTCTTGCCGCCGATCAGGGTGTCGGTGGCGCGGTTGATGCCGTCGATCAGGGAGTGGCGGCAGCCGTACTTGTTGTCGAACTTCGACTTGGTGACGGCGTCGTTGACGTTGATCGCCGGGAACAGGAGGGTGCCGTCGCGCTGCATCTCGTACAGGCGGTGGACGCCGGTCGTGGTCTCCTCGGTGACACCGCGGATCTCGGAGGCGAGCTGGGTCCACTTCTGTGAGCCCTCGGTGATGGTGCGGTTGAGGAGCTCGAGGATGACGCGGTGTTCGTCGTTCTCGGCGGTGTCGACGGAGGGGACCTTTCCGTCCTTCTCGTACTCGACGCCCTTGTGGACGAGGAGGGTGGCGTCACCGCCGTCGTCAAGGATCATGTTGGGGCCACCGGTGGGGCTGTCCGGCCAGGTCAGCGCCTGCTCGGTGCACCACCAGTACTCCTCCAGGGTCTCGCCCTTCCAGGCGAAGACCGGAACGCCCTGCGGGTTGTCGGGCGTGCCGTTCGGGCCGACGGCGATGGCGGCCGCGGCGTGGTCCTGGGTGGAGAAGATGTTGCAGGACGCCCAGCGGACCTGTGCGCCGAGGGCGGTCAGGGTCTCGATGAGGACGGCGGTCTGCACGGTCATGTGCAGGGAGCCGGTGACCCGGGCGCCGGCCAGGGGCCGGGCCTCGGCGAACTCCTTGCGGATCGCCATCAGGCCGGGCATCTCGTGCTCGGCGAGGGTGATCTCCTTGCGGCCGAACTCGGCCAGGGAGAGGTCGGCGACCTTGAAGTCCTGTCGGTTGTCGACAGTCGTCATTACGAGCTGCTCCTCGGGGTGTGGGTCGAGGTGGGTACGGCTGGTCTGCACGGCGGCGGACACAGGGGTGCCCGAGGAGGACACAGGTATGCCCGCGTGCGCGCAGCACAGTCCGTCGGAGGCCCTCTCTCCCTCGGCCGGTCCTCGGTGGACCGCCCGACCGCCATCAGCAGCGACGTCTGGCTCCGTCCCAAGCTACACCGCCGGGCCGGGCCGACCCCAGTCCGCCCGCGTACACATCAGGCCGATCTGGCGAGCAGCCCGCTCCCGGTTCCCCAGTGGCCGTCGCCGTGCGGGCTGCCGGCCCCGCCCCGCGCGGACGGGCCGTGCGGGGAGGGGTTCGGGCATGGACCCGGGGCGGGGCACGCTGGTCGCGTGATGGGTGATGCTCGCGGCAGGGCTGCTGACGGTGGTGGCCCTGGGGGCTCTGCGGCTGGACCACGGGATGGCCGATGTGCGGGGCGAGAGCACGGCACCCGCGTACCGGCCCGGTGCGGAGTTCAGTACGGAGTTGTGGCCCGCGCACTTCTGACGCGCGGCGCCGCCCGGACGACGGAGGGGCCCGCCGTTGTGGCGGGCCCCTTCGTCATGAGGTCCTGTGGTTCCCGGCGGGGTCAGGACTCAGTGAGCGGTGTCGTGCGGCGTCGGGCCGCCGGGGGTGGCCTTGGGGTCGGCGCCCTTGGCGGCTTCGGTCTCACTGTAGATGTCGGGCTCGAGGTAGATCACCCGGGCGATCGGGACGGCGTCGCGGATGCGGGACTCGGCGGCATCGATGGCGGAGGCGATCTCGCCGGCCGTGTCGTCGTGCCGGACGGCGATCTTCGCGGCGACCAGCAGCTCCTCGGGACCGATGTGGAGGGTACGCATGTGGATGATGCGGGTGACGGTGTCGCCGTCGACGACGGCGGCCTCGATCTTCTGGGTCTCCTCGGCGCCCGCGGCCTCACCGAGCAGCAGCGACTTCGTCTCGACGGCGAGGACCAGGGCGATCAGGATGAGCAGGACGCCGATGCAGAGGGTGCCGATGCCGTCCCAGACGCTGTCGCCGGTGGCCAGGGCCATGCCGACACCGCCGAGGGCGAGGATCAGGCCGACGAGCGCGCCGAGGTCTTCCAGGAGGACGACCGGCAGCTCGGGCGCCTTGGCGTGGCGGACGAACTCCTTCCAGGAGCGCCCGCCGCGCAGGACGTTGGACTCCTTGATGGCGGTACGGAAGGAGAAGGTCTCGGCGATGATCGCGAAGACGAGGACGCCGACCGGCCAGTACCAGTGCGTCAGCTCGTGCGGGTGCTTGATCTTCTCGTAGCCCTCGTAGAGGGCGAACATGCCACCGACCGAGAACAGCACGATGGAGACGAGGAAGGCGTAGATGTAGCGCTCCCGGCCGTAGCCGAAGGGGTGCTGCGGGGTGGCCTGGCGCTGTGCCCTCTTGCCGCCGACGAGGAGCAGGGCCTGGTTGCCGGAGTCGGCGAGCGAGTGCACGGACTCGGCGAGCATCGATGACGAGTTACTGAAGATGAACGCCACGAACTTCGCTACCGCGATCGCGAGGTTGGCGACGAGTGCCGCCACGATCGCCTTGGTGCCGCCTGACGCGCTCATGTGTTCGCGTTGTCCCTTCGTACGCCGTGTGGGGCCCGGGCAGGCGTGAGTGCACGCCGCCCGGGACTTTGCCCGTCCTTTGACGGTGGGCCATTGTTGCAGCCCGGTTCGGCGACGGCGTGTCAGGTCGCCGTCACGGGGTGATCAGGCGACGACGGTGGCCCTGAACAGGGTTCCGGTACCCGATACTTCGGCCTTTTCACCCGAAGGGACGAACACGGAGGTGCCCGGGGTCAGGTCGTGCTCGCCCGCTCGTACGGAGCCGGCGGTGCAGAGCAGGATCTGCGGGGTGGTCAGGGTGAGGTCGTGGGTGGCGCCGCCCGCGGGGAGGACGTAGCGGGAGAGGCGGAACTCGTCGATGGGGGTCTCGTAGACCTCCTCGCCGTCCGGGCCGGCCTCCGGGCGCAGCACGCCGGGGTCGCCGGCCTCGAAGCGGACGATGCGCAGGAGTTCGGGGACGTCGACGTGTTTGGGGGTGAGGCCGCAGCGCAGGACGTTGTCGGAGTTGGCCATGATCTCGACGCCGAGGCCGTCGAGGTAGGCGTGTGGGACGCCGGCGCCGAGGAAGAGGGCCTCGCCGGGCTGGAGCCGGACGTGGTTGAGGAGCATCGCGGCGATGACACCGGGGTCGCCCGGGTAGTGGTGGGCGATGTCGGCGTACGGGGCGTAGTCGCCGCCGAGGCGGTCGCAGGCGGCGGCCGTCTCGGTGACGGTGCGGGCCATCGCCTCGGGGTCGGCGGTGAGGATCGCGGTGAGGACCTCGCGCAGGGCCGCCTCTTCGGGGTGGGCGTGCAGCAGGTCGACGTACGGCTTGAGGGAGTCGACGCCGAGGCCGTCGAGGAGCTCGGCGGCGCGCTGCGGGTCGCGGAAGCCGCACAGACCGTCGAACTCGGTGAGAGCGCAGATCAGTTCGGGCTTGTGGTTGGCGTCCTTGTAGTTGCGGTGCGGGGCGGTGACGGGGACTCCGCGGCGCTCCTCGTCCGCGTGGCCCTCCTTCGCCTGGGTCAGGTCGGGGTGGACCTGGAGGGAGAGCGGGGCTCCGGCGGCGAGGAGTTTGAGCAGGAAGGGCAGGCGGGGGCCGAACTTGGCGACCGAGTCCGCGCCGAGTTCCCGCTCCGGGTCGGCGTCGATGACCTCGACGAGCGTGCCCCGGTCGGTGCGCGAGGGCGCGCCGGGGTGGGCGCCCATCCACATCTCCGCCTGCGGCTCGCCGGTCGGTTCGGTGCCGAGCAGCCCCGGGATGGCGGTGGTGGACCCCCAGGCGTAGGGGCGGATGGTGTTGTCGAGGCGGTCCATGGGGTTCTCTGCGTTCCTTCTGCCGGTTCTCACGCGTACGCGCGGTGCGTGCCGTGCGTCTGCGCGGAGGGAGGGTCAGGTGTTCCCGGGCATGATCAGGCTCCCGAGGCGAGCGCCAGGTAAACGGCGGCGAAATCCGTGACGGCGATCAGTTCCGCGAGGGTCTCCAGTTCGCCGCCCTCCTCCGGTTCCAGCTCGCTGATCGGCGTGTCGTGGGTGAGTGCCAGGTCACGGGCGGCGGGGGCGGCGGTGAGGCCGCCGATGGGGCGGTCGCGGAGCAGCACCACGCGCGCGTGCAGGGCGGGTGCTTCCTCCACGCGGTCACGGAAGAAGTCGTCCGGGTCCGCGCCGGCGGCGTGCCGGCCGGACAGCAGGGCGCTGTGCGCGGCGAGCGCCTCGGGGAGTTCGGCGACGACGGCGGGGGTGCCGGAAAGCTCGGCGAGGGCGGCGGCGAAGCGGCGGCCCGCCGGGCCGGCCGAGACTCCTTCGGTCCATACGACGGGGAGCGCGTCGGCGAGTTCGGCGGCCAGGGTCTTGGCGGGGTTGCTGTACGTCGCGATGGCCGGACCGCAGCGTTCGGCGATGCCGTCGAGGCGGTCGGCGACCTTCTCCAGGGCGTCCGGCGGGGCGGTGAGCAGGCCGGTGCGGTCCAGAAGCGCGAGCAGCGGGGTGAGCAGCGCCCACAGGACGCCGGGGGCGGAGGCGGCCAGGGGTTCGTCCTGGTCGTAGGACGCGGTGGCCATGGGGACGAACAGGCCGACGGAGCCGCTCACCGTCTCGGCGAGCGGGGTGCGGGCGGGGGCGACGGCGACGACGGTGCAACCGCGGCGGTAGGCCTGTTCGGAGAGCAGGGACAGGCCCGGTTCGGTGCCGTCCGGGGTGGCGATGAGGAGCAGGTCCACGGAGCCGGCCCAGCCGGGCAGTTCCCAGCGCAGGGCGCCTGCCGCGGGGGCGACGCCGGTGGGTGCGAGGCGGGTGACGGGACTGCCGGCGCCGGCCAGGGTGCCGAGGAGGTCTGCGGTATGGGTGGCGGCGGCGCCGGGGCCGGCGATGAGTACGGCGCGGGGGCGGCCGTCGGGCTTCAGGTCGTTGACGCCGGCCTCGGCGGCGTGCCGTGCGGCGGTGCGGACGCGGGCGCCGGCTTCTGCGGCGCCGCGGAGCAGGGCGCGGCGGTCGGCCTCGGCGAGGCCCTCCGGTGAGTCGAGCAGCGATTCGTCGAGCATGGGCGACAGGCTCCGGTCTCCGATCGGCGGGGCGTCGGCGGTACGTGGTGTGCCGGTTACCCGTTATGCGGGGCGGCGAGCCTCGTCGACGAGGAGTACGGGGATGCCGTCGCGGACGGGGTAGGCCAGGCCGCAGTTCTGGCCGGTGCAGATCAGTTCCGTGTCCTGCTCCTTGAGGGGGGAGTGGCAGGCCGGGCAGGCGAGGATCTCCAGGAGGCCGGCTTCGAGTGGCATGGGGGTCCCTTCGCTGGGTGGATGTGCTGGTCAGGGTACCGCTGGTGGGGGGTGAGTGGCGGAGTGGGCGGGGTGGGAGCGGGTCTGCGTCGGCCGGTGCTTGCGGGGTGCTCGGCGTGGGTGGGGGCCGGGGGTGTTCGCGCGGCCCGGTGCTTGCGGGGTGCCTCCCCGCTCTCCGGCTTCTCCCCCACTCCCGACTTCGCTCGAGCGGGAGGGACCCCCATGAGCGGGAGGTGCCCCCACCGCCCGCCCGTGCCGCCCTGGGGGAGGCACGACTGCCCGCGGGAACGAGACCCCGCAGGGTCGGCTGCCCGCGGGGGCGGGGGTCAGGACGCTCTGATGATGGCCAGGGCTTCGTCGCGGATTTTTTTCATGGTGGGCTCGTCCCGGGCCTCTGCGTTCAGGCGGAGGAGGGGTTCCGTGTTGGAGGGGCGGACGTTGAACCACCAGTCGGTGGAGGTGACGGTGAGGCCGTCCAGTTCGTCGAGGGTGATGCCGTCGCGGCCCTCGTACGCGGCCCTGATCGCGGCGAGGCGAGCGGTCTGGTCGTCGACCGTGGAGTTGATCTCGCCGGAGCCCGCGTAGCGGTCGTACTGCGCGACCAGGGCCGACAGCGTGCCCTGCTGGCCGCCGAGGGCGGCAAGGACGTGCAGGGCGGCCAGCATGCCCGTGTCGGCGTTCCAGAAGTCGCGGAAGTAGTAGTGCGCGGAGTGCTCGCCGCCGAAGATCGCGCCGGTCCTGGCCATCTCGGCCTTGATGAAGGAGTGGCCCACGCGGGTGCGCTCGGGGGTGCCGCCGTTCTCCCGTACGACCTCGGGGACCGACCAGGACGTGATCAGGTTGTGGATGATCGTGCCCTTGCCGCCGTTGCGTGCCAGCTCGCGGGAGGCGACCAGGGCGGTGATCGCGGACGGGGAGACCGGTTCGCCCCGCTCGTCGACGACGAAGCAGCGGTCGGCGTCGCCGTCGAAGGCGAGGCCGAGGTCGGCGCCCTCCTCGCGGACCCGCCTCTGCAGGTCGACGAGGTTGGCCGGGTCGAGGGGGTTGGCCTCGTGGTTGGGGAAGGTGCCGTCGAGTTCGAAGTACATCGGGACGAGGGTGAGCGGCAGGCCGGCGAAGACCGTCGGGACCGTGTGCCCGCCCATGCCGTTGCCCGCGTCGACGACGGCCTTCAGGGGGCGGATCGAGGTCAGGTCGACGAGCGAGCGCAGGTGTGCCGCGTAGTCGTCCAGCGTGTCGCGCCGGGTGATCGTCCCCCGGGTACCGGCCGGCTCCGGGGCGCCCGACCCGCTCCACCGCTCGACGAGTTCCCGGATGTCGGCCAGACCGGTGTCCTGGCCGACGGGGGCGGCGCCCGCGCGGCACAGCTTGATGCCGTTGTACCGGGCCGGGTTGTGGGACGCGGTGAACATCGCGCCGGGGAGGTTCAGCGCGCCCGAGGCGTAGTAGAGCTGGTCCGTGGAGCACAGGCCGATCTCGGTGACGTCGGCGCCCTGGGCCGCCGCCCCGCGTGCGAAGGCGCCCGACAGCCCGGGGGACGACGGCCGCATGTCGTGACCGGTGACGACGGCGGCCCTGCCGGTCACCCGGACGAAGGCGGCGCCGAAGAGTTCGGCCAGGGACTCGTCCCACTGGTCGGGAACGACTCCGCGCACGTCGTACGCCTTCACGATCTGCGACAGATCAGCAGCCACGGCCAGCCCTTCCGGAAGTCCTGTCGGTCACCACAAACTACCCTTGAGTGCTCTCCCGGCTGAGGCCGGGAGATTCCTGCTTACCTCGCGGCAGCGGGCTTGGCGCGCTTGGCGCGCCTGACGACTGCCCTCCCGGCTGCCGGGCGTGGTGAGACCACAGGCGGAGCAGCGCCGGGAGGTGCCGGGGGCGGGGACCTTGACCAGGGTGCCGCCGAGCTGGGCGGTCCTGTACGTGAGCAGGGTGACCGTGCGGCCCCGGGCCTCACCTCTGAGGGAGCGGTTCAGCCCGGTTTTCTGGGCGACGTTCTTCCCTGGTGTCTCGATGGTTCCCCTGGCCGATGTGACCATGTTCGTGATGGTGAGTGCTTCGACCACGACGGTGCCGTAGGTGCGGGCGATGGCGGTGGCCGTCCGGTGCTGCCGGTCCAGGGCCCGGCGCTTGGCTTTCGCGCGCAGTCCTGCGATCCGGTCGTAGGTGTGGTGCGGTCGGCGGCTGGTGCGTTCGCCGGACCTGCGGTGCTGCTTGCGCCGCGCGGCGCGCTGCTCCAGGTGCAGGAGCTCGGTCTTCTCCTTGTCGGTCAGCCGCTCGCCGTGCTCGTACGTTGCGCCGTCGGAGAGGGCGGCTCGCCCGGTCAGTTGTCCGGGGAGCGGAGTACGCGCAGGTGGCCGCGGCGCGCGACCTCCATGGGGTCCGCGGTGCGGGAGCCGCCACCCGCTCCCGCCGCCCGCTCCTGGGGGCGGGCCGCCTCGCGCACCGCGTTCGCAAGCGCTTCCAGGTCGTCTCCGCTGGGCTGGGCCGGGGCCGAACCGTCGAGCAGACGGACGACCTCCCAGCCGCGTGGTGCGGTGAGACGCTCGGAGTGTTCCGCGCACAGGTCGTAGCAGTGAGGTTCGGCGTAGGTGGCGAGCGGGCCGAGGACCGCGGTCGAGTCGGCGTAGACGTACGTCAGCGTCGCGACGGCGGGACGGCCGCAGGCGGTGCGCGAACAGCGACGTACAGGGCTCACGATGTTGGACGGTACCGCACTCTTGAGCGGGCCGCGACGACTCTCCACCAGGTCACTCCCCCGTGTCGTGGCGTGAACCGCCCCACATGCCCCTTTGGGCACACCTCGCCGACCTGGCGGGACGCGGGGGTTCGGGGGTCCGGCCGATTCTGATTCCGGTCACCAGTTGGTACAAACACTGCCAATTACCTTGAGGTCATCGGTCTCGGAGAGATACGGAATCGAGCCCAACCTTGGCCGGAATGGTCATGTTGTGACATGCCGTGTGGGTCGGCCGGAAGGGGTGCGGGGATCGGGCGGGGCGGCGACGTGACGACTACGCTTCGCGGTGATGGACAGCTCTGTGACGCCCCGTACCGCCGACCCCGGCCCCGGGCCCCGACGCCGTGATCGCCACGGCCGGGGCATGCGCGGCCCGATCGCACCCCCGCAGGTGCCGCTCGCCGCGAGCCGTGCGGAGACGTTCGCGGATCTCGTGCAGGACTCCGTGGAACGGCTGGAGCGGCGGTGGCCGCAGTTGGCCGACATCGATTTCCTGGTGCTGGATGTGCCGCGGCTGGACGGGAGGGCCTGGAGCGATGAGACGGTACCGCTGGGTGGGACCGTGGCTGCCCGTGAGGGGCGGTCGGCGCGGGTGGTGATCTATCGGCGGCCGGTGGAGATCCGTACCAAGGGGCGGGACGAGCGGGCGGCTCTTGTGCACGAGGTCGTGGTCGAGCAGGTGGCGGAGCTGCTGGGGCTGACGCCGGAGACGGTGGATCCCCGGTACGGGGAGGACTGACGCCGCGTGTGAGTGCCTGCGTGGCCCGGCGCCTTGCGGGTGCCCCGGCGTGGGTGTGGGCCGGGGTGGGGTTGCGCGCAGCCCGACGCTTGCGGGGTGCCGTCGCGCCCACCCGTGCCGCCCTGCGGCACGACCGCCCGCGGGAACGCGAGGGCGGACGGCTGTTCGCGGGGGTGCGGGGCGGATCCGGCTCGGATCCGCCCCCGGTTCGTGGTCAGTTCTGCAGGATCGACAGGTCCTCGGTCGACTGCGGTACCGCGACCGTTCCCCGGTCGTCCGGGAGGGGCTGGACCGTGAAGAACGGGACGCCGTTCTCCGTCGCCGTCAGCGTCCGGGACGCGTAGACCGGCATGTCCGACCGGGGTTCCACGGTGAGGGCGTACGTGCCCTTCGCCCCGGCCGGCACCGGCGCCTCGATGTCCTGCGTCGTGCCCGACTTGATCGTGTACGTCTTCGAGGCCGCCGTACCCCCCTCGGTGCCCGCCGAAGCCGTGACCGTGATCTTCGCCGTGCCCTCGGGAGCCGTCACCGAGAGCGTCGTGCCCTTGGCCGTGTTGTCCACGGACGTCGCACGCGTGCCGACCTGTCGTGCGGCCGGGACGAAGGCCGACTCCTGGCTGTCGCCCTTGCCGCGCAGCACCCGTGCCGCCGCCACGACCGGGACGGAGTCGTCCGCCGCCGTCAGGACCAGGGAGCCCGCCTCGCCGCGCATGATGTCGCCCAGGTCGACGGCCGTCGTCATGCCGCCCTTCACGTGGAGGGTGTCGTGGCCGGCCGGGGTGATCAGGCCGGAGGGGGAGGCGAGGCGCACCTTCAGGTCGACGTCGGCGTCACCGGGGGTGAAGGCGACCAGGCGTACGGCGGTGGCGTCCTTCGGGATGCCGGGCAGGACCAGGCTGCCGGACGGGTCGGCCGACGCGGGCAGCCAGTCGCCGCCCAGCCTGCCGTCCAGGGCCTGTACGGCGGCGCCGACCCTGCCGCTGCGGACCACCACGTGCACGGTCACGTCGGTCTGCTTCTCGTCGGTGAGCGTCGAGAGCAGGACCGGCTCGGCGGAGTGCGGCTGGACCGTGATGTCCTCCCCCACCGTCGTCTCGAGGGCACCGTCCTTGCCGTAGAGCTCGATGTCCACGACCGCCGCCGAGTCGTCGGGGTTGGACAGATGGACGTAGTCGGTGCGGTCGGCGTCGGTGCTCGTGCCGGGGAACCAGAACTCCGTGTCCGGGGCCGTGCAGGTGACGCCGTGCATGCCCCGGCCCGTGCCCGCGGTGACCGTTGTCGTCCCCTGCACGGTCCAGCCCGGCGCGAAGCGGCCCTCGGCGATGCCGAGGAGGGCGGGGGACTCGCCGCCGGTCGTCTCCCCGGCGACCGGCTTGCCGGGCTCCTCGGGCTCCAGTACGGGCTTCTCGGACGTGGCGTCCTTGTCGTCCTCGGACTTCGGCTCGTCCGGCTTCTGCTCGTCCGGCTTCTGCTCCGTGGCCGGCCGGAGTTCGGCCCGGCCCTCGTTCTCCGTGCCCTTCGTGACCGGTGTGAAGGACGTGTACGTCGTCTCGGCCAGGTCGGAGGTGCTGGGCGGGGGGCACACCAGGCTCGTGCGTTCCACGGGGAGGTGGGCCGCCGCCTCCGCCGTCCCGCCCGTGGCCTTGGCGTCCGGTGAGGACACCGCGGCGAAGCCGGTGACGGCGGCGAGCGCGGTCACGCCCGCGATCAGGGACAGGGTGGTGCGGTTCACTGCTGGCTCCCGTCGGGACGCTCACTGCCCGTGCCGTGGGGGTCGTACGACGTGTCGTAACCCTGTGGGTAGTTCTGGTCGTAGCCCTGTGTGTAGGTCTGGTCGTACGGCGTCTGCTGGGTGCCGTAGGCGTACGGGTCGTACTCGCCGCCCTGGGGGTAGGCCTCCGCCGGGTGGGGCCGGCCGTAGGCGTCCGCCGGGTACTGCTGGTACTGCTCGTCCGGGTAGGCGTTCGGGTACTGCGCCGCCGCGTCCCAGTCGCCGTAGTCGGGCTGTTGCGGGACGGGGGCGGGAGGCTGCTCGGGCGGGGTGGGGAAGTCCTCGTCGGCGCCCGGTGCTTCGGCGGCGGATTCCGTCCCTGCCTCCGCCTCCGCCTCCGCCTCGGCCTGGGCGCGCAGGCGGCGGGCGCGGCGGCCCTCGCCGGCCATGGCCTCGGCGGGGACGGCCGGCTCCTCGGGCAGGTCGTCGTCGATGTCGCGGCGGCGGCCGGGCAGGGCCATGACGACGAGGACGACGGCGAGCAGGCCCTGGGCCCACAGCCAGGCGGTGTGGGTGACCGGGTCGTCGTAGGTGACGTCCAGCGTGCCGCCGGAGGCGGGGAGTTCGAAGCCCTGGGCCCAGCCGTCGACCGTGGTGCGGGTCAGCGGCTTGCCGTCGAGGGTGGCGGTCCAGCCCTCGGCGGCGGTGTCGGCGAGGCGCAGGACGCGGCCCTCCGCGCCGTCCGGGATCTCGGTGTGGACGTCGACCGGTCCGGCGGCGACGGGCACGGGCTCGCCGTCGCCGTCCTCGGCGGGGACGATGCTCGCGCGGGCGACCTGCCGGTCCACCCGCCACAGCGCGCCGCCCGCCCGCTGGCTGAGCCGGGACAGGCCGGGGGTGGCGTCCAGGACCCGGGTGACCTCGCGGGGTGCGCCCGGGTGGACGAGGACGTAGCGGACGGCGAAGCCGCCGAGCTGGTCGGCCTGGTCGGCGCCGGAGCCGGCGACGAGGTTGGCGACGACCTTGTCGAGCGCGATGTTCTCGCCGTCCACCGCGGCGGTCTCCGCGTCGCCCATGCGGGCGCCGGAGCCGCGGACCAGGACGTAGCCGACCCGGGCGGTGGAGTCGCTGTCGAGGACGAGGGTGCGTGCCTGGTCCCGGGTGCCGCTCTCCTCGGCGACGAACGCGGGCACCTGGACGGGGTCGCGCCGCTCCACGGGCCCGTCGGCGCCGCGGATCACCCAGCCGGCGACGGCGACCAGCGGACCGACCGCGCAGGCGAGGGCGATCAGCGCGGCGACCGGCTGGCGCCAGCCGAAGCTCTGCTCGGCGACACGCGCGCGTGCCCCGTCGGCGCCGAGCGTGGCGGCGGCCAGGACGGCGATGCCGTAGACGAGGGTGGCGGGACCCGCCCAGGTGGAGCTGTTGGACAGGACCGCGAAGACGAGGCCCACCAGGGCGGCCGCCCACGCGGTGAGGATCGCCGTCCGGCGTTCGGAGCGGAGCAGGGCCGCGAGCGCGGCGAGCACCAGGCCGATGAGCAGCAGGCCGCCGACGGTGCCCGGGCCGCCCGGGCTCGCGCCGAGCAGGTCGAGGGCGGAGGCGGCGGAGGGGCCGTACTCCAGGCCCGCTTCCCGGAAGAAGCCGAGCGGGAGGAGGGAGAGCGACCACGGGGCGAGGACCAGCAGGGGGGTGCCCAGCTGGGCCAGGAAGCGCAGTCCGTAGGCCGGGATGTCGCTCCTGCGCAGGGCCAGTACGCCGGCACCGAGGACCAGGGCGACGGGCCACACGATCGGGGTGAACGCCGTGGTGACCGTCAGCAGCAGGGCGTACGCCCAGGTGGCGCGCCAGCTGCCGCGGGTGCCCTCGGGACTCGTGAGGCCGCTCGCGGCGATGCCCGCGCGGGCGATCAGCGGCAGCAGTACGGCGAGCACGGCGGTGCCGATGCGGCCGCCGGCCAGGGCGCCGGTCGCGGCGGGCAGGAAGGCGTAGGCGACGGCCGCCCACGCGCGCAGCAGCCGGGACTCGACGAGCGGGCGGGAGGCGAAGTACGCGGTGAGGCCGGCCAGCGGTACCGAGCAGACCAGGAGGATCGTGACGGCGAGGCCGGTGGAGCCGAGCAGGAGGGAGGCGAAGGCCGCGACGATCGCCAGGTAGGGCGGTGCGGATCCGGTGCCGCCGGCGCCCACGGTGTGCCAGGCGTCGGTGTAGCGGTCCCACAGCTCACCGGCGCCGGCGGGCGCGGGGAGCAGGGCGCCGCCCGCGAGCGCGCCGCCGCCGAGGAGCTGGCGGCAGGCCGCGAGGGAGACCAGCAGCAGCACCAGGAAGAGCACCGGCCCGGGCTTGCGGGCGATCCGCTTGAGGCGGGCGAACTGCTCGACCTCCAGGAAGTCGGCGTCGTCGCCGCCGGGTCCGGACTCGACGGTGCCGCCGTGGCGTCCCGCGCCGGAGGCGGCTTCGGGGTCGGAGCGTCCGACGAGGCTGCTCGCGACCTGTTCCACGGTGACGCGGACGGTCGCGCCGGGCGGCGGGAACAGCGGCCGCATCTCGCCCTTGTCGGGCTGCGGGCTGCCGCGGTGACGCCGCCCGGCGAGGATCCGTTCGGGTCGCAGCAGGGTGCCCATGAGGCCGCGGATCTCGTCGACGGCCTGTCCGGGGACCTTGCCGACGAGGTAGGCGAGGGTGCGCAGCAGGGTGCCGAGGACGACCCGGAGCAGCACCCAGGGCAGGGCGGCCGTGCGGGCGTTGACGAGCAGGGTGTAGACGGCGCCCGCCTTGTCCACCTTGTGCGGGGAGGCGGAGGTGCGGCCCACGCAGTCGACGGTGCGGCGCTCGCGGGAGGCGGCTTCGGCGTGCCGGACGACCGCGTCGGGGGCGATCAGGACCCGGTGTCCCGCGGAGTGGGCGCGCCAGCACAGGTCGACGTCGTCGCGCATGAGGGGCAGGTGCCGGTCGAACCCGCCGAGCCGGTCGAAGACGTCGCGGCGGATCAGCATGCCGGCGGTGGACACCGACAGCACGGACCGTACGTGGTCGTGCTGGCCCTGGTCCTGTTCGCGGCGGTCCAGGCCGGTCCAGCGGCGCCCGGAGTTGGCGATGGAGACGCCGACCTCGAGGAGCTGCCTGCGGTCGTACCAGCCGCGGAGCTTGGGGCCGACGACGGCGACGTCGTCACGGCCGAGTTCGTACTCGTTCTCCACGACGCGCAGCATCCGGGCCAGCGCGTCGGGTTCGGGGGCGCAGTCGTCGTGCAGCAGCCACAGCCACTGCACCGGCTCCCCGTGCGGGAGTTCCGGCAGGTCGTAGGCGTCGTCGCGCCAGCTGCGGGTGACCGGGTCCCAGCCGCTCGGCCGCTTCAGGTACGGCAGGTCGTCCGGCGTGAGGTGCGGGGCGTTGCGGTGGCACTCCTCGACCGCCTGGCCGAAGCCGGTGCGCCGGGCGAGGTGCAGTACGTGGTCGTCGCCGAGGGCCTCGGCGACCAGCCGGGCGGAGTCGTCCGCGCTGCCGGTGTCGGCGCCCATGGCGAACTGGACGGGGCGCTCCTGGCCGAGCAGCCCGGCGAGCGCGTCGGGCAGCCAGCGGGCGCCGTCGTGGGAGACGAGGACCGCCGTCACCACGTGACGCGGGAACTCGGGCGGGCGGGTCGGGTCGAACCCGGCTGTGGCAGCGAGGTCTTGCCGGGCTGCCGTGTGACTGTGCACGGACATCGAGGTACGGGCCCCGGTTCGGTGGTCTGTGGGGGACGCCTGTGCCCGATGGGGGCAGCGGGGCGTCTCGGACGAGCGACCACACTATCGGCAGATGGAACGGGGCGGTGCGGAGCGTCTCGATGAGGGGCGGTGGCCGGGCGACGGACGGGCGGAGCGGCCCGCCGCCTGTGGACGACCCACCCGCGACGGGCCTTGAGCGACGTATGCGCGAAGTGGCACGCGTGCTGTGCGTACGGCGGTGATGTGCCGCCGCGTCAGACGGCGGCCTTCTTCAGCCGGCGGCGCTCCCGCTCGGACAGGCCGCCCCAGATGCCGAAGCGCTCGTCGTTGGCGAGGGCGTACTCGAGGCACTCGGAGCGGACCTCGCACGCGAGGCAGACCTTCTTCGCCTCCCGGGTCGAGCCGCCCTTCTCGGGGAAGAAGGACTCGGGGTCGGTCTGGGCGCACAGCGCGCGCTCCTGCCAGCCGAGCTCCTCGTCCGCGTCGTCGACCAGCAGTTGCTGCACCAGCTCGGTCATGTGCGCCCCTCGTCCGTCCTTCGCGTCCCCGTGATCCAGCCGTTACCGATTCCGGCTGAACGACACGAGTGAAATTACAAGTGTGCTGCTCCGGGCGAGTCAAGCTGAGATCTGCTATTGGGCCCCTTATTCACTCTGCGGAACCAAGGCCGAGCGGAAAGTGTTCAAATCGTCCTAAACCTTGACACGCGTACGGAACCCGCGAGGGCTTCCGGCCCCCGCGGAGCCTCTACAGGGAAGACGCCCAGGGGATCGATCTCGTTGCTGCACCCGCACAGGAGCGAACCGGATCACAGTCGGATCACGGGATCGCAACGGCGTGCGGGCACCCGGCCGTGGGCACCATGTGTCCCGGGAAACGACTGAGCAAACCTTTCGCCTACGAGATGAACCGGATGAGGTGAACCATGTCCCACATACCGGGCGTCAAGTTGACAGTGAAGGAGTGAACCGCTGTCCTAGTGGGCATGCTCGCGAATCCGGCACTCACCTCGACCCGCTCCGTCGGGTTCCTCGGTGCTGCCCGCGCTCGCTGTAGCTGTCGCTGTTCCGGCTGTTGAGCCCTCTCCCGTAGCTCCAGCCCCCGCCGGGCCACAGACCCGGCCGCTGTTTCCTCCGCTCCCACCAGGGCACCCCTCGCCGCCGCCCGCGACCCGGGCGCACGCGACGCGACACCCTCACCCCCACCGCCTTCTCCGCCAAGGAACCTCCGCATCCATGAACAGCGACAGCGACCTCCAGATCGCCGGCGACATCCTCGAAGTCCCGCACCTGCTCCAGCCCCCGCGCGAGCACCCGGCCACCGTCGCCGAGTTCGCCGGCCTGGCCCGCTCCATCGCCGCCGACCGCTCGCGGTGGGAGCACCTCGTCGAGTACGACGCCACCAGCCGCTGGTACCACCGGCTGCGCACCGGCCCCGGCTACGAGGTGTGGCTGCTGTCCTGGGTGCCCGGCCAGGGCAGCGGGCCGCACGACCACGGCCGCTCCTCCGGCGTGCTCACCGTCCTGGACGGCACCCTGACCGAGCGCACCGAGCGCGGCACGCGCGTGTTGACGGCCGGCGCGCAGCGCGTGTTCGCGCCGGGCTATGTGCACGAGGTCGTCAACGACGCCCTGGAACCCGCGGTCAGCCTGCACATCTACTATCCGGGCCTGACCGAGATGACGGCGCACACCTCCGTCCGCTGCGAGGCCCGCGCGGTGCCCGGCCCGGTAACTGCCTGACGCGATGTCGTAGCGGCCTGCGAGGATGGCCCCATGCGCATTGTGGTTCTGGCAGGCGGCATCGGCGGTGCCCGTTTCCTGCGCGGTCTGAAGCGGACCGTGCCGGACGCGGACATCACGGTCATCGGCAACACCGGGGACGACATCCACCTCTTCGGGCTGAAGGTCTGCCCGGACCTCGACACGGTGATGTACACGCTCGGCGGCGGTATCAACGAGGAGCAGGGCTGGGGGCGGACCGACGAGACCTTCCACCTCAAGGAGGAGCTCGCGGCGTACGGCGTCGGCCCGGAGTGGTTCGGGCTCGGCGACCGGGACTTCGCCACACACATCGTGCGGACACAGATGCTCGGCGCCGGCTTCCCGCTCAGCGCGGTGACCGAGGCGCTCTGCGACCGCTGGAAACCCGGCGTGCGCCTCATCCCCATGACCGACGACCGCGTGGAGACGCACGTGGCCGTCACGTTGCCCGACAGCGGCTCCGGCGCGGGGTCCGGCGAGCGCAAGGCGGTCCACTTCCAGGAGTACTGGGTGCGGCTGCGGGCCTCGGTGCCGGCCGAGGCGGTCGTGCCGGTCGGTGCGGAGCAGGCGAAGCCGGCGCCGGGCGTCCTGGAGGCGATCGCCGAGGCCGACGTGATCCTCTTCCCGCCGTCCAATCCCGTGGTCTCCGTCGGCACCATCCTCGCCGTCCCCGGCATCAGGGAGGCGATCGCCGACGCGGGCGTGCCGGTGATCGGCCTGTCGCCGATCGTCGGGGACGCGCCCGTGCGCGGCATGGCCGACAAGGTGCTGGCGGCCGTCGGCGTGGAGTCCACGGCCCCGGCGGTGGCCGAGCACTACGGTTCGGGCCTGCTGGACGGCTGGCTGGTCGACACGGTCGACGCGGCCTGCGTGGAGCGCGTCGAGGCGGCCGGGATCCGCTGCCGTGCCGTACCGCTGATGATGACCGACGTCGACGCGGCCGCGCGGATGGCGCGGGAGGCGCTGGCGCTGGCGGAGGAGGTCCGGGCGGTATGAGCGGCACGGGCTACCGGGTCCGGCCCGTGGCGGGCCTGCCCGAGATCCGCGAGGGCGACGACCTGGCCAAGCTGATCGCGGCCGCCGCACCGGACCTGTCCGACGGCGACGTCCTCCTCGTCACCTCGAAGATCGTCTCCAAGGCGGAGGGCCGGATCGTCGAGGCGACGGACCGGGAGGCCGCGATCGACGCGGAGACGGTGCGCGTGGTGGCCCGGCGCGGCTCCCTGCGCATCGTGGAGAACCGGCAGGGCCTGGTCATGGCAGCGGCCGGAGTCGACGCCTCCAACACCCCCGCCGGTACGGTCCTGCTGCTGCCCGAGGATCCGGACGCCTCCGCGCGGACGATCCGTCAGGGCCTGCGCGACGCCCTCGGCGTCGAGGTCGGCGTGATCGTCACCGACACCTTCGGCCGGCCCTGGCGCGCGGGGCTGACCGATGTCGCGATCGGCGCGGCGGGCGTCCGGGTGCTGGACGACCTGCGCGGTGGCACCGACGCGTACGGCAATCCGCTCGGCGCCACGGTCGTCGCCACGGCCGACGAGCTCGCCGCGGCGGGCGATCTGGTCAAGGGCAAGGCGTCCGGCCTCCCGGTGGCCGTGGTCCGCGGGCTGCCGCACCTGGTGGCGGCCGACGACGGCGAGGGAGCGCGGGCGATGGTCCGCGGCGCGCGCGACGACATGTTCCGCCTCGGCACGTCCGAGGCGGTACGCCAGGCGGTGACCCAGCGCCGTACGGTGCGGGCCTTCACGGACGAGCCGGTCGACCCCGGAGCCGTACGCCGCGCGGTGGCCGCGGCGGTCACGGCACCGGCCCCGCACCACACTACGCCGTGGCGGTTCGTGCTGCTGGAGTCGCCCGGGTCCCGCACCCGTCTCCTGGACGCCATGCGCGAGGCGTGGATCGCGGACCTGCGCCGCGACGGAAAGACGGAGGAGTCGATCGCCAAGCGCGTCCGCCGCGGCGACGTCCTGCGCAACGCGCCGTATCTGGTCGTCCCCTGTCTGGTCATGGACGGTTCGCACACCTACGGGGACGCGCGGCGGGACGGCGCGGAGCGGGAGATGTTCGTGGTCGCCACGGGCGCCGGCGTGCAGAACTTCCTGGTCGCGCTGGCCGGGGAGCGGCTGGGCTCGGCGTGGGTGTCGTCGACGATGTTCTGCCGCGAGGTGGTCCGTGAGGTCCTGGACCTGCCCGCGGACTGGGATCCGATGGGCGCGGTGGCGGTCGGCCACCCGGCGGAGGAGCCGCGGCCGCGGCCGGAGCGGGACGCGGGCGGTTTCATCGAGGTGCGGTGAGGCTGGGCCTACCCTCATAAAGGCCCCCGCTCCACTTCCACCCCCGGGATCTCTCGTGGCAGGACGTTTCGCTCCCCGCCCGGCTCGTACGACAGTGCGCGGCGGGCAGGTCGCCGTGTCCGGGGGAACGCCCCGCCGGGCACCGGCTCCGGCCCGCGTACGGACGTGGGTGCCAAAGGGGCCCCTGGACCTCGGGCTGGTCCTCGGTCCGCTGCGCCGCGGACCGGGTGATCCGACGTTCCGGGCGCTGCCGGACGGTTCCGTGTGGCGGGCCGGCCTGACGCCGGCGGGTCCGGGGACGCTGCGGGTGACGGGGCGCGGCGGGGAGGTCCGGGGAGAGGCTTGGGGGCCGGGGGCCGACTGGCTTCTGGACAAGCTGCCGGAGATGCTCGGTGCCGCCGACGACCCGTCCGCCTTCGTGCCCCGGCACAAGCTGCTGGCACTGACCCGGCACCGGCGTCCGGGGCTGCGGCTGACGCGGACCGGGCTGGTGCTGGAGTCGCTGATTCCGTCGATTCTGGAGCAGAAGGTCACGACGGGGGAGGCGTACCGGGCGTGGCGGCTGCTGGTACGGAAGTACGGGGAGCCGGCGCCCGGGCCCGCGCCGGAGCGGATGTCGGTGATGCCGGCGCCGCGGACGTGGGCGCTGATTCCCTCCTGGGAATGGCACCGGGCCGGGGTCGACGACAAGCGGGCGTCGACGGTTCTGCGGGCGGTGCGGGTCGCCGCGCGGCTGGAGGAGGCTGTCGGGATGCCTCCGGAGGCGGCGCGGGCGCGGTTGGAGCTGGTGCCGGGGATCGGGCCGTGGACGTCGGCGGAGACGGTGCAGCGCAGTCATGGGGCGGCGGATGCGGTGACCGTGGGGGATCTGCATCTGCCGGGGATCGTGGGCTGGGCTCTTGCGGGGGACCGGTATGCGGATGACACGGTGATGTTGTCGCTGCTGGAGCCGTATGCGGGGCAGCGGCATCGGGCTGCGCGGCTGGTTCTGCTGAGCGGGAGAGTGCCGGGGCGGCGGGCGCCGCGGATGCCGTACGGGGACATCGGGCGGCTTTGAGGTTCGGCTGGGCCGGTGTTCGGTGGGGCGCGGCCCGGCGTGTTACGGGTGCCCCGCGTCGGGGCGGGCCGGGGGTGGGTCTGCGCGGCCCGGCGTGTTACGGGGTGCCCCCGTGTTGGTGGGGGCCGGGGGTTGTTCGCGCGGCCCGGCGCTTGCGGGGTGCCGTCGCGCCCACCCGTGCCGCCCCAGCGGCACGACTGCCCGCGGACCGTGAGGGCAACGACACAGCTGCCCGCGGACCGTGAAGGCAACGGCACGACCGCCCGCGGACCGTGAAGGCAACGACACAGCTGCCCGCGGACCGCGAAGGCAACGGCACGACCGCCCGCGGACCGTGAAGGCAACGACACGACCGCCCGCGGACCGCGAAGGCAACGGCACGACTGCCCGCGGGAGTGGTGGGTGTGGGGTCGGTTCGTCTGTCGGCCGCTGGTGTTACTGGTCCGAGGAGAAGCGGAGGGCGCCCGCCGGGATCGTCGCGTCGCACCAGACGCGGGCGCCCTCGCGGAGTTCGTTGCGGGGGCCGATGACCGCGCCGTCGCCTATGACCGTGCCGGTGAGGACCGAGCGCTCGCCCACCCGTGCCCGCGTACCGATCAGCGAGTCCGTGATGACCGCGCCCGGCTCGATCACCGCCCCCGGCAGGATCGTGCTGCCGAAGACGCGCGCGCCCTCCGCCACGAACGCGCCCTCGCCCACCACCGTCCCGCCCGCCAGCTTCGCGTCCGGTGCCACGGTCGCCGTGGGCAGCACCAGCCGGTCCCCGCAGCGCCCGGGCACCGCCGGCGACGGCGCACGGCCCAGCACCAGATCCGCCGAGCCCCGTACGAAGGCCGCCGGGGTCCCCAGGTCCAGCCAGTACGTGGAGTCGACCATCCCCTGCAGGTGCGCCCCCGCCGCCAGCAGCCCCGGGAACGTCTCCCGTTCCACCGACACCACCCGCCCCGCCGGGATCGTGTCGATCACCGACCGGCGGAAGACGTACGCCCCCGCGTTGATCTGGTCGGTGACGATCTCCTCCGGTGTCTGCGGCTTCTCCAGGAACGCCCGCACCCGTCCCGATTCGTCCGTCGGCACCAGCCCGTACGCCCGCGGGTCCGTCACCTTTGTCAGGTGCAGCGAGACGTCCGCGCCGGTCGTCTCGTGCGTGCGCACCAGCGCCCGGATGTCCAGCCCCGTCAGGATGTCCCCGTTGAAGACCAGCACCGGCTCGTCCGGCCCCGAGTGCAGCCGGGACGCGGCGTTCCGGATGGCGCCGCCCGTGCCGAGCGGCTCCTCCTCCGTCATGTACTCGAGGTGCAGCCCCAGGGCCGCCCCGTCGCCGAAGTACGGCTCGAAGACCTCGGCCAGGTAGGACGTGGCCAGGACGATGTGCTCGACGCCCGCCGCTCTCGCTCTCGCCAGCTGGTGCGTGAGGAAGGGCACCCCGGCCGCCGGGACCATGGGTTTGGGCGTGTGCACCGTGAGCGGTCGCAGCCGCGTGCCTTTGCCGCCGACCAGGAGGATCGCTTCTGTCACCTGTCGTCTCTGCTTCCTGCCGGGACCGGCCGAACTGTCTTTCGGCCGGCCAGTGTATGCAGACCGCCTCCGGCAGGAAGGAGCGCCCGGCCCGCCTCAGCGGCCCTGGTAACGGGCTGCCGTGGCACGCGCGGTGCCGAGCTTCTTGTACAGCTTCCCCCCTGGGCACGAGGTGTTGAACCCGTCCCGGTGACCGGAGATCACGTTCAGTCGTACCTTCTTGCCTTTTCGGTAGAGATTGCCACCGGCGGACTTCAGATATGTCTTGGCGCGCGGATTCATCCCGTGCAGTCCGAGTTTCCACGCGGTGAGCCGGGCGACGGCCTTCACGGCGGAGGAGGACGGCTTCCTGGAGCCGTAGGAGCCGATCACCGCGATGCCCGCGGTGTCGGTGTTGAAGCCCATGGTGTGGGCCCCCTTGACCGGCTTCGCCACTCCCCCGGCCCGGCCCTCGTAGATCCTGCCGCACTTGTCGACGAGGAAGTTGTAGCCGATGTCCCGCCAGCCCAGGCTCCGCACGTGGTAGCGGTAGAACCCGCGGACGAGCGAAGGTGCCTGCGAGCACGTGTAGCCGTTGCCGGAGGCGGTGTGGTGCACGAAGGCCGCCTTGACCTTGCCGGTGTACACGAACCGCTTCTCCCGCAGACTCTCGTCGGCTCCCCAGCCGCGCCGGGTGACGATGGCGGGGCGCGGCCCGATGTACGGCCTGGCCCGCTGCCGCTCGGTCAGTTCGGCCCCGCGCAGGGTGAGGTACTCCTGCCGGGTCTGCTCGCCGTTCAGCGCGGGGATCTCCAGGGCGCCGAACGGTGCGAGTGCGGAGTTGGCCGCGGAGGCGGCGGTCGCCTCGGCGCTCATGACGCCGGTGCGCGGCCCCTCCAGGGCCTCGTCCCCCGGGTCGACGAGATCGAGCCGCAGCCCGGAGGGCAACACCGCGTGGTCACCGATCCAGGGCTCACCGGCCTCCGACTCACCGGCCTCCGACTCACCGGCCCCCAGCTCACCAGCCTCCGACTCACCGGCCCCCAGCTCACCAGCCTCCGACTCACCGGCCCCCAGCTCACCAGCCTCCGACTCACCGGCCCCAGGCTCACCAGCCTCCGACTCACCGGCCCCAGGCTCACCGGCTTCCGACTCGCCGGCCCAGGGCTCGCCGATCTCGGGCTCATCCGCCCCAGCCCCCTCGTCCCCGCCCTCACCGGGCTCCGGCCGAACCCGGATCTCCACCCCGTCGGACTCCCCCACCCACAGCGGTGCCGTGGCGCCGCGGACCCCGTCCGCGGCGCCCTCCGCGCTGCCCGGATCGGCCGCGTGGTCGGCGTAGTGCGTCTCGACGTCCCGCCAGCCGGACCAGGCGCCGGTGCGGGCCGCCCGGGTGCGGACCTGGACGCGGCCGTGGAGTTCGGCGGCGGGGTCGTCCCAGACGACCCCGAGGAGGGAGAAGGGCCGTACGGCCCGCGGGGCGAGGCCGAGGACGGCGCCGGAGGCACGGTCGCGGGTGAGGGGTCTCAGGGGCAGCGACTGGGTGCTGCCGGGTACGTCGGGCCGGGCCGTCACCGCTGCGCGCGTGGCCGCTTCCGCCGTCGGCGCCGGTCTCGCGTCCGCCGCGGTGGCGGGCGGGGCGAGCGGGAGGGCGAGGGCGGCGGCGCAGGTGACACCGATTGAGGAAGCAAGAATTCCACGCATGCCCCTGAGCTTGGACACAGTCAGACAAATCTGTCCATCGGGGAGTTGACGGCCCGTCGGAGCCCGTTCCCCCGAACCGGTGTCCCGGCGGGCGGTGCGCGCGGACGGGCCCGCGTACGCTTGCGCGGGTGAACGCCACCGACCGCACCCCTGCCGACCTGCTGAGTTCCGCGCTGGCCGCGGACCCTGGACGCCCCCTGGTGACCTTCTACGACGACGCCACGGGCGAACGCGTCGAATTGTCCGTGGCCACCTTCGCCAATTGGGTGGCCAAGACCGCCAACCTCCTCCAGGACGAGCTGTCCGTGGAACCCGGCGACCGGGTGGCCCTGCTGCTGCCCGCGCACTGGCAGACGGCGGTCTGGCTGCTGGCGTGCGCGTCGGTGGGCGTGGTCGCGGACGTGGCCGGGGACCCGGCGGCGGCGGACGTGGTGGTGAGCGGTCCGGAGCCGGAGTCGCTGGAGGCGGCGCGGGCCTGCTCGGGGGCCAGGATCGCACTGGCGCTCAGGCCGCTCGGCGGGCGCTTCCCGCAGCCGCCGGAGGGCTTCGCCGACTACGCCGTCGAGGTACCGGGGCAGGGCGACCGCTTCGTGCCGTACGCGCCCGTCGACCCCGAGGAGCCGGCGCTGATCGTGGCGGGCCGGGAGTTCACCGGGGCGGAGGTGGTCGAGCGGGCCCGGGCCGAGGCGCCGGAGCTCGGTCTGACCGGACCGGGTTCGCGGATCCTGTCGGGGCGGCCGTACGCCACGTGGGAGGGTCTGAACACGGGCCTGTACGGGCCACTGGCGACCGGCGGCTCCGTGGTGCTGTGCCGGAACCTGGACCGCCTCGGGGACGGCGCCCTGGACAAGCGGGTGGAGAGCGAACGGGTGACGGTCATCGCCCGGTGACGGCATCGCCGCCCACCGCGCCGCGAAAGGCCCCGCCCACCGCGCCGGAAACGCGTTCCCCACCGCCCGCCGAAACCGAACCCCCCTCGACACCCCCCGTCCGCCCCCTCCCCTCCCCCGTCCGGCGCACCACCACCCGCCCCGGGCCGCCGTCCCGGGTCATCGTCGTACGCAACGGCACCACCACACGCCGTACGCAGTGAGGGGTGGACCCGGTCATGAGCGACACCGCAGGCGCGTCCTCCGCGCAGCCGGGGGACAGCCGTGCCCTCGGCCCGGGGACGGGGTCCTCGGCGAGCGGGCGGGGGCGGGCCCGGCGCCGGCGGCGGCGCTGGGCGTGCGGCACCGGGCTCGCCGTCGCCGTCGTGCTGCTCGCGGCAGCGGGCGCCGGGTGGGCGGTGTACCGGAAGCTGGAGGGGAACATCACCCCGGACGAGGCGGCGGCCGCCGAACTCGCGCGGTTCGAGAAGGACCGGCCCACGGCGCTCGTCGAGGACGCCCGGAACATCCTGCTGATCGGCTCGGACTCGCGCTCCGGGGACGGGAACGCCCGCTACGGGCGGGACGCGGGGACGGAGCGTTCGGACACCGTGATCCTGCTGCACCTGTCGGGGGGCCGGCGCAGCGCCACCGCGGTGTCCGTCCCCCGGGACCTGATGGTGGACGTGCCCGGCTGCCGCCGCCCCGACGGGTCGCGTGCCGAGCCGGTGTTCACGGTGTTCAACTCCGCCTTCGCGGTGGGCGGTTCGGCCTGCACCATCCGAACGGTGGAGAAACTCACGGACATCCGCGTCGACCACCACGTCGTCGTCGACTTCGACGGTTTCAAGGACATGGTCGACGCGGTGGGCGGTGTCGAGGTGTGCCTGCGCGAGCCCGTCGACGACGAGGACGCCGAACTGAGACTTCCGGCGGGCCGGGTGACGCTGGACGGGGAGCAGGCGCTCGGTTATGTCCGCGCCCGCAAGTCCCTCGGCGACGGCAGCGACACCAGCCGCATGGAGCGCCAGCAGCGCTTCCTCGGCGCGCTGGTCAACAAGGTGAGCGGCAATGACGTTCTGCTGAATCCGGTGAAGCTGTATCCCGTTCTGGACGCGGCCACCTCGTCGCTCACGACCGACCCGGGGCTGGCCAGTCTGCGGGGTCTGTACGATCTCGCGCGCGGGTTGCGCGAGATCCCCGCGGAGCGGGTGCACTTCCTGACCGTTCCCCGGGAGCCGTACGCCGGGAACGTGAATCGGGACCAACTCGCGCAGCCCGCCGCAGAGGAACTGTTCGAACGGCTGCGCGGGGACGCACCCGTGGCCGTCGACACGGACGGTGACCGGAAGGGCACGGAAAAGGAATCCGGGAAGGCGTCCGGCGACTCCTCTCCGGCACCGACGTTCTCGGGAAACACGGCCGCCGAGGACACCTGCGCGTAGAGCCTGCCCCGAGCCAACTCCAAGGCACCGCGCCTTTGTCCGAAGAAATGGGCGGATTGCCCACTTGTGAGGAAGTGGAATTCGTCACCGCCGTCGCTTCCACTCGATCAGGACCGTTAGTGTGAGCGCTCCGGTGCGTCCGTTCCTTCAGGCCTGTCCTGAGAATCCCGCACTGTGTGACCGAGACCCGAGCGCCTTGGAAGGGGAAAGGCGCCGCGTGGGCCCGACGGAGGATTCAAGCGACGTGGACGCGCAAGGCCGTGGGCGGGCGGAGAACATCGATCCCGCAGACCAGTGGGTACTCAACCCGGACACCGGCGAATACGAACTGCGACTGGGCCCTTCCGCACCGCAATCGGCGGTTCCCGGACCGCGCGGACCGCGCCCCCCGGGTGCGGGCGCCGCGCGCGGCCGGTCGGCGGCGCCGGGCCGCACCCCCGAACGTGAGCGGGAGGCACCCGGTCGCGAGGTGCCGCCGCAGCGCAGACGCCGGGGTGTGCCGCAGGAGCCGCCCCCGGGGCAGCGCGGGCGCCGGCCGGCGAAGAAGAAGTCGAAGGCGAAGAAGGTCCTGCTGTGGACCGGCGGCACGATGGCGTTCGTGGTGCTCGTGGCCGGCACGGCCGGGTACCTCTATCTGGAACATCTGAACGACAACATCCAGTCCGTCTCCGACGACGGCGCCAGCACGGGCGGCTTCAGCAAGGACAAGGCGATCAACATCCTGCTGATCGGCACCGACAAGCGCACCGGCTCCGGCAACGAAAGCTACGGCGACAAAGGCAGCGAGGGGCACGCCGACACCACGCTCCTGCTGCACGTCTCCAAGGACCGTTCCAACGCGACCGCGCTGAGCATTCCGCGTGACCTGATAGTCGACGTCCCCGACTGCCCGACGCAGCAGGAGGACGGCAGCGAGAAGATCATCCCGGGCTCGGCCGGCGTCCGCTTCAACACCAGCCTCGGCCAGGGTGGCCGTACGCCCAGCTGCACCATGCGGACGGTGACGGAGCTGACCGGCATCACGCCGGACAACTTCATGGTGGCCGACTTCAACGCGGTGAAGACGCTGACGTCGGCGGTCGGTGGCGTCGAGGTGTGTCTGGCCAAGGACATCGACGACCCGGATTCTCATCTGAAGCTGTCCAAGGGCACGCACACCATCGAGGGTGAGGACGCGCTGGCGTTCGTCCGCACCCGGCACTCGGTCGGCTTCGGCGGCGATCTGAGCCGGATCGAGTTGCAACAGCAGTTCCTGAGCTCGCTGATGCGGAAGCTGAAGTCGAACGACACGCTCACCAGTCCGACGAAGATGATCAAGCTGGCAGAGGCGGGGACCAAGGCGCTCACCGTCGACTCCCAGTTGGACAGCATCAACAAGCTCAAGGACCTGGGTCTGGAGCTGGGCAAGCTCAACGTCAAGAACCTGACCTTCGCCACCGTGCCGGTCAAGGACAACCCGGCCGAGAAGACGCCGGTGACCGTCGTGCTGAAGGAGTCCGCCCAGCAGGTCTTCGACATGGTCAAGAACGACGTCTCCTTCACCGAGGTCAAGCAGCAGAAGAAGAAGGAGAAGGCCGCCGTCGCCGCCCGGCTGAAGGGCGAGAAGGCACCGGCCTCCGAGGTCCGCGTGCGGATCCTCAACGGCGGCGCCGTGGACGGCAGCGCCCAGGAGACCCTCAGCTGGCTGCAGGTGAACCAGGGCGTCACCAAGTCGGAGAACGCCGGCAACGCGCCCGAGGAACTGAGCAGGACGACGCTGGAGTACGCCCCCGACCAGGCCGACCAGGCACGCCGCCTGGCCGACATCATGGGGCTGTCCGGTTCGGCGATGAAGCCCGGCGAGAGCGTCACCAACTCCCAGGGCGTGCCCGCGATGACGCTGACCCTCGGCAAGGACTTCAAGGGTGCCGGCGTCAAAATCGACGCGGCCGCCGCGGACGTGCCCGATGACGCCCGGAAGTCCACGGCGGACAAGGTCGAGTGCGCCAAGTGACCTGACGGGCCTGTTCCGCGTCCTACAGGGCGCGGGGCAGGCCCGTTCCATGGTGCGGCGAGGGGGAGACGGTGACGCGGAGCGGTGTGCGGGAGGAACCCGGGCCCGGCCTGCCGGACGGCGGCCCTCGGGCCCCGGAGGGCGGTGACGGCCCGCCGAAAGGCGGACGGCGGCCGTCCGCCGGGCGGGGCCGGCGCGCGCTGCGCTGGTCGGCGGCGACCCTGGCCGTACTGATACTCGGGACGGCCGGCGCCGGTTACCTGTACTACGAGCATCTGAACGGCAATATCGAGAAGGGTGAGCGCAGCAGCGGTGACTCCAAGGCGCACAAGACCGGGCCGAACGCGGCCGGGCAGACGCCACTGAACATCCTGCTGATCGGCTCCGACAGCCGCGCCTCCGACAAGAACGTCGCGCTCGGCGGCAGCCGGGACACCCGCGGCAATCCACCGCTGGGCGATGTGCAGATGCTGATCCATCTCGCCGCCGACCGCGAGAGCGCGGCCGTGGTGAGCATCCCGCGCGACACCCGGGTCGACGTCCCCGAGTGCACCGACCCGAAGACCGGGGACACCTACCCGGCCACCAACGACATCATCAACACCTCGCTGGCCCGCGGCGGTCCCGGTTGCACCCTGGCCACCTGGGAGAACCTCACCGGCGTCTACATCGACCACTGGATGACGATCGACTTCGCGGGCGTCGTGTCGATGGCGGACGCCATCGGCGGCGTCGAGGTCTGCGTCGACCAGAACGTGTGGGACCGCCCGCTGCCCGGTGTGCCCGGCGGCTCGGGCCTGAAGATGAAGGCCGGGTCGGAGAAGGTCGAGGGCGAGCGGGCGCTGCAGTGGCTGCGTACCCGGCACGCCTGGGGCAGCGACCTGCTGCGGGCGCGGGCCCAGCACATGTACATGAACTCGATGATCCGCACCCTGCGCGACCAGAACGTGTTCACCGACACGGGCAGGCTGATGGACCTGGCGGAGGCGGCGACCGGCTCGCTGACGGTCTCCGAGGAGATCGGCTCGGTGAAGAAGCTGTACGACCTGGGGATGCAGCTGAAGACGGTGCCGCCGGACCGCATCACCATGACGACGCTGCCCACGGTCGAGGACCCGCAGAACCGCAACCACCTGCTCGCGGCCGGCGCCGACGCCGAGCGGGTGTGGACCATGCTCCGCGACGACGTGTCCTTCGACGGCAAGGGCGGCAAGGGCGGCAAGAACAAGACGAGCGGCGAGGACGAGAAGGGCAGGGCCGCCGCCGACCCCGCCGCCCCGGACGCCGAGATCGGCGTCCTCGTCCAGAACGCCACCCGGTCCGCGTCCCTCGGCCCCGTCACCGGCCGGGCGAACGCGATCGCCCGGTCCCTGGTGGCGAAGGGTTTCCCCCGCGCCGCGCCGGACACCTCCCGCGCGCTCGCCGAGCAGCGGACCGTCGTACGGTATCCGGCCGCCGACTCGCAGGGGGACGCCCGGCGGGTGGCCGAGTCGCTCGGTATCCCGGCGAGTTCCGTCAAGCAGTCCGCCGATGTCTCCGGTGTCACGGTCGTGATCGGCGCGGACTGGCGTGAGGGCACGGCCTATCCGGAGCAGGTGCCGCCCGCCGCCGGCGATCTGCCGGACGACGCCGACGCCCTCAGCGGCGCGGAGACGGGCAGGTGCATGGACGTGTACAAGCCGTACCGCTGGTAGCGCGCCGGGGCTCCCCGGCCCCCGCGTAACTTGTTGAAGTCGGTTGGAATACCGGGGCAACTGACGGGCCCGTCGTGCGTCTAACAGGACGCAGGACGGGCCTGCTTCACGAGGCGAGGGGTTGCCAGGAGTGGGGAGAACGGCGGCAGTGACGCAGAACGCCGCACCGGAGACACTCGGTGACGACGAGCGTGAGGTGGACCCGGACGACAGTCCGGCCGAGGGCGGGGACGAAGGCGAGGGCAAGGGCGCGGACGGCCCCCGCCCGCGCCGCGCACGCCGGCTGCTCAAGTGGTTCGCGGCGGTCCTCGCCCTGCTCATAGTCGGCACGGCCGGGGCGGGTTACCTCTACTACCGGCAGCTGAACCACAACATCAAGAAGGACGCCCTGAACCTGGGCGACGCCGAGGTCGCCGAGCCGACGCCGAACGCGGCCGGGCAGACCCCGCTGAACATCCTGCTCATCGGCAGCGACGCGCGGGACACCGAGAAGAACCAGCGACTCGGCGGTGCTCGCGAGACGTTCGGCTCCACTCCGCTCGCCGACGTCCAGATGCTGGTGCACCTGTCCGCCGACCGCTCCAACATGTCCGTGGTCAGCATGCCGCGCGACACCCTGCTCCAGATCCCCAAGTGCACCGACCCGGACGACGGGACGGTGTACCCGGCGAGCGACGGGCGGACGATGACCAACCAGAGCCTCGGCCACGGCGGCCCCGGCTGCACGGTGGCCACCTGGCAGGAGCTCACCGGCATCCACATCGACCACTTCGTCATGGTCGACTTCGCGGGCGTGGTCTCCATGGCGGACGCGGTCGGCGGTGTTCCGGTGTGCGTCGACGCCAACATCCACTCGCGCGACGGCCAGGGCCACGGCTCCGGGCTGAAACTCGAGAAGGGCACCCACCCGGTGAAGGGCGAGCAGGCCCTGCAATGGCTGCGCACGCGCTACGGCTTCGAGGACGGCAGCGACCTCGCCCGTGCCAAGGCCCAGCACATGTACATGAACTCGCTGGTCCGCGAGCTGCGCGAGAACGCCACCCTCAGCAACCCCAACAAGCTGCGCAGACTCGCCGAGAAGGCCACCGAGGCACTCACCGTCGACCCCGGCCTCGACACGGTGAAGAAGCTGTACGACCTGAGCACCGAACTGCGCAAGGTGGAGCCGGAGCGCATCACCATGACGACGATGCCCAACCGGTACGTGGGCGCTCGCGTGGAACCGACCGAGGACGCCGAGCAGTTGTTCCGTCTGGTGCGCGAGGACATCGCCCTCGACGGCAAGGACGCCGAGCCGGTGAAGGCCGAGGAGAAGACGCCGTCGGACCCGGCGGCCGACGACGCCGACATCGCCGTACAGGTCCGCAACGGCACCCGCACCGACACCCTCGCCGCCGCGCCCGGGCGCACCGACACGGTCGTGACGGCGCTGCGGGAGAAGGGCTTCACCGCGGCGACCGCCGACACCATCAGTGCCCTCAGCGAGAAGCGGACGGTGGTGCAGTACCCGAGCGCCGACCTGGAGGGCGACGCCCGCCGCGTCGCCGACGCCCTCGGCGTCCCGGCGAGCGCGGTGAAGCGCTCCACCGAGGTGTCCGGCGTCACGCTCGTCGTGGGCGCCGACTGGCGCGAGGGCACGACGTACAAGGCGCCCGAGGAGGACAACACCACCCCCGAGACCGCACAGGCGCTCAACGGGGCCGACGACAAGGCGTGCATGCACGTCAGTCCGGGCTTCACCTGGTGAACCTGCGACGAGCATGAACGCGACGAGCCCCTTCCCGGCCGGAGGGGGACCCTCGGTACAAGGCCCCACGGGGCGAGCACCGCACCCTCAGGATCCCGGCCGCTGTCGCGCACACCATGGCCTGCGGGAAGGAACGGCTCCGACTGTCAGGGTCCCGGACGGGCAGGCGGTTCCGCACCGGTGATGCACTTATCGGCCATCGCCCCTGCCTATCCGGCCATCTCCCCGTACGGGTATTCCCGGTTCGGCTCCGCCATACAATGATCTTGGACGGATCCGGACCCGGATCCTCCGGCAGGATTCCCGCAAGGACCCGTCAGTGCTCGGACTCGCGCCGGTGCGGTCGCGGGGCCACGGCATCCCTGCCGGCCGTCCCGGGCGACAACCGGCTTTCCCTGGCCGTCGCCTTCGCCATCACGACAATCCCGACCTAGGAGAATGTCATGCGCATTCCGAGACGACTCATGTCCGCCGCGGCAGTCCTCGGCCTCACTGTCACCGGAACGGCCCTCACGACCGGCACCGCCGAGGCGGCCTCGTACAACAGCGCCTGTGGTTCGGGTTACAAAGTGATCGACTCGATGGATGTGGGCGACGGCAACACGTTCCTGACCTACAACAGCTCCACCGGATACAACTGCGTCGTGACCGTGGGCGACGCCCCGGGAACGCCCCAGATCCTGGGAGCCAACCTGCGGCGCCACAACACCACCACCTCATGGCCGGCCGGCACGCAGGACGACGGGGTCTACAACTACTACGCGGGGCCCCTCTACCTCTACGCCCCGGGTGCCTGCATCGACTGGGGCGGCCGCGCGGAGTCCAACTACACGCGCATCAACTACGGCGTCCACTGCGGCTGACGGCATTCGCCCCGCAGTTCAGGGAGCCTCGCCCGTCGCGATGCGTGGGCCGTCGCCTGATCGACGGCCCACGAAAAGGCTTCCGGGGACCCGCGCCGCCCTGGTTCCGTCCCCTTGTGGCTGTGGGCGCACGCCCGGGACTCCGCCGGCACCCTGATCCGGCGGTGGCGGGCCCTGTGCGGTCGGCCCGACGAGCGCCGGCAGCGGGCCGACCGTACGCCTTCTCACGCCACCCTCACCGGTCCCCCGGCATGCGATGACGTCAGGAGGCCGGCGCGTCCGCGCGGACCGCGGGGCGCCGGCTCGCGATCACCTTGCGCGCCAGGGCCTTCGGGCTGGTGAGGAAGCCCCAGCCCCACGACATGTGCATGGTGGCCAGCGCCACCGGGATCTGCAGCCGCGCCTTGAACGGCAGTCCCCTGCCGGCCGGTACGGACCCCAGCACGATCGCCGCGAGGTAACCGCCGGGCACCACGAAGCCCCACGGGGTCAGCGCGGCCCCCACCACGATCCCGGCCGCGATCGCGCACACCGCGGTCGGCGGGGCGAGGTAGCGCAGGTTGATGGAACCGGAGTGGTAGCGGGCCACGACGTGCCGCCAACGGCCGTAGTCCTTGTACTGCTTGGCCAGCGCCCGCACGCTCGGCCGGGGCCGGTACGACACCTTCAGCTCCGGCGAGAACCAGATCAGCCCGCCGGCCTCACGGATGCGGAAGTTCAGCTCCCAGTCCTGGGCGCGGATGAACTCCACGTTGTAACCGCCCTGCCGCTCCAGCGCCTCGCGCCGGAACACCCCCAGGTACACCGTCTCGGCGGGAGCGGCCTCGCCGCCGGTGTGGAAGGCGGCGTTGCCCACACCTATCCTCGACGTCATCGCGGCCGCGACGGCGTGCTCCCAGTCGTTCTCCCCCTCGGCGTGCATGATGCCGCCGACGTTCTGCGCGCCGGTCTCCTCCAGGAGCCGCACGGCGGTCGCGATGTAGTTCGGGGAGAGCATCCCGTGCCCGTCGACGCGGACCACGACCGGATGGCGCGAGGCCTGGATCGCCGCGTTGAGGGCGGCCGGGGTGCGGCCGGTCGGATTGGGCACGGTGTGCACCCGCGGGTCCTCGGCCACGAGCTCGGCGGCGATCTCGTCCGTGCGGTCCGTGGACGGACCGAGGGCGATCACGACCTCCATCTCGCCGGCGTACTCCTGGGCGAGGATCGCGCGGACGGCGCCGCGCAGGTGCCGCTCCTCGTTGAGGACGGGCATGATCACGGAAACGGCGGGGAGCCGCACGTCGGGATTGGCGTTCATAGGGCCCTCACGTTACCGCGAACGGGGGACACCGCCGCGCGCGCCGGGGGCGATGTACCGGGCCACAGATCGTATCGGCCTACCGTGCTCACGATCCCACGCACGGCCGTCGTCCGGAGGTGTCCCCCCTTGCCCACGCCGCCGCGGTCCCCCCGGCCCCGCCCCGCACCGCAGCGTCCCCCACGGCCACCCGCGCCGCCCTCCGCTTTGCCGCGCGGGAAGCCGCGCTGGGTCATGCGCACCGTCTCCATGCTGTCGGTCGTGGTGCTCGCCTCCGCCGGGATCGGACACACGGTGATGAGCGGCCTCGACGAGGACATCGCCCGGGTCGACCCGTTCCGCGACATGAAGAACCGGCCCGAGGCCGGTCACGGCATGAACATCCTGCTCGTCGGCACCGACGGCCGGGAAAGGATCGGCGCGAAGGAGCGGGCGAAGTACCGGCTCGGCGGGGAGCCCTGCCACTGCACCGACACGATCATGATCGTGCACATCTCGGCGGACCGCGACCGTGCCACCGTGGTCAGCCTACCCCGCGACTCGTACGCCGTGACGCCCCCGCACACCGACCGCGTGAGCGGCGAGCGGCACGAGGGGCACCCGCTCAAGCTGAACACGGCGTACGCGGAGGGCGGGCCGCGGCTGACCGTGCGCACGGTCGAGAAGATGACCCGGGTGAAGATCGACCACTACCTGGAGGTCGACTTCACCAGCTTCATGCGGACCGTGGACGTGGTCGGCGGCGTCGAGATCTGCACCGGCGAACCGCTGAAGGACAGCCACACCGGCCTCGACCTGCCCGCCGGCCGGCACACCCTCGAAGGCGGCCAGGCCCTGCAGTACGTCCGCGCCCGGCACGTCGACGGCGCCTCCGACCTCAGCCGGATGAAACGCCAGCAGCACTTCATGGCGGCCCTGGTGGACCGGGTCACCTCCTCCGGCATCCTGCTGAACCCGATGAGGTTCCGGGACGTGACCCGGGCGGTGCTCGGCTCGGTCCGCGCCGACGAGGGCTTCGGCACCGGCGAACTCCTGGACCTCGGCCGGGCGATGCGGAACTTCTCGCCCTCCTCCTCCGAGTTCACCACCGTGCCGATCTCCGACATGAGACACGCCGTGAAGGGCGTCGGCTCGACCCTGAAGTGGGACTCCGGGAAGGCCGGGCGCATCTTCGACGCGCTGCGCCGGGACGAGCCGCTCTCCGCGCACCGCACCCCCGACGCGGCGCTCCGCGTCCCGGTGGACCCCCGGCAGGTCCGCGTCCAGGTCGAGAACGGCACCCGCACCGCGGGCCTCGGCCGACGGGTCGACGCCGCGCTGGCGGCGACCGGCTTCGCCACCACCCGTGCCCCGGTCAACGCGGCGGACCAGGACGTGCGGCGGACGGTCGTCGCCTACGACCCCCGCTGGGACCGCTCCGCGAAATCCCTCGCGGCGGCCCTTCCCGGCAGCGAGCTGCGCGCGGTGAAGGGCCAGGGCGCCACGCTGAAGGTGATCGCGGGCGCCGACTTCGAGAAGGTCCGCACGGTGCGGGCGCAGGACCCGGGGCAGGGCGAGTTCGGGGTGGTGCGGGGCGACGAGGCGGGCTGCTCCTGACCTCCCCGGACGGAACGGCTAGTCCTCGAACCCCTCGGCGGCCCGCTTCTCCCGCAGTTCCACGATCGCCCGGCGGCGGGCCAGGCGGTGGGCGCGGCGGATCTGGGCCTCCTGGTAGCGGCGCCTGTCCCGCTCGGTCTCCGGCGTCACCGGCGGCACCCGGCGCGGCTTGCCGTCGGCGTCGACGGCCGCGAAGACGAGGTACGCCGAGCCGACCTGGGTGGGCGGCGTGGACTCGTTCCAGCGCTCGGCCAGCACCCGCACCCCGACCTCCATCGAGGTCCGCCCGGTCCAGTTGACCTGGGCCTTCACATGGACCAGATCACCGACGCGGACCGGCTCCAGAAAGACCATCTCGTCCATGGAGGCGGTGACGGCAGGCCCTCCGGAATGCCGTCCGGCGACGGCGCCCGCGGCGTCGTCGACCAGCTTCATGATCACCCCGCCGTGCACCGTGCCCAGGAGGTTGGTGTCGTTGTGGGTCATGATGTGGCTGAGGGTCGTACGGGACGCCGAGGTGGACTTGCCCGGGATCTCCGGAATCTCCGTGGCTGCGGCGGAGGCCTGATCTGTCATGGCCTCCACCTTATGCCGAGGTCACATCTGCGGAATTTGTGTCAGCTTCGCAACAGCGGTGACCTGATTTTCCGACGACCCTTGTATGGCGCACAGCCCGGACCTGCACACTGTCTTCCATGACTGATTGGCCCGAGGCACGGCCCGACGACCACCGCGGCGGACGCTACGGACGCGGCAGCGCGAGCGCACAGCCCGAGAGCGCCCGCGTCATGCGGCAGGTCCGCCGCGGCCCGGCGGTCCCTCCCGGGCAGGGCGCGTACGGCGGCGTCCCGCAGCAGCCGTCGTACGTGGACGGCCACGGCGGCGGCGACGGCTACGACAGCGGCTACAACACCGGCCAGGTCTACGGCACGCCCGGGGGCGGCGGGCCCGCCGGGCCGGGCGGTGACGGCTACGGCCCGCAGCGCCCCGCGCCGGACTGGCGCCGCCGCGTCAAGTGGACGGCGATCACCGTGGTGACGGTGCTGGTCGTGACGACCGTCGGCACGTACTTCTGGGCCGACTCCAAGCTCAACCGCGACGTCGACCTGTCGAAGGTGATCGAGCGGCCCGAGAAGGGCGAGGGCACCAACTACCTCATCGTCGGCTCCGACAGCCGCGAGGGCATGACCGCCGAGGACAAGAAGAAGCTGCACACCGGGTCCGCCGACGGCAAGCGCACGGACTCGATGATGATCCTGCACACCGGTGACAACGGCCCCACCCTGATCTCGCTGCCCCGGGACTCCAACGTCGAGATCCCGTCCTTCGTGGGCTCCGATTCGGGCAAGACCTACCCCGCGACCGGCCGGCAGGTGAAGCTCAACGCCGCCTACGCCGAGGACGGGCCCGAACTGCTGGTCCGCACGGTCGAGTTCAACACCGGCCTGCACATCGACCACTACGTGGAGATCGGCTTCGGCGGCTTCGCGAGCATCGTGGACGCGGTCGGCGGCGTGGAGATGGACATCCCGCAGGACATCAAGGACACCAAGTCCGGCGCCGACCTCAAGAAGGGCAAGCAGACCCTGAACGGCGAGGAGGCCCTCGCCTTCGTCCGCACCCGCTACGCGCTGGCCGGCTCCGACCTGGACCGCACGAAGAACCAGCAGAAGTTCCTCTCCGCCCTCGCCAACCAGGTGGCCACGCCGGGCACGGTCCTCAACCCCTTCAAGCTCTACCCGACCATGGGCGCCGGCCTGGACTCCCTGATCGTCGACAAGGACATGGGCCTGCTCGACCTCGCCGACATGTTCTGGTCGATGAAGGGCGTCAGCGGCGGCGAGGGCACGTCCATGAACATGCCGATCGCGGGCTCCACCGGCGGCAACCTGCTCTGGGACAAGGCGAAGGTGAAGCAGCTGGTGAGCCAGCTGAACAACGACGAGAAGGTCACCGTCAAGGGCGACTGAACCGGCTGTGGGCACCCCGCGGGGGTGCCCACAGCCCCGTCCGGCGACGGCGTCACATCGTGGCGCCCGCCATCGCACGGCACATCTCGGAGCAGCGGCGACAGGACTCGGCGCAGCGCGCCATCCGGTCGTCGTCCGGCATGGACATGCACGCCTCGGCGCACATGTCGCAGGCCTGCGCGCACATCATGCACATCTCGTTCGCCAGCGGTGAGCGGCGCATCATCATGTCCGCGCACATGCGGGTCATCTCCGAGCAGTCCATGAGCGTCCGCATGATCTGCATCCGGTCCTGGCCGCCCGTCTGCAGACAGGAGCTCATGGTCTCCTCGCACACACCGTGGCAGGCCATGCAGGCGGCGATGCAGTCCTGCGTCTCCTTGCTCATCGGTTCCGTGGTGGTCGGCTGCTGCTGGGTCATGGTTCCTCCCGGGGGGACGGAGAGGGCCGGGGCCCGGCCCCCGCCCCTCCGTCCTACGCCCCCTCCCCCATGACCGCCACAGGACGGCCCCGCCCGCCACCCCGCTCCGCATGTCTGCTTGAAAGCACCACCGGCGGCAAAAAGAGGTGAGGCGGCCGGGGCACACCCCGGGGGCCGGACGAGCGGGCAGGGGAGAGCACAGGTGACACCACAGGCGGAGCGACAGCGGCTGCGCAGACGGCTGGAGCGGCTCATCGGCATCGCCGCGACCGAGGGCAACGAACTCGTGCCGCTGCGCAACGGCGACCAGATCTTCCCCGCGATGCTGGAGGCCATCCGCGCCGCGGAACACACCGTCGACATGATGACGTTCGTGTACTGGCGCGGCGACATAGCGCGGGAGTTCGCCGACGCCCTGGCCGAGCGGGCGCGCTCGGGGGTCCGGGTGCGGCTGCTGCTGGACGGTTTCGGCGCCAAGGAGATCGAGCCGGAGCTGCTGGACGCCATGGACGACGCCGGTGTCCGGGTGGCCTGGTTCCGCAAGCCCACCCGGCTGTCGCCGATGCGGCAGAACCACCGCTGTCACCGCAAGGTCCTGGTGACCGACGAGCACACCGCCTTCACCGGGGGTGTCGGCATCGCAGAGGAGTGGTGCGGTGACGCCCGCACCCCGGGCGAGTGGCGCGACACCCACGTGAGGGTCAAGGGACCCGCCGTGGACGGTATAGCCGCGGCCTTCGCCCAGAACTGGGCCGAGTGCCACGACGACCTGTACGACGAGCACGACCGCTTCACCTCCCAGGAGCAGCCGGGGAACGCCACGGTGCAGGTGGTGCGGGGTTCGGCCAGTTTCGGCTGGCAGGACATGCAGACACTGCTGCGCGTGGTGATCACCTCGGCGCAGGAGCGTTTTCGGCTCTCCACCGCCTACTTCGCGCCCGATCCCTACTTCATCGGCCTGCTGGCCGACGCCGCCCGCCGGGGGGTGTGCGTCGAGATCCTGCTGCCCGGCCCGCACACCGACCAGCGGGCCTGCCTGCTGGCCGGACGGCAGCACTACCAGACCCTCGTCGACGCGGGCGTGGACGTGCGGGAGTACCAGCCGACCATGCTGCACACGAAGATCATCACGGTGGACGGCGTCTGTTCGCTGATCGGCTCCAGCAACTTCAACCGCCGCTCGATGGAGCACGACGAGGAAGTCATGCTGGCCGTCCTCGACGAGGACTTCACCGCCGAGCTGGACGCCGACTTCGACGCCGACCGCAAGCTGAGCGAGCCCGTCGACCCGGCCCGCTGGCGGCGCCGCCCCCTGTCCGAGCGCCTCGCCGAGGCGGCGGTCACGCCGATCCGGCGATTTCTCTGACGGCACACCGATGAGTCCGTCCGGCCCGGGGAGTCCTGTCCTTGTCACCGACGTTTCAGGAGGGAACCGTGCAGCTGCTGAGAGTGCAGAACTTCACCGTCTCGAGCGACGGGATCGGCGCCGGCGAGGACCAGAGCCTGGAGCGTCCGTTCGGCCATGTCGATCCCGGCCCGATGTTCGCCTGGGCCGGTGCCACGGCGAGCTGGCCCAACCGCACCGATCCCGGGGGGACGCGGGGTCTCGACGACTACTTCACCCGCGACTTCACCCACAACATCGGCGCCGAGATCATGGGGCGCAACAAGTTCGGGCCACAGCGCGGGCCCTGGCAGGACCACGAGTGGCGCGGTTGGTGGGGGGACGAACCGCCGTTCCGCACCCCGGTGTTCGTGATGACCCACCACGAACGTCCGTCCTTCACGCTCTCCGACACCACGTTCCACTTCGTCGGCGGCGACCCGGCCACCGTGCTGGAGCGGGCGCGGGAGGCGGCCGGGGGCAAGGACGTCCGGCTCGGCGGCGGGGTCACCACCGTCCGCCAGTTCCTCGACGCCGGTCTGGTGGACACCCTGCATGTGGCGGTGTCGCCGGTGAAGCTCGGTTCCGGACTCCGGCTCTGGGAGTCCCCCGACGAGTTGCGCGACCGCTTCCACCTCGACGTGGTGCCCAGCCCGAGCGGAGTCACGCACCACCTGTTCTGGAGGAAATGAGACGCGGGCGGCCGCCGGGTGCCGCGTCCGGGCGGCGGCAGGGAGCGCACGGCCACCGGGCACCCCCTGCCGGCCCCGGCCGTCACGGCAGGTTGCGGGCCATCACGATGCGCTGGACCTGATTCGTGCCCTCATAAATCTGGGTGCTTTACAGACCACACAGCCGTGACCTGCGCGAACACCCCTCCCAGAGGGAGGCCCCCCAGCATTTCCCCATGATCATCAAGAGTCTGTCCAGGTGGGACCAGCCGCAGCAGAGGCACAACCGGATGGGCAGTGGACGAGCAGGCATGCGGGAGGTTAGGCGGTTTCCCGTTCCGTCAACCGTGATCGCTTGACCCGCACGCCCGGCCCTCGGGAGCATCGACCCAGATGCGAGGCACTGGCAGCGGCATGGGAGGGGAACCCAGACCATGAAGGTCACCAAGCTGGTCAGCACGTGCGACATCAAGGACTGCCCGACGATCTACGCGACGGATCGCGGCACCTTCCTGGTGCAAGGCGAGTCACCGACCGACCACGGGCTTCAGATTCCCGCTCATGAAACCCTGGTCGAGATCCCGAAGGAACTGCTCCAGAAGGCCGTCCGTGACAACCTCATCTAAGACCCTCGGCGACCTCTTCGACTCGTTCGAGCGTGAGGCTTTCCGTCTGGAGACCCTGGACGACTACAGCAAGTCCGGGAACGTCGACGCGTATCACGCCTACCTGGCCGAAGAGCCGCAGCCGGATGACTACAACGCCGGGTGGGTGGAGGAACTGCGCTCGCACACCGAAAACGGGAAGCGGGTCTATAGGGTGCACATTCTGTCGCGCCCACTCACGGACTATCTTTGCTTCGAACTCGGGTGGGGCTACCGGAAGAACATGACCGGGGGCGAAGAGTTCTTCATCCTCGACATCACCGACAAACCAAATCCCCTGCCCGGCGTGCCGGACTTCTGGTGCTTCGACTCGGAGTCCGTGGCCGTGATGAACTACGACGGGGCAGGAAAGTACCTGGGTTCACAGGTGCTGGAGACAGACCGGGCTGCGGAGTTCGTCAGGTACCGTGATACGGCGCTTGCGCACGCAGAACCATTCACCGAATGGTGGGCCAAGTACAGGGCGTGAACAGAGCACAGATTGGGGCCGCGCTGCGGGCGCTGCGAATGGCATCCGGAAAGGAAGCCAAGGCAGTGGCCCGCAGCGCCCTCATGTCTCCGTCCAAGCTGTCCAAGATCGAGAATGCCAAGCTCGCACCGAGCGCCACGGACGTTGAACGCATCCTAACCGCCATCGGCGTCTCAGATGAGGTCAAGGCCGAGTACACCGAGGCCGCCCGAGCATCGGCGACGGAAGCGACAGCATGGCGGCTACTGAAGCGCATCGGCGTCCACAAAGGGCAGCAAGCCGCCAAGGCCCTGGAAGCCCAGATGTCGACGCTGCGGCTCTTTCAACCGGCCCTGGTCCCCGGCCTGCTTCAAACCCCCGAGTACATCCGCGCCGTTCTGAAACGGCACAACCTGAGTGAAGACGCCGTCACGCGCACGATCAACGGAAGACTTGAACGGCAAGCGGTTCTCTACGACAGCACGAAATCACTCCAGTTCGCCATCACGGAACCCGTACTGAGGTGGAGAATCGTCCCCCCGCAGATGATGGCGACACAACTCGACCGCATCGCCTCCATATCGCGCCTGCCTCATGTGGATATTCGAGTCGTACCGCTGGCGATTCAGCAGCGGGACATCGCAAATCACGCATTCGCCATTCGCGATGACCACATGGTGACGATAGAGACCGTGCACGCTGAAGTCGTCGTTACGGACCCCAGAGACGTTGGGCTGTACGTAGGTAAGTTTGATGGGTTCGCAGCCATAGCTCTGTCAGGAGACAGAATGCGGGGCCTGCTCGAAGACATCCGAAATGACTTTTTGCGGGAACAGGAAACACCCTAGAGGCACGCCCTCGGCCAGCCGAAGATGGCGTCATGGGGAGCGAAGAGAGAACTTCCGATCCAGTGTCGACCGCATCGGCAATCAGCCTGATGGAGGGGCGAAGTGAGCCGTCTCCTAAGCCTGGTTGCCGTACCTGCCTCTCGCTCTCGGTCGCTCGCGAGAACGCGCGATCCGTGGGGGACCACAGCGGGGTTTCAGACGGCAACGTGAGGCTCCGCCGCCACCAAGCCGAGGTGCACGAGTGACGCGCACGGGAGCGGCGCAGCGGCTGTTCACTGACCGACCGCTGATGACGATGCGCGTTTCCCGTGACTCCGGGCGAATGTGGGAGCCCGAGCGGGCGGTGTCGGCGAGCGACGATCTGGCACCTCTGATGACTTCAGCGTGGCCGCCGTGCAAGTGCGCGCGGTGCGCCGAGTCCGGCAAGCGTTCCGACCGCTGAGCGGCTCTCCCCTCACCCACGACCGGGGCTTGTTCAGGTAGTTGGCAACTTCGTCCACCGTCATGAGCTTGTCACGCGCCATTTTTGTCCCTCAAGAAACAAGAAAGCCCCCGAAGACCCTCGGGGGCTCAATGCTCAACAGGTGCTGGGGAATTCAGCCGATCTCATTCGCTTCCGGCTTCAGCCAGCTCGCCAAGCACAGTTCTGGCCTTGTCCGTCAACTCGCCTCCGGCCTTACCAGCGACCGTGGTCAGGAAACCGTCCCTTCTGGCCCGCTTCAGGTGATCCTTCACCGTCTCGGGTCGACGGCCGATGAGCCGGGACAGCCACGGAACAGGCGCAGCCGCCCCCATGTCAGCCATGGCGGTGTACGTGGCCGCAAGCAGTGCCAAGTACCGCTCGGAGACCCCGTCCCCCTCCAGGGCGAGCCCGGCTGCTTCTCCCATCTCGTTGAGCTTCGCTGCCACCTCGTCCAGCGTCCGCTGGGCTTCAGGAGCCTGCTTCGCCAAGTTCAGGGCCGCCGCCATGTCGAGCCTGCGCAGGACGGTGGTCGAGATGCCACGCACGGTCTCACGAGGAGGCGCACCCTCGGCCGGCTCGACGGTGATCCGCTGGGGTCCGCCATTGATCGGCCCTACGGGCCACCACATGCGCACCACCCATGGGCCTTGCTGCTGCGTGATCTCGAACCCGCTGTCATCTGCTTCCATACCCCCAACGTAGCACACCCAGGGGGTTCCACCCTGGGTTGACAACTCAGGGTGGTCGCTGCGCAGACTTGAGGTGCCGGGAGTGGCCGGCGCGACGGCGGGGCGGTCCCGTGCGTCGACAGCAGGAGGGGGCTGCCTCAGTGGCAAGGGCATGGGTCGCACGGTCCAAGGACGACCCGAAGAAGTGGACGACGTTCTGGTACGACCCCGACGGCAAGCAGCGTCAGAAGACCTTCGCGACCAAGGCGCGAGCGGACGACCAGCGCAAGCGCAAGGAACAGGAACTCGACGCCGAAACGTATCTCGACGACCGGTTGGGCAAGCAGTCGGTGACGGCCGTCTGGGAGCAGTGGACCAATCAAAGGAAGCTGACGAACAGCACCAAGAAGCAGTACCGGTCCATCCTCAACACGACCATTGAGCCGTTCTTCAAGGCTCGTTCCATCGTGTCTCTGAAGGTCGCCGACATTGAGCAGTGGCTCTTGTGGATGGAGAGGGACCGAAAGCTCTCGGCCCGGACGCGGCGTCAGCGGTTCTCGTTCTTCTCCGGAATGATGGACTGGGCTGTCGTCAACGAGATCATCGGGCGGAACCCCTGCAAGAAGGTCAAGGGCGCCGGGAGCCGGGCCAAGGAGATCCGGGAGCACAAGAGCAAGGGCCGTCGGCTCACAACGCGTGAGGTGCTGGCGATGTTGGAAGCCTGCCCTCCCCGCTACCGCGCGATGCTGTGGCTGATGGCGGGGTGCGGCCTGCGGCTGGGCGAAGCCATGGCCGTCTCCCGCGATCAGATCGACTTCAAGGCCGAGAGCCTTCGAGTGGACTTCCAGATCACCGAGGACGGGGAGACCGAGTCAGGCAAGAACAGCGCTCTTCAGCGGCGGCACATCAAGGCTCGGGATGAGGAAGAGCCGGGGCGCATCGTGCCCCTGCCGCCCAACGTCGCCTTCGAGCTGCGGCGACACATCAAGAACCACGGTGTGTGGGGGCCGGAACGGCTGCTCTTCCCCAACGTGACGCGGACCGGGTACCTGTACGCGTCGTACTTCTACCCGAAGATCTGGTTGGTGGCGCTGGACAAGGGCGGGGTGTCCTACTGCAAGGCGCACTCGCTCCGGCACTACTACGGCTCCCGCCTGCTGTACGCCGGAGTCCCTGAGAACGACGTGGCGGACTGGATGGGCCACAGCAGCACGGACGTGCTCAGGGAGCACTACCACTACATCTTCGAAGGAGCCGAGCAGCGCGGCCGGGCCGCCATCGCAACCATGCTGACGCCCGGCGCCGATGACCCCGACGACCTCACAGACACGTCAGAGGTCGCCTGACTCCCACACGACAACAGCCCCCGGCAACTCGCCGGGGACTGCGTTCGTTTGTGCTGGTCAGCGGGTGTTCTCGAGTCGCCAGCTCCCCAGGATTCCCCCAGCATGACGCCCATGAACGGCCCTGATCAGGCCGCAACGGGCAGAAAGCCGAGAGCGCTCCTTCGGAGCCTCAAAATCGCCTCTGACCTGCAAAAACCCTGCTACGGAAGGTTCCTGGCCATCACGATGCGCTGGACCTGATTCGTGCCCTCATAAATCTGGGTGATCTTGGCGTCGCGCATCATGCGCTCGACCGGGTAGTCGCGGGTGTAGCCGTAGCCGCCCAGGAGCTGGACGGCGTCGGTGGTGACCTCCATGGCGACGTCGGAGGCGAAGCACTTCGCCGCGGCGCCCTGGAAGGTGAGGTCGGCGTCGCCGCGCTCGGACTTCGCCGCGGCGGCGTAGGTGAGCTGGCGGGCGGCCTCGATCTTCATGGCCATGTCGGCGAGCATGAACTGGATGCCCTGGAAGTCGGCGATCGGCTTGCCGAACTGCTTGCGCTCCTTCACGTAGCCCTTGGCGTAGTCGAGGGCGCCCTGGGCGATGCCGAGGGCCTGGGCGGCGATGGTGATGCGGGTGTGGTCCAGGGTCTTCATCGCCGTGGCGAAGCCGGTGCCCTCCTCGCCGATCATGCGGTCGGCGGGGATGCGGACGTTGTCGAGGTAGACCTCGCGGGTCGGGGAGCCCTTGATGCCGAGCTTCTTCTCCGGGGCGCCGAAGGAGACGCCCTCGTCGGACTTCTCGACGACGAAGGCGGAGATGCCCTTCGAGCGCTTGGCCGGGTCGGTGACGGCCATCACCGTGTAGTACTCGGACTCGCCGGCGTTGGTGATCCAGCGCTTCACGCCGCTCAGGACGTAGTGGTCGCCGTCGCGGACCGCCCGGGTCTTCATGCCGGCCGCGTCGGAGCCGGCGTCGGGCTCGGAGAGGCAGTACGAGAACATGCCGTCGCCCTTGGCGAGCGGGGTCAGGTACTTCTTCTTCAGCGCCTCGGAGCCGGAGAGGATCACCGGCAGCGAGCCCAGCTTGTTCACGGCGGGGATGAGGGAGGAGGACGCGCAGACGCGGGCCACCTCCTCGATCACGATCACCGTGGCGAGGGCGTCCGCGCCGGCGCCGCCGAACTCCTCGGGCACGTGGACGGCGTGCAGGTCGTTCGCAACGAGGGCGGTGAGGGCCTCGCGGGGGAAGCGGGCCTCCTCGTCCACCGCGGCGGCGTACGGCGCGATCTTCGCCTCGGCCAGCGCGCGGACGGCGTCGCGGAGCATGTCGTGCTCCTCCAACGGGCGGTACAGGTCGAAGTCAGCCGATCCGGCCAAGGTCTCTCACGCTCCAAAACGCTGCGATGCTGGTCACGCTAACTACCGTTAAGTAACTCAAATTTTAGAGCGTCGTCCACGGTTGTGGATAGGTGAGCTGGGCGACAGGCCGCCGATGGCGTTCCCGGGCCCCCGGTTATGCTCGGGCCCGCACTGCTTGCCGCACACCCCTGGAGCACTCATGGCCCTCAAGATCACCGTGATCGGCACCGGTTATCTCGGCGCGACCCACGCGGCGGCCATGGCGGAGCTGGGGTTCGAGGTGCTGGGCCTCGACGTCGTACCGGAGAAGATCGACAAGCTCCGGCGCGGTGAGGTCCCGATGTACGAGCCGGGACTGGAAGAGCTGCTGCGCAGGCACGTGGCCGGGATCGAGGGGTCCAGCGGGCGGCTGCGGTTCACCATGGACTGGGCCGAGCTCGGTGAGTTCGGTGATGTCCACTTCGTCTGTGTGAACACCCCGCAGCGGCACGGCGAGTACGCCTGCGACATGTCGTACGTCGACTCCGCGATCGCCTCGCTCGCGCCGCATCTGAAGGGTCCCGCGCTGGTCGTGGGCAAGTCGACGGTGCCGGTCGGGTCGGCGGACCGGCTGGCCGCGTACCTGGCCGAGCACGCCCCGGCCGGGGCGGACGCGGAGCTGGCGTGGAACCCGGAGTTCCTGCGCGAGGGCTTCGCCGTGCGCGACACGCTGCGCCCGGACCGGGTCGTGGTGGGCGTGCGCAGTGAGCGGGCGGAGAAGGTGCTGCGGGAGGTGTACGCCACGCCGGTCGAGGAGGGCTCGCCGTTCGTGGTGACCGACTTCGCGACCGCGGAACTGGTGAAGACCTCCGCGAACTCCTTCCTGGCCACCAAGATCTCGTTCATCAACGCGATGGCCGAGGTGTGCGAGGCCGCGGACGGCGACGTCGCCAAACTGGCGGAGGCCATCGGCTACGACGACCGGATCGGCGCGAAGTTCCTGCGGGCCGGGATCGGTTTCGGCGGCGGCTGTCTGCCGAAGGACATCCGGGCGTTCATGGCGCGCGCCGGTGAGCTGGGCGCGGACCAGGCGCTGACGTTCCTGCGGGAGATCGACTCGATCAACATGCGCCAGCGCGGCCGGATGGTGGAGCTGACACGACAGGCTCTGGGCGGCGGGTCGTTCCTGGGCAGGCGGGTGGCGGTGCTGGGCGCGACCTTCAAGCCGGACTCGGACGACGTCCGGGACTCGCCGGCGCTGAACGTGGCCGGGCAGATCCACCTGCAGGGCGGCCAGGTCACGGTGTACGACCCGAAGGGCATGGACAACGCCCGCAGCCTCTTCCCGACCCTGGGGTACGCCGACTCGGCGCTGGAGGCGGTGCGCGGCGCGGACGTCGTGCTGCACCTGACGGAGTGGCGGGAGTTCCGGGAGCTGGACCCGGCGGCGCTGGGCGAGGTGGCGGCACAGCGGCTGATCCTCGACGGACGCAACGCGCTCGACCCGGAGGCGTGGCGGCGGGCCGACTGGCGCTACCGCGCGATGGGGCGCCCCACCGCGTAGACAAGAAGCGGCAGGACGCCGGTTCGGCGCGCCGCGGCGGGGCCGCGCGCCGCCGCCGCCCGCCCAGTCGCGCGACACCGCCGCGGCGGGCGCGGGGCCCAGGCCCCCCCCCCCGCGGC
>NZ_JBHYVC010000058.1:0-50026 GCF_042749965.1 Streptomyces sp. NPDC059454 | reverse complement strand
GGCCCCGGGGCGCGGAAGCCGGGCGGCCGGAGGAACCCCGCGTCAGGCGATGGACGCCGAAATGACGGCGGACACCGCGAGGTTGCAGGACGCCGTCACCCAGACCGCCGGGTGGGGTTCGGGCTCGACCAGCGTGGCACCCAGTCGCCCCGGGGTGATGAGATCCACCACCAGGAACGCCACGGCCATCATCACCAGACCCAGCACACCGAACGCCGCGGTCGACGCCAGTCCCTTGCCGAAGTCCTCGTACGTGGTCCAGATCGAGGTGAACACGATCCCGCCGATGCCGAGCAGCGCGGAGCTCAGCACCATCGCGGCGTTGCGGTTGCGCTCCTGCCAGATCTGCCGGCCGAGCTTTCCGGGCGTCAGCACGTCGACCAGGACGATGCCGAGGACCAGCAGAACCAGTCCGAGTGCGCCGTAGGCGGTGGCCCGGCCGAGTCCGTTGACGATGTCGCTCATGGGGTTGCCGGCTCCGTAGCGTGAGAGATCGTGAGTGATCGCGGTCAAGGGCGTGCAAAATGTAGCGCACCCGTTCGACGCCCCGGCCCGGTGCCCCGTCATGCCCTGCGGCCGATGTCGTCCGCGCGGGCGACGAAGCGTGCGGCGCCGTCGCTGATCCGGTAGAGGAAGGCGCCCCCGTCCCGGTCGGCGGTGAAGGAGCGGACCGCCTCGCGGGCGCTCGCGGCGTCACCCCGGTCCCGCGCCAGCCGTACCGTCAGGTCGTAGGCGCGGCCCGGGCCGGCGTTGTGCTCGGCGACCGCGAGCCGTGCCGCGCCCTCGCACGCCCCGCTGAACAGGGCGGCGGACGCCCCGCGGGTGGAGTGGACACCGAGCACGTACGAGGGGCGTCGCGGGCCGGAGCCGCCCGGGTCGTCGTCACGGGAGGCGAGTACAGCCCCCGCACCCGCTGCGTGGCGTTCAGCCGCTGCTCCGGGCAGCGCAGCGCCTCCTCCAGGGAGACGGCCATGTCCCGTCGCCCGGCCGCGGTGTCCTCGTGCACCGTCACGGTGACGGACACGTGCACGGCCTCCTTGCCCTTCGCCTCCGGCAGGACGAACGCCCGGGTGAGACTGGCCAGTACCCGGTCCGGCAGTGGCTCGCGACGCCACAGACAGTCCTCGCCCAGCACCGCCCACTCGGCCGGATCGCTCTCGTACGGATCGCTCTTGCGGAATCCGACGCCGAAGCAGTCGGGCCGCACGGCGATTCCCCGCACGAATTCGACCGCCTCGACCCGTGTGCCGGGCGCCCGGTCCTCCGCCACGGTGTACGGGCCGGTGCCCTCGGAGGCGGCCGGGGACGACGGGCCGGGACCCGGTTCACCGGCCGTGCTCCTCCCTCCCCCGGACGGCTTCGGGGCGCCGGCCCCCTCGTCCGTTCCGGCACCCCACCAGCAGCAGCGTCCCCGTCACCGCGGCCACGACCGGTCTGTGCGCGACCACGCTCCGCTCCCCAACGGTCGGTCTTCCCGTGAGCAGCGTGGCGCATGGTGGGGCGGTCGGGTACCAACTCGACTGCATACAAAGGTACTTGCTCGGTGTCGCCGCCCAGGAGTCATGCCCGCGCGCATCCGGGGCATCAGAAGTCCACCGGACGGACCGAGAAGGGGAACCAGCCATGAGCAGGGGCAGCCGCACTCTCATCGTCATGTACGTCGCCGTCGCCCTCTGGCTCTCCTTCTGCACGGTACGCACCTGGGGCACCGTCCCCCTCTGGACCACCCTCGCGATGGCGGTCGCCTCGCTCGCTCCCGTGACCGGTGTGGTGCGGGAGACCGTCATCGCCGACGAACGGCGTGCCGTCGCCGTCCTGCGGGAACGGGAGGGGCGCCGGGCGGCGTGGCGCGACGCGGCGGCCGCCGCGCTCGCACAGGCCGAGGTGGAGGCCGCGTGCTGCGAACGCTGGTGGACCTCGTGCGCGACCGAGCACGACCTGGGCTGCGCACACCGGACCTCGTGGGGCACAACGGCGTGAACGGGGACCCGGGCCGCGGCCCGGATCCCGCACTGGCGGTTCCTGGTCCGTACCAGGGACTTGACGGCCTCTTATCTCACTCCTTGAATCAAGTGGTTGCACGTTCACCCCCCACAACCTCGGTCGGCGCACCCGTACATCCGGGTCGCCGTACGGAAAGGGAGAGCCATGTCCTCTCCGCGCAGACTCCGCAGATGGCTGATCGCCGCCGTGTCCGCCGCGCTGGTCGCGTCCGGTGCGGCAGGGACCGCGAAGGCGGAACCGGCCGATGTCACCGCCGCGGCGGCCGTGACGTTCTCGGACACCTTCGACGGGCCCGCCGGCGCGGCGGTCGACTCCTCGAAGTGGCAGATCGAGACCGGCGACAACGTCAACAACCACGAACGGCAGTACTACACGTCCGGCAACAAGAACGCCGCCCTGGACGGTCAGGGCCATCTGGTGATCACGGCCCGCAAGGAGAACCCGGCCGGCTACCAGTGCTGGTACGGCACCTGCCAGTACACCTCGGCCCGGCTCAACACCTCCGGCAGGTTCACCGCGCAGTACGGGCACGTCGAGGCGCGGATGAAGGTCCCGCGCGGGCAGGGCATGTGGCCCGCGTTCTGGATGCTGGGCACGCCGGTCGACTGGCCGGACTCCGGCGAGATCGACATCATGGAGAACGTCGGCTTCGAACCCTCCACGGTGCACGGCACGATCCACGGCCCCGGCTACTCCGGCTCCGGCGGCATCGGCGCCGGCTACACGCTGCCGGGCGGCCAGGCCTTCGCGGACGCCTTCCACACCTTCGCCGTCGACTGGGCACCGGACTCGATCACCTGGTCCGTCGACGGCAACGTCTACCAGCGGCGCACCCCCGCCGACCTCGGCGGCAAGCAGTGGGTGTTCAACAAGCCGTACTTCCTGATCCTGAACCTGGCGGTGGGCGGCTACTGGCCCGGAGACCCGGACGGCTCCACCGTCTTCCCGCAGCAACTCGTGGTGGACCACGTGTCCGTGACGACCGGTGACTCCCCGGCCGGCGGTGCGATCCGCGGCCTGGCCGGCAAGTGCGCCGACGTCGCCGGGGCCAACTCCGCCGACGGCACCCCCGTACAGCTCCACGACTGCAACGGCACCTCCGCGCAGAACTGGACCGTGGGCTCCGACGGCACGATCCGCGCCCTCGGCAAGTGCCTGGACGTCGCCTCGGGAGGCACCGCCGACGGCACCCCCGTACAGCTGTGGAACTGCAACGGCACCGCCGCCCAGAAATGGGTCGTCACCGCCGCCCGCGACATCGTCAACCCGCAGGCCGACAAGTGCCTGGACGTGACCGGCAACAACTCCGCCAACGGCACCCGCCTGCAGATCTGGACCTGCACGGGCGGGGCGAACCAGAAGTGGACGGTGGGCTGAACCGGTGAGACGCCCCCGCTCGGCCTCGGGCTGGACCATGGCCGTGTTCGGCGTGCTCGCCGCCGCCCTCGGCGCGGTGGGCCTGGTCTCGCCGGCCGCGCAGCTGTCGGTGCTCGGCCTCGTCACGCCCGGCGAGCGGGGGAGCGGCGACCACACGCCGGCCTTCGTGACGGCGTCGTCCATGGCGGCGCTCAACATGGGCGCGTACTACGTGCTGGCCGCGCTGGCCGACTGGCGGGCCTTCTTCCGCTGGACGGTGCCCTTCAGGCTGCTGACCTGCACGGTCTTCACGGCTGCCGTGATCGGCGGCAGGGCGCCGGAGGCGTTCGCCGGCGTCGCGGTCTGGGAGGGCCTCGGCGCAGCCGCGACGGGCGCGGCGCTCCGGTACGAACGGCGTGGCGGCACCGGCACGAGGTGAACACACCGCCGCCCCGGACCGGTCGGGTCCGGGGCGGCGGTGTGGTCCGGCAGCCGGTCAGCGCCGGGCCGCGGCCGACGGGAACCACGGGTAGGCGGGTGCGTCCGGTCCCCAGGTGCCGGGGCGGCCGCCCGCGTCCTTGGTGACGAAGACGCTCGGCTCGGACGCGGTCATGCCGCCGCCGGCCGAACGCGCCGTGACGAACCACGCGTGGGCCGTGCCGGGCCTGAGGTTCTTCCAGGTCACCGAGGCGACCTCACCGGAGCCGGCCCGGTCCCTGCCGATGACGCGCACCGGGTCGTACAGCGCCAGCGAGTCCGTCCTGAACGACGTGGTGCGGGTGTTGAGGTCCACCGGCAGCACCATGTTGTCCTCGGTGCCGTCGTAGCGGTGGTCCGCGTCGTACTCGGTGGCGCCGAACTCGTCGAGCAGCGGTGAGTAGGTGTCCACCGTCAACTCGGCCCGGTCGACGTCGAACTGCAGCATCCGGAAGAAGCTCGAACCGAACCGCAGCTGGTCGTCGGGCCGGTAGCCGCCCACTTCGGTGAGGCCGAGCCGGTCGGCGGACACGGTGTAGAACTGGTAGTCCGCGAGCAGTTCGACGACACCGTGGGAGACCTCGCCCGCCTTCGGCTTCACATTGGTGCCCACGCCGTGCTCGTGACCGGCCAGGATCAGGAACACGTTCGGGTTGTCCTGCACCACCGTCCTGTACAGCATCGAGCCGTCGGGCGCGGAGAACGGGGCGCCGCGTCCGTCGGGGCTGGTGCTCGGCGCCAGGTAGTCGTGCGAGAGCAGGATGCCGTTGCGGTCGGGGTGGCGCGCGAAGACGGAGGCGGCCCACGCGGCCTCCTCCTTCGTCACGCCGTACGACAGACCCACCACGACGAACTCGGCACCGCCGGCGGAGAACAGGTCGTAGTGGTTCTGGTTGTCACCCGGCCGCCAGGGACCGCCGTACTCGGCGTGCCGCCAGCCCTCGGACAGTGCCCGGTAGCGGTCCGGCCCGTAGTACTGGTTGTACAGCGCGCCCGGCCCGTTCTCGGTGCCCGACTGGTTGTCGTGGTTGCCCGCGATCACACCGTTGGGAACCCCGGCGTCGTCGAGGATCCGCTGCTGCTTCGAGGACACCTCCATCTCGCCCACGACCTGCCGCTGGGTGGCCTCGTCGGCGGGCTTGCGGATGTTGTTCTCGATGATGTCGCCGGTGTGGGCGACGTACGAGATCTTCCGCTCGTCCTTGTTGGCCGCGATCCAGCGCGTGACGTCCCCGTACGCCTTCTCCCACACCGCGCGTTCCGCGGCCGTCTCCTGTTCCACCGCACCCTCGGAGAGGTACTGCGTGTCGGTGAAGTGGACGATCGAGAAGTCGTACGCGTCCGGGTCGGCGAACCGGTCCGGGTCACCGGCGTCGATGTCGTCGGCGAACGGGTCCTCGCCGGTCACCATGACGTGGACCCGCTGCCGGTCGACGTACGCGCGGTCGACGACCGCCGTCAGCACGGTGTCGCCGTCGGCGGCGCCCCGGGCGCTGGTCAGGACGTCCCACCGCTCCGTCGCGGTGTTCCACACGCGCAGCGCGGCGAGCCGTTCGGGGTCGATGGCACCCTCCCAGCGCAGCACCGGCGCGTCGGTACGGCCCTTCACCGGGACGTCGAAGCGCTGGTAGGTGACCTCCCGGGCGGCGGGTGCGTCGAGGGTCCTGCCGTCGGCGGGCGCGAGGCCGGCGGCCTTCACCCGGCGCTCACCCGGCACCCGCAGCGTCGTGGGGACGGAGTCCGCGGTGCCCTCGTACACCTGCCGCGGCGTGAGGATCTCGGCCTCGGAGAACGTGGCGCTCACCGTGCCCCCGTCGGGCTCCGCCACCTCGGCCGACAGCCGGACACTGCGGCCCGCGTCGGTCGTGCCGGCCTTCGGGGTGAGGCCGGCGGGGGTGTCCGGGATGCCGGCGGAGGTGAATTTCACCTCGCGGGTGCCGGTGTTGCCGAGGCCGTCGGTGCCGGACACCGACAGGGTGTGCTCACCGGCCGGGAGGCCAGGACCCACGGCCGTGCCGGACTCGACCGGCTTCCCGTCGAGCTTCAGCTCCGGGCCGCCGACCACACCGGAGATGTCCTCCAGCCGTACGTCGAGCACGACCGACGCGGTGATCCGCTGCCCGGCGGCCGGGACACTGGCGGCGACCCGGGGCGCCGAGTTGTCGGTGACCAGCGTGCGGGTGGCCTTCTCGCCGGACCGGGAGACCGCGGCGAGAGTGTGTTCGCCGTCGTCGATCAGCCGGGTGTCGAGGTCGGCGCGCAGCCCCTGGGCGGGACCCTCGACGAAGAACTCGAGATCGATCTCGGTCAACGGGTTGACGTTGTCCCCGCAGTTGCCGTCGCCCAGGCTGTACGAGCCCTTGACCATCCGTCCGGTGGCGGTGCCGTTCGCCGGGGTGAGGGTGATGCCAAAGACGGCGAAGTCGTCGCGGTTGTCCCCGCACGAGGTGGGGTACGTGCCGGCGACGAGGTCGACGGTGTTCCAGCCGGGTTCGAGCCACTCGTTGGGGAAGGCCAGGTCGACGTGCTGTCCGGCGACATCGCTCTCCAGCACGTGCTTCCGGCCGTTCACCAGGACGTGGTTCCCGTAGCGGGCCTCGATCGAGTTGCTGCCCACGGTGAAGCCGAGGATCGCGCTGCCCGAGCCGAGGGTGTCGCTGACGTGCACGGCCGGGGCGTCGATCGAGTAGTGCAGCTCGACCTCCCGCAGGCGCGTGTCATCACTGCCGCAGGAACCGTCGCCCAGGGCGTAGGAGTCCGCGACGTCCCGGCCCGTGACGGTGCCGCCTTCCAGGGCGAGTTCGAGGTGCGCGAGGTCGAAGTCGTCGCGGTTGTCGCCGCAGCTGTCCCGGTACGCGCCGGTGACGACCTTGACGGTGTTGTCCCCCGGCACCAGATGGCGGGCCGGAACCGTGATCTCCGTCCGCTGGCTCACCCAGGTGCCGCCCAGGTCGATCCGCTTGCCGTTGACCACCAGGTGGTTGTCGTACTTGTCGTCGATCGAGTTCGGTCCGACGTCGAAGGAGAAGGTGGCCGCGCCGTTGCCGAGGTGCGCCTCGGTGACGGGCGCCGCACCGTCCACGGTCAGCGACCCGACGCCGCCGCCGGTTCCGGCCGGAAGGCTCGCGGACACCGTCCGCGGGCCGGCCACCAGCGTGCCGTCCTCGGGCAGCAGCCGGGGCGCGCCCGCGGGCGCGTTGTTGACGGTCACGTCGTTCTCGACGGTCTTGCCCGACGTGGTGGTCGCGCTGAGGACGTGGGCGCCGTTGCGGAGCTCCGTGGTGTCCAGATCGGCGCGCAGTCCGGTGGTGCCCCGCGGGTCGCCGAGGACGAAGAAGGTGAGTGCCGCCCTCGTCCGCAGGGTGGGGTTGGAGCCGCAACTGCCGTCGCCGAACGAGTAGGTGTACTCGTTCTCCTCGCCGTCGGCCCTCTCGCCGAGCAGTTCCAGACCGATGTCCGAGAGCACGAAGTCGTCGTGGTTGGTGCCGCACGCGCTCTCGACCGTGCCGGCGACGATCTCGATCGTGTTCTCGCCCCTGACCAGGTGCTGGTTCGGTATCTCGATCGTGCCCCGCTCGTTGACGAGGTCGCCGATGTCGGCCCGGTGGTCGCCGTTGACCACGATGTGGTTGCGGTAGCGGGCCTCCGTCGAGTTCGAGCCCACGTCGAAGGTGAGCCGGGACACCCCGACCGTCCGCTCCGCGTCGACCTCCTTCCCGTCGACCGCCAGCTTCGTCACGGAGTCACCGGCGAGCGTCGGCGTGGCCGCGATGTGCTCGGTGCCCTCCAGATAGGTCCCGTCGCGGGGGACCAGCGCCGGCAGGCTGCTCCCCTCCGCCGAACCGGCTTGCCCCGCGGGCCGCTCGGGGTCGGCCTGGGCCGCCGCCGTGGTCCCGCTCACCAGGAGCAGCGCCGCGAGCGCCACTCCCGCGAGACGCCGTGCCCCGGACCCGCCGCCCGGCCGTCTTCGCCGCTGTCTCGTCCGCATCAGCAGCCGCCCTCCCTGATCGCCGCACGATGAAGGGCACACCGGCTGTTGCGGGCGTGCCCATGGCGAATCCTGAGTGGCGCGGGTGAACGCGGGTGGAGCAGCCGTGAACGATCAGGGGAAGGGGGCCTGCGATCCGGTCAGCGCTTGAACGCCCAGGCGGGCCTCGGCTCCACCGCCCAGCGGAAGACCCGTCGCACCGGCGGTGTGCACAGCGCCGTCACGACCACGGCGGCGACCAGGGTGACCGTGATCTCGCCGAGCGGTCGGTACAGCCAGTCCGGGTCGTACCAGCCCCAGTACTTGCTGACCTGCGCGACGAAACCGTGCAGGAGATAGCCGTACAGCGTGGCCGCGCCCAGTGCCGTGAACCAGGTCCGCCGCCCCGGCACCCAGGCGAGGAAGCAGGCGACGAGGAGCAGCGAACAGCCGAACAGGACCAGGGTCATGGCGGGGCCGTACCAGGCGGGGGCGGACAGTTCCTGCGCGCTGTCCCGGTGGTAGAGCCAGCCGGACGTCACCCGCGGGACCGCCCAGTACGCCACGGCCAGTGCCCCGGCGAACACCGGTACGGCCAGCATCCGCACCCGGCGGCGGCGCACCGTCCGGAAGTGCTCGGCACGGAGGTGGAGACCGAGCACGAAGTACGGCAGGAACTGCAGCACGCGCTGCACATCGAGGTCTTCGCCGAGCGACGGGGAGACCGTCGCCAGCATGGCGACGGCGAGCGCGACGGGGACCGGCCACCGCACGAGCCTCCACAGTGGCGTGGTGAGCCGCCACACGAACAACGCGGCCAGGAACCACGTCAGGTACAGCGGCTCCAGCAGCGTGACCGGCCGGTCGGGGACGCCGTCCGTCCACCGGGTGAAGAAGGTGTACGCCGTCTCGAACACGAGGTACGGCAGGACGACGCCGGTGATCAGGCGCTTGACGCGCTCCGGACTGCCGTCGAAGCCGCGCGAGTGGTAGCCCGCGAGGACGATGAACGCGGGCATGTGGAACGCGTAGACGAGCATGTACAGCGCGCTGACGGCCCGGCTGCCGTCGCGCAGCGGTTCCCAGGCGTGCCCCACCGCGACCAGCACGATCGCCAGGTACTTGGCGTTGTCGAAGAACGCGTCACGCTGTGGTGCCCGCCGGGGCGTGCCGTCCTGTTCGGCGGGCGCCCGCCACCGCTCCGGCCCGCTCGTGTCGGCCGCGCGGGCCGGCTGTGGCGCGGCGAGGTGTCCGGTACCGGAGGCGGTGGCAGGGGCGTGGGGCGACGACATCCCAGCCGCCTCACCCGTCCCGCGGGTGGCTAAACCTCGGTGCGGCTCGAAACCTTTGATCCCCTTCCGGATCGGCTTTGCTTTTCTTTTGCCGTCCGGGAACATGGTCGCGGCCGCGTCCGTTGACCGGACGGACCGTGACAGCGACAGAAGAGGTGGCACCAAGTGGCGATGTTCGACCGGCTCAAGGAACAGGCCAAGGCCCTCCAGCAGTCCCAGGGCGCACGCACGGGGGGCGGACAGCAGCACGGGCACGGCTCCTCCTCGTCCTCGGGCGGCGGCTCCAAGGCCCAGCTGATGGGGCTGTTCAAGTCCCAGCTCGCGTCGGCCAAGGCGGAGCTCAAGAGCGGCGCCTACCGGGACGCCAGCATGGCGATGTGCGCGCTGGTCGCCGCGGCCGACGGACGCGTCGACCCGGCCGAGCGGCAGCGTGTGGAGGAACTGATCGTCTCCAACGAGGTGTTGCAGAACTTCCCGGCGGACCAGCTCCGCAAGCGGTTCAACGAGCACGTGGACCGGCTCACCGCCAACTTCGAGCTGGGCAAGGCCAAGGCGCTGGAGGACATCGCCAAGGCGGCGAAGAAGCCGGCCGAGGCCCGGGCCGTCGTCCAGACCGGCATGGTCGTCGCCGGGGCCGACGGCAGCTTCGAGCCGGCCGAGCAGTACGCCGTGCGCGACGCCTGCTCGGCCCTCGGTCTGTCACCGGCGGAGTTCGGCATCTGACGGCGGCTCGGGGAGACCGGCGCCCGACGCCGGGCCGACGGTGTGACCGAGCAGGTGCAGCGGTGCCGCCGTGACCCCGGCTTCCTCCATGGCGTCCCAGTGGGCCCGCGCCACCGCCGCGTCCACCAGGCCGTGCACCAGCGGCAGCCGGTCGTCCGAGGCGCGCAGCAGGGACTCGGTGCGGCAGGAGGCCAAAGTCCCCTCGATCCAGGGCTGGGCGAGGTAGCCGGCCGCCACGGCGGCCGGGAGGTCGGCGGCGACCTCCCGGCCGGTGGCGCCGACCCGCAGCAGCCCGCCGCCCAGGACCAGCACGTCGCTCCGTTCCCGCATACGGGCGAGGGCCCGTCCGGTGTCGAAGCAGTGCGGGAAGGAATCGTCGACCACGACGGCACCGGGCCGGAGCCGGTCGACGTCGAGCACCGCCGTCGCCCCGCTCACCGCCGTCACCAGCAGATCCGCGGCATGCACGGCGTCCGGCAGCATCCGCTGCGCCTCGGCGGTCTCCACCTCGCCGGCCAGCCCGCGCTCCCTCAGCCGGCGGCCGAGTTCCCGCAGCCGTGGCCCGCTGCCGCGCACATCGCACAGCAGCAGACGCCGGGGCGGGCGGGCGGCCAGCGACAGCAGCAGCTCGAGCGAGGACGCACCGATCGAACCCAGCCCGGCGAACGCCACCTCCAGGTCCGCGAGATCCCGGCCGGTCGCGTCCAGCGCCGCGTGCACGGTCCTGACCACCGACACCACCGTCGCCGCGTGCCCCGTCGTCACCGCCGACGGGTACTGCCGGTGCCGCAGCACGTCGAAGCCGTATCCGGTCAGCGACGGGATCATCCCGGCGAGGGACACACAGCGCGCGCCCAGGGAGGCGGCCAGTGACACCGCGCGAGCGGTGTGGTCCACCAGAGAGGCCCCCCGCCCGAGTTCGTCGGCGAACAGCGGCACGCACACGAAACCCGACCGGCCCAGCGGTGTGCGCACCGTCTCCAGCAGCCTCGGCCCGCCGTCGGGGAACAGCAGGTCGCGCACCTCGGCCCGGGGCAGCGCCGCCTCGGGCAGGCCGGCCAGTCGTGCGAGATGCCCCGGCGCCGGCAGATAGCCGACGAGCGCCGCGTCCATCGTCCCCCGCCGCTTCCCCGGCCGGGGCACCACGACCCGGTGGTTCCCGGCCGCCCGCACCAGACGGCCGCGCACCGAGCGGACGAACCCGTCGAGCGCGGCCGGCGAGAACGCGGCGGCGGAGCCCCGGACCGTGACCCGCAGCCCGTCACCGTCCGGCCGTACCGCCATGAACAGGTCCGTCGCCGACGACGGCGGCAGGAACATGCTGTCCCCCGCCTCCCACGACACCCGCAGCGCGCCGTCGCCCCGCGGGGCCAGCGCGGCGAAGTCGAGGTGGGTGAAGAAGAACTGCGACGTCACGGGCAGACCGTCGGCGCGCCGGGGAACCACGTCCTCGTGGGCGCGCGCCTCCTCCGCCTCCGCCGTGATCCGGCGCAGCGCGTCACCGAACTCCCCGTCCGTCAGGGGCGCGTCGGCCGCACCGGCCGGCCGCACGGGGACGGCGCCGGCGAACGGCCCGAAGACCCGGTGCGCGTCGGGCAGCGCGCGGTCACGGCCGCTGACCGCCAGGCCCACGACCAGATCCGGCCGGCCCGTCACCGCCGTCAACTCCTGGTAGTAGGCGGTCAGCAGCGGGGCGTACAGCGTGGTCCGCGCGGCCGAGGCGACCTCGCGCAGGGCGGCCGTCAGCGCCGCGTCGAGCGTGAACTCGGCCGACCCGAAACGGTGGTCGCCGCTCACGGCGGCACCGCGCAGCACCGGCGGCCGGTACGGGGCGTTCAGCCGGCCGGTCCGGGCCCGGTGTTCCGCCGTGGCCGGTGTGCCGGTGCCGGACCCGGCCGCCGCCAGGGCATGGTCGCGGAAGCCGGCCCGCAGCGCGGGCAGCCCGGGCGCGGCACCGCCCGCCAACCGGTCGTACACCTCGGTGAGTTCCCGTATCAGCAGCGCCGAACTGTAACCGTCGCCGATGAGATGGTGCGCGTGCACCAGCAGGACGTGCTCCTGCCGCTCCAGGGTGAGCACCCGAAGCCGCAGCAGCGGCCACGCCCAGGGTTCCAGACGCCGTTCGGCCTCGGTCGCGGCCCGCTCGTCCACCTCGGCGGGGCCGGTGACCGTCTCGAAGCCGACCGGCAGGCGCAGTGACCGGGGCAGCTCCTGCTGAACGGGCGGCCGGGCGCCGGCGGGGAAGACGGTGCGCAGCATGCCGTGGCGCTCCACCAGCACGTCCACCGCCCGCTGGAAGAGGTCCGGATCCAGCGGCCCGGACAGCCGAAGGCGCGCCAGCCACGTTCCGCCGCCCGGCGAGAGCGCCTCGGCGAGGAGGAATCCGCGCTGACCGGGAGTGACCGGGAACGGACCCGGATCCCGGTCACCGGCCGGAGCGGGCCCGGCGTCCCCGGCCACGGGGTCCTCTCCCGCGGCGGCGTCCACAACCTCCGCCAGCGCGGCGAGGGTGCGGTGACGGTAGATCACGGTCGGCCGGGGCAGCGGCTCCGCCCGCTCCGTGAGCCGGGCGAACACCTCCAGGACGAGCAGTGAGTCGCCGCCCAGCTCGAAGAAGTCGTCCTCCCGGCACACGGCGGTCACCCGCAGCACCGCGCACCAGATCGCCGCCAGCCGGCGTTCGGTCGCCGTGGCCGGGGGAGTCCTCCTGTCACCGGACGGGGTGTCCGGACCGCCGGAGGCGATACCGGGGTCCGTGGTCAGCAGAGCCGGCCGGTCGACCTTGCCGGTTCCGGTCAGCGGCAGCGCGTCGACGCACGTGATCCGAGCCGGGACCATGTACGACGGCAGCAGCCCGGCCAGCTGCCGGCGCACCTCACCCGCGACCGGACGTTCGGCCCCCGTCCGGGTGGTGACGAAGGCGAGCAGCCGCCCCTCGTGCGCGAGCACCACGGCCCGCCCGACACCGGGACAGGTCTGCAGCGCCGCCTCCACCTCGCCCGGCTCCACCCGGTTCCCGCGGATCTTCACCTGGTCGTCGACCCGCCCCAGGAACTCCAGGACGCCGTCCGCCGACCGGCGCACCCGGTCCCCGCTGCGATACCAGCGCCGCCCTCCGCGCACCGTGAACGCCCGCGCGGTCAGTTCCGGTTCGCCCAGGTAGCCGGAGGTCAGACCGACGCCCGAGATGAGCAGCTCCCCGGCCTGACCCGCCCCGCACACGGCACCGCCGGCGTCGACCACCTCCAGCCGGGCGCCGGCCGCGGACCGCCCGATCGGCAGCCGCCGCACCCCGTCGCCCGGACGCGCCTCGATGATGTGGCAGGTGGCGTTGACGGTCGTCTCGGTCGGCCCGTACAGGTTCGCGATCCGCGTGCCGCCGCCGAACAGGTCGAACCAGCGGCGCACATGCTCCACGGGCAGCGCCTCACCGCCGACGTGCACCCAGCGCAGCGCCGACAGGTCCACCGGATCCACGCCCCGCGCCGTCCGCGCCTCGGCGGCCGACAGCAGTTGCTCCCACAGTGTCGGAACGGAACTCCACACGGTCACCCGCGCCCGCTCCACATGCGTCAGCAACAGCTCGGGGTCCCGCAGCAGGTGCCTGGGCACGGTCACCACGGTGCCGCCTGCCATCAGCGGCGCGAGCAACTGGCGCACCGAGGCGTCGAAACACGGCGACGCGGTCTGTGCGAGCCGGTCGTCGGGGCCGTAGCCGAAGGCGTCGACGGCCCAGTCGAGGTAGTTCTCCATCGCCCGGTGGGTGACCGGCACCGCCTTCGGGCGTCCCGTCGACCCGGAGGTGAAGATGACGTACGCGACCGCCCCGGGATCCGGCGCGACGGCGAAGGGGCGGCCGTCGTCGGCGGACGGGTCGTCGGCCGCCACCGTCCGTACGCCGGTCAGGGTCCCGGCCAGGCCCAGGGTGGGGGAGTGGCACACCACCGTGGAGGCGCCGGTACGGGCCAGCTGATCGGCCAGCCGCGCCCGGGGATGCTCCGGGTCCAGCGGGACCCAGCCGGCCCCGGCCCGCAGGATGCCCACCACACCCACCACCGTGTCCGCGCCCGGCTCGGTGAGCAGCCCGACCAGGTCGCCCGGACGGACGCCGTGAGCACGCAGCCGTGCCGCGAGGGCGGCGGAGGCGCGGTCGAGCTCCCCGTAAGTGAGGGATGCCTCCCCGGCGTCCACGGCGGTCGCGCCGGAGCGCGTACGGAACCGGTCGAGCAGCCGGCCGACCAGGGGGAGACGCCCGTCGGGCAGCACGGACGGTGCCGGTTCGGGCGTGCGCAGGAGCGCCGCCAGCTCCTCCCGGAACTCCCGGTCCAGACGGGCCACGGTGGCCCGCTCGAACAGCGGCGCCGGGAAGTTCCACGACACGCGCAGCACCGGACCGTCCGCCCAGCACAGCAGGGACAGCCGGGTCGTCGCCGACCCGGTGCCGGCCGCGGTCGCCCCCACCTCCACCGGGCAGCCGGGGGCCGCCGCGGCCGGGAACCGGGCGAAGCTGAAGCCCGCGGGGCTCACCGTGCGCGGCCCGGCACCGTCGCCGGGCAGCATCCCGGCCAGGTCCAGGCTGCTCACCCCGGCGTGCTGCTCGCTCTCCAACCAGAGGTGGCGCAACCGCTCCGCCAGCACCACGACCGGCTCCTCACCGGCCACCTCGCACAGCAGCGGCAGGGTGTCGGCGAGCGGACCGACGAGCCGCTCCACCCCGTCGAAGCGGTCGTCGCGCCCGGCCCTGGCCACGTTCACGGCGACGTCCCGGCGCCCCGTCCACCGCGCGAGGCAGCGCACGTACGCGGCGAGGAGCAGATGGAACAGGGACACACCGTGCGTGGCGGCGAGCCGTTCGAGACCGGCGCTCGACTCGGCGTCGAACTCGCCGTGGTGCTGCACGATCGGGCCGGTCGCGGGAGCGTCGGGATCACCGTCGTAGGGCAGCCGCAGTGGTTCACCGCGCGTGGCGAGACGCTCCGCCCAGTAGCGCCGGACGGCGTCCGGCACGCCGGAGCGCCGCGTGCTCGCCGCGTACCGCGCGAAGTCCGGCGCCGGTGGCACCGCCCGCGGCGCGGGCTCTCCGTGCCACAGCGCGGTGTACGAGGTCCACAGTTCCTCGGCGAGGACGTTGAGGCTGTACCCGTCGGCGGCCGCGTGGTGCACGACCAGCAGCAGATGGGCGAGCTCCGGCTCCTGGCGGAGCAGCACGGCGCGTACCGGCGGACCCGCCGTCAGGTCGAAGGGCCGGTTGCACACGGCGGACTCGATGCCGGCCACGTCCTCGGCGGCGCAGTCCAGCACCTCGTACCAGTCCGCCACCGGAACCGGCGGCGCCGCCCGCTGCGCCGGCCGCGCGCCCGAGGTGTCCACCCGCAGCCGCAGCGTGCCGTGCCGCTGCGCCAGGTGCGCCAGCGCCCGGCCGAGGACGCCGGTGTCGAGCGGGCCGCGGACCGTCAGCCGCAGATGACCGCGCGCCGGGACGTCCGGGTGAAGCAGGCTGCTGGTGTGCAGCGCGAGCTGGACGGGCGTCAGCGCGAAGGGCTCGCCGTCCGGGCGGTCCGGGGCCCGGTCGTCGAGGTGGGCGGCGAGTTCGCGCACGGTCCGGTGCTCGAAGAAGAGGGTGGTGGGCAGGTCCCGCCCCAGCTTCCGCTCCAGCCGTTTGACGAGATCGACGGCGCCCAGCGAGTCCAGGCCCAGGGCCAGGAACGGCGTGTCGTCGTCGACCGCCGCCGGCGGGATCCCGAGGGACTGCGCCAGCAGTTCCCGCAGTACGGCGGCCGTACCGGAGGCAGCCGGGACCTGTCGGCCTGCTTCGTCACCCGTGGGCGGCTCGGGGGCGACCGGAGGTGCTGCGGGTGTCAGATCGGCGAGCGCCAGCTGTGCCACGTCCGTGCCGCAGGCCGACCGCAGGGCCGCCAGCGCGGGCGCCGTCGCCAGCGGCCGGCCCGCGGCGCTCGCGTGGCCGCCGACGCGCCCGGCGGCGAGGCCCGTCTCGCCGAACGGTCCGAGGTTCACCGACAGCCACGGGCGGCCCGCCCGCCGTTCGGCGCCGGCGAAGGAGTCGAGGAAGGCGTTCGCCGCCGCGTACGCGCCCAGGGCGCCGGCCAGGCCGGGCAGCACCGACGACACCGACGAGAACGCGACGCACACCCCGGGGCGCTGCCCGTGCCGGTCCAGTGCCTCGGCCAGCAGGACGGTGCCGAGCGTCTTCGCCCCCAGGGCGTCCACCGTCTCCCGCACGTCCGTTCCGCGCAGACTGCCGGGCCGGGCGACTCCGGCCGCGTGGAAGACGGCGTCCAGCGGGGGGAGGCCGGCGACGAGCCGTTCGACGTCGTCGGGGACGGTGAGGTCGGCCCTGACGTAGCGGGCCTCGGCGCCGCGGGCGGTGAGCTCTTCCAGCAGGCCCCGGGGCGGATGGGGGGAACGGCCTGCCAGGACGAGGACGGGGCGGGCCCGGCCCGTGAGGTCCCGGGCCAGTGCGGAGCCGATGCCTCCGGCGCCGCCGGTGATGAGGTAGGTGCCGTCGGTGGGGAGCGGGGCCGTGCCGGCCGTTCGTTCCCCGGGCCGTGGCACGACGACGCGCACCGAGCGCTGCCCGGCCCGCCAGGCGACGGCCCCCTCCGCCTGCGGCGCCGACGTCTCGGCGAGCACTGCCCGCAGGTGCTGCTCCTCGTCGTCGAGGGAGGAGAGGTCGACCCAGTTCGCGATGGCCCCCGCCGATTCCCCGGGTACGGCGAGGGCCAGTCCGCCGAGGACCGCCTGGGCGGGGTTCGGGCGCTCCGGGCCGTGGCCCGTGACGTGTGCGTCCTGGGTCACCACCAGCAGACGACGGGCGCCGGTACGGTCGAGCAGCGCGAGGGCGTCGCGCAACGCCCTGATCGCTTCACGCTGGTGCCGGTGGAGATCCGGCACCGTGTCCGGTCGGGCCGCACCGCCGGCCAGGATCACGGTTTCCAGGGCCTCGACGCCGTCCGTTTCCGTGACCGTGCGCACGCCGTGGGCGGCGAGCCGGTCCGCCAGCCGGTGTGCCGCCGCCGGGTCCGCACCGGTCACCGCGACGGTGCCGCCGCCGGGGTGCGTCGGGGCCGGCCGGGGGACCCCCGTCGCCCCGGCGGCAGGAACGTCCGCAGCGGGCGCGTTTCGCCACACGATGTCGTGCAGCAGGCCCTGCGTCGTGGGTTCGGGCCGGTAGACGTGTCGCCGGTACGGGTACGGCGGGAGCGGGACCCGCCGGCGGCCCTCGTCGAGCGTCGTACGGTCCACCGGTACGCCCCGGGTCCACAGTCGGGCCACGGTCTCCAGCAACTCCCGTGCCCCACCCGATGCTTCGACCGCGGACACCACGAAGACGCCGGCGGCGGGCGGGACGGTCCGGGTCGGACCGAGTTCCACGAACGTGTCGTAGCCCTCCTCCACCAGACGCGCCACCGCCCGGTCGAACCGCACCGGCCGCAGGGCGTGTTCACGCAGGTGGGCCGGGTCCATCGGCGGCTGCCACGCGGCGGTGAGCGTGCTCATCACCGGTGTCGAGGGCGCCGTCGGCGCCAGCCCGCGCGCCGCGTCCGCCAGGGCCTGCGCGACCGGCTCCATCAGCGGGGAGTGGAAGGCGCGCGACACCCGCAACGGGCGGACGAGCGCGCCCTGTTCGGTGAGCCGCCGGGACGCCCGGCGGACCGCGTCGGGGGCGCCGGAGATCACCAGCCGCCCCGGCCCGTTGTACGCCGCGACCGCCAGTTCACCTCCGGAGGCGTCCACCAGGGCGGACACCTCCCGCTCCCCGGCGCCCCGCACGGCCGCCATGACGCCCGGTGCGGTCGACCCGCCCATGAGCCGGCCGCGTTCCGCCGCGAACGTGACCGCCTCGCGCAGGGACAGCATCCCGCCCACGCAGGCGGCCGCGAGTTCGCCGACGCTGTGCCCGACGACCGCGTCGGGCCGTACGCCCCAGGCGGTCAGCTGCCGGGCGAGGGCGACACCGTGCGCGACCAGCAGCGGCTGCGCCACCTCCGTCGCTGCCAGGTCGTCCTCGGTCACGTCGCCGCTCGCGCACCAGTCCGTCAGTTCCCGCCCGTGTACCGTGCCGACGAGCGCCGACGCCTCGTCGAGCGTGGCGCGGTACACCGGTGCCGTGGCGTACAGCGCCCGGCCCGGACCCGGCCGCAGGCCCCCCTGACCGGGCAGGACGAAGACGGTCCGGGGCCGGTGCGTCACCGTCCCGGTGAACACCCCTCGAAGCGTCGCGGACGCCGCGGCGAGCCGTTCTGGCAGGTCGCCGTCGGCGACGAGCGCGAGGCGGTGGGGCCGGTCGTCCCGTGCCGCGCCGGCCGCCGCACAGACGTCGGCCTCGTCGAGTCCGGGGTGCTCGCGCAGATGATCCGCGAGCCGCGACGTCCACGCCTCCAGTCCCTCCGCGCTGCCCGCCGAAAGGGTCAGCAGACGAGGGCCGTCGCCCGCCGGGCGCGCGGTGCGCACCGGCGCGGGCGGGGCCTCCTCCAGGACGGCGTGCGCGTTGGTGCCGCCGAAGCCGAAGGCGTTGACGCCCGCCCTGCGCGGCCCGTCCGAATCCCAGTCGGTCTCCCCGGTGACCAGGGCGAACCCGGACCGTTCCAGCGCGGGGGAGGGCGGGGTGTGGTGCAGCGAGGCGGGCAGCCGGCCGTGGCCGAGGGCCAGGACGACCTTCACCAGCGAGGGCAGCGCGGCCGCGTTCAGCAGATGCCCGAGGTTGGTCTTCACCGAGCCGAGCAGCCGGGGCCGGCCGTCCGGGCGGGGCGGGAAGGCGTGCGCGAGGGACCGCAGTTCGATCGGGTCGCCGACGGCCGTGCCCGTGCCGTGCGCCTCGACGTAGGTCACCGACGCCGGGTCGACCCCGCAGTCCCGGTAGGCCCGGGTGATCACCTCCCGCTGGCGCAGTGGATTGGGAGCCATCAGACTCAGCGACGTACCGTCGTTGTTGACGGCGGTGCCGCGGACGACGGCGAGCACCGTGTCGTCGTCACGCCGGGCCTCCGCCAGATGCCGTACGACGAGTGCCGCCCCGCCCTCGCCCGGTACGAACCCGTCGGCCGCCGAGCCGAAGGCGCGGCTGCGCCCGGTCGGCGACAGGGCCCGCGCCGCCTCCAGGGACCGGTGTGCGGCCGGGGTCAGGTGCAGGTTGACGCCGCCGACGACCGCGAGGTCGCACTCGCCGTCCGCGAGGCTGCGCCGGGCCAGATGCAGGGCCACCAGGCCCGAGGAGCAGGCGGTGTCCACGGCCAGCGCCGGGCCGTCCAGGTCGAGACAGTGCGCCACGCGGGCGGCGACGAGGCTGGGGAGGTTGCCGGTCAGGGCGGCCTCGGCCGGCGGCGCACCGCCGGGGGCGGCCTCGGCGAGGACCTGCCGGTAGCCGCTGTCGCCGACGGCGGCGAAGACGCCGATCCGCAGGCCGCGGCGGCGCGGCCCGGCGTATCCGGCGCGCTCCAGTGCCTCGTGGGCGAGTTCGAGGAAGATCCGGGCCTGCGGGTCGAGTGCGCGCGCCTCCTCGGCACCGATTCCGAAGTGCCCGGCGTCGAAGGCGGCGGGGTCGTCCAGGAAGGCGCCCCACCGTCCGTCCTCCGCCCCGGCCGTGCCCCAGCGGCCCGCGGGCACCGCCGTCACGGCGTCGCGGCCGGCGGTGAGCAGGTCCCAGAACTCCTCCGGCGTACCGGCGCCGGGGAACCGGCAGGCCAGCCCCACCACGGCGGTCTCCGTGCGCTGCGACGGCGTACCGCCCGCGATCTCCCGCCGCTCGGACCCCCGGTGCCCTGCCGCGTCCAGGAGGTGGTCCGTGAGAGCGGCCACCGTGTCGTTGCGCATCACGGCCGGCCCGAGCGTCACGCCCAGCGCCCGTTCCAGTCCGGCGAGCGCCTCCATCGCCTTGAGCGAGCCGCCGCCCAGCTCGGCGAACCGGTCCCGGTCCCCGAACGACGGCTCCGGTATCCCCAGCACCTTCGCCCAGACCTCCCGCACCACGCCCCGCACCTGCGCGCGGGAGCGGGGCGCCGGCGCCGGGTCCCCGGACGGCCGCGGCTCCCTGCCCTCCGGGGCCGCCCCGGAGGCGGCCGTGGGCCGGTACGCCCCCGCCTCGAACCGTGACCGCATCCGCTGCCGCTGCACCTTGCCGCTGGTCGTGCGCGGGAAGGCGGACGGCGGCAGCGCGAACACCCGCACGTCGTCGTGGCCCAGCGCCGCCCGCACCCGCCCCGCGACCCGGTCCAGCGCGCCGGCCGCGGAACGCGGCGGCCGCGCCCAGGCCACGAACACCACCACCCGCTCCCCGCCGGTCATCGGGTCGGTCGACCCGATCACCACCGTCGTCCCGGACGGCACCCCGGGCGTGCCCGCCGCGACCTCCTCCATGTCCGGGGCGTGGAACGTACGGCCGTTGACGAAGAGCACGTCCTTGTGCCGGCCGCTGACGCACAGCCGGCCGTCCCGGAGGAAACCGAGGTCGCCGGTGCGCAGCCAGCCGTCGGCGAAGGCGGCCGCCGTCACCTCCGGCAGACCGTGGTACCCCCGGGCGAGCTGCGGACCACGCACCTCGATGTGCCCCACCCGCCGGTCGCCCAGCAAACGGCCGCGGTCATCGGTGACACGCACCGAGCACCCCGGCACCGGCAGCCCCACATCCATCAACTCCACCGCGTCGCCGCCCGGTTCCCGCTCCACCGCCCGCCCACGGCTGAGCGCGGCACGCTCCAGCGCCACGGGCACGGCCACCTCGCCCGGCGGCGGGAACGCGACGGCCAGGGTCGCCTCGGCCAGCCCGTACACGGGCGTCGCCGCCCGGGGGTCCAGCCCGGACGGCCGGGTCCTGGCGGTGAACTCCCGCCACACCGTCGCCGAGATCGGCTCGGCGCCCACCAGCATCAGCCGTACCGCGCTCAGATCGAGCCCGGCGAACACCTCCTCGGGCACCCTGCGGACGGTCAGCGCCAGGGCGAAGTTGGCGGCGGACAGGAGGGTGGCCCGGTGCGCGGCGGCCACCTCGAACCACAGCCGGGGATTCTTCGCGAACGACAGCGGGGCGATCCGCACCTGCTTGGCCCGTGCGGCGAGCGGCGCCAGATGGGTGCCGATGAGCCCCATGTCGTGGAAGTACGGCATCCAGCCGACCACCACGTCCCGGTCGGTGAGCGCGGCGGCCTCCAGCAGCTGGCGGAGGTTGGCCAGCACGGCGGCGTGGGTCAGCTCCACGCCCTTGGGCGCCCCGGTGCTGCCGGAGGAGAACTGCAGGAACGCCAGGTCGTCCGGGGCGGCGGTGGCGGGCGACTCGACGGCGCAGGACGTCCTCAGCTCCTCCAGCCGCAGCACACGGGCGTCGTCCGGGAGTTGGCCGGCCACGTCCGCGCAGGCCTCGTCCACCGCGACCGGGGGGCGGCCGAGGTGCTCCCACACGGGACGGACCCGCCGCATGTCGGGCGCCAGCGGCACCGGCACCAGACCGGCCGCGAGCGCGCCCCAGAACAGGGGCTGGAAGTCCTCACCGCGGTCCGCGACCACCGGTACGCAGGTGCCCGGTGCGACTCTCGCGTCACGGTACCCGCCCGCGACACGCAAGGAGTCCTCCAGCAGCCGCCGGAAGGTGACGGGCACTTCGACGCCGTCCCCCCGGACATGGACGACCACCTGGTCGGGGGCATGGCGGGCGGCGTCCAGCAGGACGTCCAGCAGCGTTGCGGCGTTCATGGGTCCGTTCGTTCACGCGTGGGCGGCGGGTCGGCGACGACGACCGACCCCATTGTCAGTGGCTGCGCCTACGGTTCGATCAGTAGGACCCGGCGGAACAGCCGCGGGTTCCGTCTGGGGAGGGGTTTGCCATGTCTGCCGGTTCCACGGTGTCGACGACGTATCTGGAGCTGTCGCAGGAGGACGGCGCCGCGCACAAGTTCTACGAAGTGACGGTCGACGACCGGACGGTGACGGTGCGCTACGGCAGGATCGGCGCGGCGGGACAGACCCAGACGACGACGTTCCCCACGGCCGCGAAGGCACAGGCCGCCGCGGCGAAGAAGGTGGGGGAGAAGGTCCGCAAGGGCTATGCGCCGGCGGTGCGGGGGCAGCGGGCCCCGCGTGCGGTGACCCGGCGTCAGGTGGCCTCGGCCCCGTCCACCGCGCGTGCCGTGGCCCCCGTGCTGTGGCGGTTCGGCACCGGCTCCTCGGCGTTCGGCATCCACGTCGACGACGACCGCTGCTGGGTCGGCAATCAGTCCGGTGACGTCTTCACCCTGGACCACGAGGGCGAGGTGCTGGCCCGCTTCAGTCTGCCGGACGGTGTGAAGTGCCTGGTCGCGGACGACTTCTGGATCTACGCGGGCTGCGACGACGGCCGGGTCTACGACCTCTCCTCGAAACTGCCGTTCGCCGCCTACGACATCGCCGCGGACGTCGACATCTTCTGGCTGGACATCCACGAGGGCGTGCTGAACGTCTCGGACCGCGCCGGCCGCCTCACCGTCATCGACCACGAGGACGAGCACCAGTGGACCCGCCGCAGCCAGGGCGAGCACGCCTGGATGGTCCGCGCCGACGACCGGGCCGTCTACCACGGCCACCACGGGGGCGTCACGGCCTACGCGCCCGACGGCGGCGGCGAGCTGTGGCACACCCCCACCCGCGGCGGGGTGCTGTTCGGCTGGCAGGAGGACGACACCGTCTACGCCGGTACGGCGCACCGCGTGGTGCAGCGGCTGTCGAAGGCGACCGGCACCATCGAGGCCACCTACGCCTGCGACAGCGCCGTGTACTCCTGCGCCACCTCCCCGGGCGGACGGTTCGTCTTCGCCGGCGACGCCGCGTCGTCCGTCTACTGCTTCGACCGGGACGGCACGCGCCTGTGGAAGCTCGGCACGGGAGGCGGATCGGCGCTGTCCATGCAGTACCGCGACGAGCGGCTCTACCTGGTGACCACGGACGGTTCGCTGGTGTGCGTCGACGCGAGCGAGGCCGCCGTCGCCGCGGCGCAGCAGGGCACGGTGCCGGTCGCGCGGGACGTCAAGCTCGCCGCGGCCCTGCCGACCTACGCGCCGGCCACGGCCGCGACCGCGGTGACGACCGTCGCACAGGCCCCCTCGGGCGCCGTCGTCGTCGAATGCGTGCAGCACAACGGCCGGCTGCGCGTCCATGTCGTCTCCGACGGCTACGACGACTCCTGGAACGTGCAGTTCCCGCGGGCGATACGGGTGCCCGGCGCACGCTATGTCGTGGACGCGCTGCACCCGGCGGCCGGCGGTTTCTACCGGGTGCGCGGCGAGATCCGCCGGCTCCAGTGACCGGGACGCGCCCCGACCCGGCCGCCGGCCCCGGCCGTCCCCCGGCGCACGGCCGGGGAAACGCCAGGCCCTGCCACCGGTGGGTGCACACGATGAACCCGTGAGCCCTGCACGCGCCCCCGCATGGGTACGGACAATGCAGTGCTCGTGATCACCCCGTGAGAAGCCGTGGTTTCCCGGCCCTGTTCAGGAAAGCAGGTCGACCGTCGTGCTGTTGCGTCTGCCCACGTCCTTGTCCGAAGCCCAGCGGTATCTGGCCGAAGGAGCGGTGCCCGTCGGCGGAGCCACCCTCGTGTGGGCCCTCTGGCAACGTGACGGCTTCCCCGAGCAGGCGATGTCCCTGCGTAAACTCCCCCAGGCCAACCTCATAGAACGCGAGGCGCTGGGCGCCGCCGTCCTGCTGCACCAGGTGGACGACCGGGTGCCGGACGTGCTGCGCCGCGCGGCCTCCACCGTGGGCACCGGCGCCGTACGCCGGACGGCCACCGTCGGCGGCAACATCGTGGGCAGCACCCTGCGCTGTCTGCTGCCCGCGGCGCTGGTCCTGGACGCGCGGGCGACCGTACTGGACCGGGACGGCACCTACGAGACCGACCTGGCCGACGTGGTGGCCAAGCGCCATCTGCTGCTCGGCATCCGCTGGCGCGACCCCGTGGCCAGCGGGTACCACAAGGCGGCCGGTGAGGTGGGCGGGCGGCCGCCCTTCGTCGTCGCCACCGCCGTGCACGCCGACGGCGACGGCACCCACCGCCTCTTCGTCGCCGCCCGGGACGGCTACGAGGTGATCAGCGAGACCACGCCCTGCCACACCGGGACCGAGGAGGTGCTCCGGACCCTGGACCGCACGGACCTGGGATCACTCCCCGCCGAGGCACGGGACGAGGTGCGCCGCGAGGTGACCGCGGTCCTGGACCGCACCGCCGGCCGCTGACACCGGCGCGCGCCACCCGGCCCGTCCGGGTGGCGCACCGGCGCGCACCGCACGCGACCGGCGGGCCCGCCCACCCGGGAACACCGCTTCCGGTCAGCAGATCCGCGGGAGCTGTTCGCCCATCGGCAGGTCCACCACCCGGGTGCCCCCGAGCCCGGTCCGTGCGACGACCATGCCGGGGTGCTCCGCGACCGCCTCACCGATGACGGCGGCATCGGCACCCAGGTGATGTGCCCTCATCGCGGCCAGGACCGCGTCCGCGTGCTCCCGCGGCACAAAAGCGACGAGCTTTCCCTCGTTGGCCACATACATGGGGTCGAGCCCCAGCATCGCGCAGGCACCGGCCACCGGCGGCGGCACCGGGACGGCACGCTCCTGGACGACGACCCCGCACCCCGACGCCACGGCGATCTCGTTGAGCGAGGCCGCCAGACCCCCGCGGGTCGGATCGCGCAGCACCCGCAGGTCCGGAGTGACCGCCAGCATCGCCTCCACGAGCCCGCCGAGCGGCGCGCAGTCGCTCTCGACCCCGGTCTCGAACCGCAGGTTCTCCCGCTCGCTCATGATGGCCACGCCGTGCACGCCGATGGCGCCGCTCACCAGGACGACATCGCCGGGGACCACCCGCTCCGGGCGCAGATCGACCCCCGTGGGGATCACGCCGATGCCCGAGGTGTTGACGTACACGCCGTCACCGTGGCCGGCCTCCACGACCTTGGTGTCGCCCGTCACCACCCGCACTCCGGCGGTACGGGCCGCGGCACCGAGCGCCTCGGCGACCCGGCCGACCGTCTCGATCTCGACGCCCTCCTCCAGGATCAGGCCGCACGAGAGGTACGCCGCACGCGCCCCGCTCATCGCGAGGTCGTTGACCGTGCCGTTGACCGCGAGATCACCGATACTGCCACCGGGGAAGAACAGCGGCCGCACCACGAAGGAGTCGGTGGAGAAGGCGAGCCGGGCACCGCCCAGCTCGACCACGGCGGAGTCGGTGAGCGCGCCCGGTGCCGCCGCGCCGAGCCCTGGCAGGACGACCTGCTCGATCAGCTCGGCGGACAGGACGCCGCCACCGCCGTGGCCCATCACCACGCGCGGCCGGTCGCGCAGGGGCGCCGGACAGGACCAGGAGAGCATGTCCGGGGCTGCGGTGGTGTCAGACAACGGAGTTCTCCTCGCGCCGCGGGACGGTCACGTCCAGTTCCAGCCGCCGGTACAGGTAGTACGCGGCGCAGGCGCCCTCACTGGACACCATGGTCGCCCCCAGCGGTGTACGCGGGGTGCACGTCGTCCCGAACGCCTCGCACTCGTGCGGCTTCAGCAGCCCCTGCAGCACCTCACCACTGCGGCACTCGGCGGGTTCCCGGGTGGCGATGTCCCCCACCTGGAAGCGGTGCTCGGCGTCGTGGTCCCGGTAACGCGCGGACAGCCGCCAGCCGCTGTCCGGGATGACACCGATACCGCGCCACGCCCGGTCGGTGACCTCGAACACGTCGTCCAGCATCGCCCGCGCGGCGGGGTTGCCCTCGGGACGGACGGCGCGCGGATAGGCGTTGTCGACCGTGTGCTCGCCCCGCTCCAGCTGCCGCACGGTCCGCCGTACGCCCTCCAGGATGTCCAGCGGCTCGAACCCGGTGACCACGATCGGCACCCGGAACCGCTCGGCGAGCGCCGGGTACTCCTCGGTGCCCATCACGCTGCACACGTGTCCGGCCGCCAGGAACCCCTGCACCCGGCAGTCCGGGGACTGCATGATCGCCTCGATCGCGGGCGGCACCCGGACGTGCGAGACCAGCAGACTGAAGTTGCGGATGCCACGCCTGCGGGCCTGGTGCACCGTCATGGCGTTGGGCGGCGCGGTGGTCTCGAAGCCGATGCCGAAGAACACGACCTCCCGGTCCGGGTTCTCCTCCGCGATCCGCAGTGCGTCCAGCGGCGAGTACACCACGCGCACGTCCCCGCCCTCGCCCCGCACCTGGAACAGGTCGCGTCCCGTGCCCGGGACCCGCAGCATGTCCCCGAAGGAGCAGAAGATCACCTCGGGCCGTGAGGCGATCGCCAGCGCCTTGTCGATCACCTCCAGCGGTGTCACACAGACCGGGCAGCCCGGCCCGTGAATCAACTCCACCTCCTCCGGCAGCAGTTGGTCGATGCCGTGCCGGATGATGCTGTGCGTCTGGCCCCCGCACACCTCCATCAGCGCCCACGGCCGGGTCACCGTGGCCCGGATGTCGTCGAACAGACGCGCCGCCAGCTCCGGGTCCTGGAACTCCTCGATGTACTTCATCGCCGTACCTCCCGGGCCGGTTCCTCGCCGCCGGGCCGCGCGGTCCGCGCGGCCTGCTCCCACGGATCGCCGAACTCCTCCTGGAGCATGCCGAGTTCCCCGAACAGCTCCAGGGTCCGGCGGGCCGACTCCTCGTCCAGCCGCTGCAGGGCGAAGCCGACGTGCACGATGGCGTACTCACCGACCTCCAGATCGGGCAGGTACTCCAGGCACACCTCCTTGACCACCCCGCCGAAATCGACGGTGGCCATGCGGGTGCCGTCCCGTTCCTCCACGCCCAGCACTCGGCCGGGTACCGCCAGACACATGCGGATCTCCTCACTCGTCGCGCGCGGGGACGCCCGCGCCCGTCATCGGCTTCCGGCGCCCGCCCGGGCGGCCACGACCAGCTGGCCGAGGGCCAGCCCGCCGTCGTTCGGCGGGATCCCGCGGTGGCGCAGCACGGTGAAACCGGCGGTGCGCAGCCCACGGGCGCAGGCCGAGGAGAGCAGCGCGTTGGAGAACACACCGCCGGTCAGCGCCACCGTCCGCAGCCCCGTCGCCTCGCGGGCCGCCACGCACACCTCCCGCACCAGCCGGGCGACGGCCAGGTGGAAGCGGACGGCGATCACGGCCGCGGGAACCCGCCGCCGCACGTCCTCGACGACCGCCGCCAGCAACGGCTGCGGGGCGGCGGTCAACGGGCCGGGGCCGCCCGACAGCCGGAACGCGTAGCGCGGGTCGTGGGTCCGGTCGCCGGCCGACACGGCCGCCGCTTCCAGTTCGATCGCGGCCTGCGCCTCGTACCCCGCGTGGTGGCACACTCCCGCCAGGGACGACACCGCGTCGAACAGCCGGCCCATGCTGGAGGTCGGCACACAGTTCAGCCCGCGCGCCAACTGCGTGCGCAGCACGTCGAGTTCGTCCGGCGGGCAGGCGGCCGTGCACGGCAGGTCCGGTCCGGCGGCGATGCCCGCCGCGTGCAGATGCGCCAGCGCCATCCGGTACGGCCGGCGCACCGCCGCGTCACCGCCGGGCAGCGGCACATAGGCCAGATGCGCGAACCGCTGGAATCCGCCGTAGCCCGCGAGCAGGAACTCACCGCCCCACACGGCGCCGTCGTCCCCGTGCCCGGTGCCGTCGAAGGCGACCCCGATCACCCGGCGGTCGGCCGCGACCCCGTTCTCCGCCAGGACGGAGGCGATGTGCGCGTGGTGGTGCTGGACCCGGACCACGGGACGGTCCCCGGCGTGCCGCCGCGCCCATGCCCCCGACCGGTACCCGGGATGCGTGTCGGCGGCCAGCAGCGCCGGCCGCACACCGGTCACGGACTCCAGGTGCCGCTCGGCCCGGTCGAACGCCTCCTGGGTGGCGAGGTCGTCCATGTCCCCGACATGGGCCGACAGCCAGGCCCTGTCGTCCCGTCCGAGGCAGAAGACGTTCTTCAGGTCCCCGCCGACCGCGAGCGCCGCGACCACCGGAACCGGGAGCGTGACCGGCAGCGGCGCGTAACCGCGGGAACGGCGCAGCACCAGCGGCTCGCCGTCGCAGACGCGGACGACGGAGTCGTCGCACGGCACCTGGATCGGCCGGTCGTGCGACAGCCACGCGTCGGCCAGCCCCGCCAGCCGCACCAGGGCCTCGTCGTCGTCCGTCACGATGGGCTCCCCGGACACGTTGCCGCTCGTCATCACCAGCAGCCGGGGCGCCCCCGCGGCCCCCAGCAGCAGGTGGTGCACCGGCGTGTACGGCAGCATCACGCCCAGGTCGGGGCTGCCCGGCGCGACGGCGTCCGCGGGCACCGGCGCCCCCGGGGCCCGCCGGACACCGGGGCGCCGCCGCATCAGGACCACCGGCCGCGCCCGCCCGGTGAGCAGTTCCCGCTCCACCGCGCCGATGCGCACCAGGTGCTCGACGTCCCCGGCGTCCCGCGCCATGAGCGCGAACGGCTTGTCCCCGCGCGCCTTGCGGCGGCGCAGTTCGGCCACCGCCTCCGGACGGGTGGCGTCACAGGCCAGGTGGTAGCCGCCGATGCCCTTGACCGCGAGCACGGCGCCCGCGGCGAGCAGCGCGCCCGCCGCGCCGACGGGATCGTCGCCGCCGGGCAGCGGCACGCCGGTGCACGAGGGGCCGGTGACCAGCCGCAGCCGCGGACCGCAGGCGGGACAGGCGACCGGCTGCGCGTGGAAACGCCGGTCACGGGGGTCGTGGTACTCGCGGGTGCAGTCCGGGCACAGGGGGAAGCCCGCCATCGTCGTGTGCGCACGGTCGTACGGCAGACCGGTGACGAGGGTGAAACGCGGCCCGCAGTGCGTACAGGTGATGAACGGATGGCCGTGGCGCCGGTCGCCGGGGTCGCCGAGCTCGGCCAGACAGTCGGCGCAGGTCGCGGTGTCGGGCGCGACGAGTGTCCGCACGGGCCCGCCGGAGCGGGACGCGACGATGCCGAAGCCGCTCTCCCGCGTGACGGGCAGCTCGGTGGCCTCCACCGACTCCACCACCGCGAGCGGCGGCGCGTCCGGCGCGAGCCGCGCGCGGAACCGGTCGACGGCCGACGGCGCTCCCTCGACCTCGACCACCACGCCGTCACCGGTGTTCGTCACGTGCCCCGCCAGCCCGAGACCGGTGGCCAGCCCGTACACGAACGGCCGGAAGCCCACGCCCTGCACCACGCCCCGTACGAGGACACGGACGCGCCGCAGGGGGCCGGTCTCCGGTACCGGTGCGGGACGGACGCCGGGAGCGGTGCTCACGTCTCGGCCCGCGCCATCACCGGCGCGTGGACCGCGCCCCCGTCCGCCGCCGCGAGCGCCCGGTCCACCAGGACACCGGCGCCCTCGCCGGTCCGTACGGAGGTCGGCACCACCTCGACACCCGGGTTGACCCGCTCCACATGGGCACGGAAGGCGGCCTCGTCGAACGCGGCCGGACCGGCCAGGTCGGACTTGGTGACGAGCACCAGCTGGGCGAGGCCGAACGCGGTGGGGTACTTGAGCGGCTTGTCCTCGCCCTCGGTGACGGACGCCAGGACGACCCGCAGGGACTCGCCCAGGTCGTAGGAGGCCGGGCACACGAGGTTGCCCACGTTCTCCACGAAGAGCAGCCGGGTGGCGTCGGGCAGCCAGTCGTGCAGGTGCCCGGCGAGCATGTCCGCCTCCAGGTGGCACAGCCCGTCGGTGAGCACCTGTTTGACCGGGACCCCCGAACGGGCCAGCCGCCTCGCGTCGTTCTCGGTGGCGAGGTCCGCGGTGAGGGCCGCGGTCCTGATGCCGCGTTCCCGCGCCAGCAGCAGTTCACGCTCCAGCAGGGCCGTCTTGCCGCTGCCGGGGCTCGACAGGAGGTTGACGACGGTGGTGCCCCGGGCCGTGAGCTCGGTGCGCAGGACGTCCGCCGCCATGGTGTTCTTGGCGAGCACGGCCTGCCGGAGGTCGACTGTGCGGCACATCGTCAGCTCTCCTCGGATTGCGGTACCGGTGTGAGGTCGGGTGCGGTGGACGGCGTGGACCAGTGCACCTCGGCGATCCGCAGTTCGCGGCCCGAGAGCAGTTCGCCGGCGCCCCCGCGGCAGGCCGCGCAGATCATGTCCGGCGGCATGCCCGTGTCCCAGGTGCGCCCGCACGGCGCGCAGGAGGCCCGGCCGGGCACGAACCGGGTGACGAGCTCGGCCCCCTCCAACAACGTTCCTGCACAGGCGAGTTCGAAGCAGAAGGCGAGGGCGTCGGGAACGACGCCGGCCAGTTCGCCGATCTCGACGGCGACACGGCGCACCCCCTGCACACCACCGGACCGCGCCGCCTGCTCGACCTGGTCCACGACGGACAGGGCGACGGACATCTCGTGCATCGCCGCTCCGTCCCGGGGGTGGGTTCGCTGCCCATTAGAGGCACGGCCGGTGCGGCCGGCGGCCCGGCGCGCCGGGACCGTAGCCCGTTCGGCGGGCGTCACATACTGCGGATGCGCAGGTAACGCCGCACGTCCGGCCAGAGGTTCACGGTGACCGCCGCCAGCGCGGACAGGGTGAGGACGGCGGCGACACCGCCGACGAGGCGTTTGCTCATGGTGCTCTCCGAAGGGTTGGAAGGGGGGTGCCGTCGACCCGGACGACGGTTCCGTCGACGACCGGTCCGACGACCGGTCCGACGACCGGTCCGCCGATCAGTTCGACGACCAGACGCGCCGCCTCGGGCACCGCGGCGGCGACGTGCGGGCTCAGGCCGATGCCCTCCTCGACGGTGGCGGGTTCGCAGCCCACGACCAGCGTGCGCCGGGGCGGCACCGCGCCGGTGCCCGCGCACAAGGTGTCGAGCAGGGCGAACACGGCGTCGGGCGACATGCGATGGCCGTCCAGGGGGACACCGCCCGGTGACCGCCGGCTGCCGGGCTCCGCCGCGTCGATCACGTACAGGGTGCCCGGCGCGCCGCCCCGCGCCGTCGCGTCGAGCACGACGAGCGTGTCGTACCCGTCGAGGAGCCGGTAGGCCAGATGGACGCCGCGGATGCCGATGTCGGAGACCTCGACGCCCTCGGGCAGCGGCCGTCCGGCCAGGGCGCGGGCGGCCTCGACGCCGAAGCCGTCGTCGCCGAGGAAGATGTTGCCGACCCCGGCGACCAGGGTGCGCGGACGTGCGGTACCGGTGGTCAAGGCGCCTCCACGTCGATCTCGTCGGGCTGGAAGTAGAGGTACCGGCCCTGTTCCCGGCGGATGTCGGCGCCCGGATCGTCCTCGACGGTGACCGCGACGTGCACGCCCCCGTCGACGTCGTGGAGGACCGCCTCGACCAGGGCGCGCCGGCCGGTGAGGAACAGGTCCTGGGCATCGGTGTGCCGCAGCCGGGGCCGCAGCACGACACGGCTGCCCGCCCGCACCTCCCGCCCGTCGACCAGGACGTGGTCGTGGGCCGGGTCCACCGAGGCGTCCGCCCCCGGATCCCACCAGGGGGTGTCCGGCCGGAGGGGGCCGCCCTCCGTGTCACCGAACACCGGCACCGCGGGCGCGGTGACCTCGCGCAGGCCGCGGACCGCCCCGTGCAGCCGCTCCAGCACCTCCGCGGGCATCGATTCGGTGAGGTCGATCACCGCCGCCGCCCGGTCGTCCGTCCCCCTCGCCTCGCGCTTCTCCTCGTCCGTGAGGGCCGCGGTGCGCAGGGCGAGGATCTCGTCGATCTCCGTGGCGTCGTACAGGGCGCCCGGGCTCTCCGGGGCGATGGCCGGATGGTCCTCCAGGATGATCGGGGAGGAGAGCACCAGGTCACGGGAGTCCGGTTCACCGGCCAGGACGGGCCAGGTGTGCAGATTGCGGCAGGCCGCGGCGGCCTCCTTCGCCCATTCCGGAGGGTCCGTCAGGGACAGGAACCGCCCGGCGTCCAGGTGCAGCAGCGTGTGCGTGGCGACCAGGGAACGGGACAGCGCCGCGTCACGGCCGGCGCCTTCCCCGGGCAGCCACTCGCCGGTGTTCTCCACGACCACGCTCAGCCGCTGGGTGGCGTACGGGCCGTCCAGCGGGCTCGCCGACAGGCGCAGCACGCCCTCCACCGCCTCGTGGCGCCGGACCAGCCGCCCCAGGACCGTCCCGCCCGCGTCCGTGACCGGCTCGGTCTCCTCGCCCGCCGGCCGGCCGAAGGGGACGACGGTCCCGGAGCCCGCCAGCTGCTCGACGGAGACGGTGAGCCGGACCCGCTCCTCGCGGCCCTCGTCCCACGGGACGATCACCCGGTCCGCCAGGCGCAGTTCGCCGACGGTCTCGAAACCGCCGCCCGGCAGCACCCGCTGCACCGTGCGCCGCCGGGCGTGCAGGAAGCGCACCTCGACGGAGAGGACGGCGCCCCGGCGCGGCTCCATCAGCAGCTCGGTGTGCTGGAAGTCGTGCTCGGCGGCCGTCGCCGTCCAGGAGGGGGGCACCAGCACCCCGAACTGCCAGCGCAGCCGGTTCTTGGCGGCCGACGCGCGGTACGGGTAGAGCACGTACCCCTCGAACAGCACGGCGTCTGCGACGTGCCGGGCCACCGCGAGGCGGGCCTCGGCGGAGGCGGTGAACGTCGTCGTGGTCATCGTGTCCTCTCACCCGCCGCTTCCAGCAGCCGGTCGACGGCCGCCTCCCACGAGGGCAGCGCCTCCCGGGACCGGTAGGCGAGCAGTGCGTCCATCGCGTCCCGCGGCAGCCGGATCCAGCCCGAGCCGGGGAAGTGCCGGTCGACCATCTCCCGCCAGGTCCTCACCGGCATCCGGAACACGGCCTCCCGGTCCCAGGGGACGGGCTCGACCCGGAACCCGCCGGCCCCGGTGAAGGCGGTGCCGGAGAACAGCATCCGCAGCGGCACCTCCCCGTCGTCCAGGGCGTGGAAGTAGCGGGAGGAGGCGATGTCCATGTCGTAGGTGCAGGGCACCACCAGGTCGGTCTCGGTCTCGCCGGTGAACCCCCGCACCATCACCGGGACCTGGGCGAACTCCAGGGGGTTGAGGGTGGCGCCCCAGCGGGACCGTTCCCCGAACAGGTCGGTCAGGGCGGCGGCCTCGGTGTCGTCGTAGCCCCGGCGGGCGGGCTCGATGCGGATCTGGCAGCGCAGCGCCAGCGCGTGCACCCGCGCGTCCGGTGACGCGGTGACCCGCAGCCGGAAGACCAGCGCCGGACCCGCGGCGTACGGGTCGGCGCGCACCCCGGTGCACGCGAAGCCGAACTCGGTCACGACGGGCTCCCGGTGAAGTCACGGGCTCGCTCGCGCACATGGGCGAAGAACTCCTCCAGATCGGCACGTGCCGCCGCGCCGCCGTCGAAGCCCTGCCACCGCAGTCGCATCCGGCCCACCAGTTCGTAGCAGATGTCGATCGGCACCAGATGGCACTCCACCCGCTCCTGGTGGCGGCGCAGCAGCAGTGCCTCCACGTCGGGTTCGAGGAGCCCGGCCAGGGGAGAGGCGTCCAGGACGGACTGCCAGGCCTCGGGCTCCAGTTCGCTCTCGGTGGCGCCGGCCGGGCTCGGGTAGAGCGCGACCAGCCGGTCGAGCGCGGAGTTGCGGAAGAAGAAGGCGACGCCGACGGGGATGCGCAGCCGCTCCCAGTCCGTCTCGTCGAGTCCGTGCGCGGGATCGCTCAGGTAGCGGCCGGGAACCGCGCGGAACCGGCCCGTGGACGCGCCCGACGCGCCCGACGCGTCCAGCAGCCGGGTGCAGGGGTCGCAGGCGCAGACCAGGGCGCGGTGCTCGGTGTCGACGAGGTGCCGGTGACCGGGGTCCGGCAGGGCGGCGGCACACAGCTCGCAGCGCTCCTCGCGGGACGGCCGGGGCGCGGTGAACCGGAACAGGCCCCCGCGCGCCGGGCGTTGCCGCGTACTCACGGTGCCGTAGTGGCCGGCGGACGGCCGCCCGGCCCGGACGAGGACGAGCCCGGCGGGCCCGTGCCGATCTGGAGCAGCACCGGCTCGGACGCCGGGTCCGCCTCCAGCGTCACCGTCGTCACCTCGGGGGCGAAACACGCGAGCGTGTCCTGCGCCGCCTGTCCGACGGCGTCCCGGGAGCCGCCGCAGCCGCAGCCGGCCGAGCCGAGGAGCCGCAGCCGCAACTCGCCCGTGGCCGGGTCGAAGCCGGCGCTCTCCACGTCCTGCGGGAGGGCGGCGAGGGCGTGGGCGACACGGGTCGGCGCGTCGTCCGGGTGCAGCCCGTGCAGGACCAGCAGGCCCGCGACGAGCTCGTCACGGAGCAGCGTGTCCACGGCCTCGCGGGCCGGCCGCTCCGGGCGGTGGCCGAGCAGGTCCATGGCCCGCGCGAACGCGGCGCCGTAGAACTCCATGAGGACGCGCACGAGTTCCTCGGCGGCCTCGCAGGCCGCGCGGTCGCCCGAGGAGGCGAGCCGGTCGAGGACCTCCTCGACCATCCGCCCGGCCGTCTCCGCGTTCGGCGCGGTCCGCGCGCCGCTCATCCGGCCAGACCGCTCAGGCCGGTGGGCACGTGCATCGACTTCACCGTCCGGCCGTCGCCGACGTACATGTGGACGCCGCACGGCAGACACGGGTCGAAGCTGCGCACGGCGCGCATGATGTCGATGCCCTTGAAGTCCTCCGGGGAGTTCTCCTCGAAGATCGGCGTGTTCTGCACCGCGTCCTCGTACGGGCCGGGGGTGCCGTAGGTGTCGCGGGTGGAGGCGTTCCACGGGGTCGGCGGGTACGGATGGTAGTTGGCGATCTTCCCGTCCCGGATGACCATGTGGTGCGACAGCACACCGCGCACCGCCTCGGTGAAACCGACGCCGATCGACTCGTCCGGCACCTCGAACTTCTCCCAGGTCTGGGTGCGTCCGGCGCGCACCTCCGCCAGGCCCTTCTCCGCGCTGTGCAGGGCCACGGCGGCGGCATAGGCCTGGAAGTAGGTACGGGCGCGGTTGCGTTCCAGCGCGTTGGACCACTGCGGGATCTTCCACTCGAAGGTGGTCTCCGGCTTGGTGAGCGTGCGCGGCAGGTTGATGACGACGCTGTGCCCGGTCGCCTTGACGTACCCGATGTCCACGAGCCCCGACAGCGCGGTGGACCACAGACGGGCGATCGGACCGCCGCCGGTGTCCAGCGGCAGGTGGTCCTTGCCGTCGAACCAGCGCGGGGACATCACCCAGCTGTACTTGTCGTCGAAGTTCCGCTTCTGGGGCGCCGGGATGGTGTGCTGGTTCCACGGATGGCGCGGGTCGACGGGGTTGCCGAGCGGGTCGTGGGTGACGAACCGCTCCTTCCCCTCCCAGTCCTCGTAGTACGAGCTGCCCAGCAGGATGCGGATGCCGAGGTTGATCTCGGTGAGGTCGTTGGTGACCAGCTTGCCGTCCACGATCACACCGGGGGTGACGAGCATGCGCCGTCCCCAGTCCGTCATGTTGGCGTAGGTGAAGTCGCAGTACTCGGGGTCGTTGAACGCGCCCCAGCAGCCCAGCAGTACGCGCCGGCGGCCGACCTCCTCGTAGCCGGGCAGCGCCTCGTAGAAGAAGTCGAACAGGTCGTCGTGGAGCGGCACGACCCGCTTCATGAACTCGCAGTACCGCATGAGGCGGGTCATGTAGTCCGTGAAGAGCTGCACCGAACCGATGGTGCCGACACCGCCCGGGTACAGCGTGGAGGGGTGCACATGGCGGCCCTCCATCAGACAGAACATCTCCCGCGTGTACCGGCTGACCTGGAGCGCCTCCCGGTAGAACTCGCCCTCCAGCGGGTTGAGCGAGCGCATGATGTCGGCGATGGTGCGGTAGCCGTGGTCGGCGGCGTGCGGTGCCTCGGTGCGTTCGGCGAGTTCGAGGACGCCCGGGTTGGTCTCGCGGACCATCTTCTCGCAGTAGTCGACCCCGACCAGGTTCTCCTGGAAGATGTTGTGGTCGAACATGAACTCCGCGGACTCGCCGCAGTTGATGATCCACTCACCGAGGTGCGGCGGCTTCACGCCGTACGCCATGTTCTGCGCGTACACCGAGCAGGTGGCGTGGTTGTCACCGCAGATGCCGCAGATGCGGCTGGTGATGAAGTGGGCGTCGCGGGGGTCCTTGCCCCGCATGAAGAGGCTGTAGCCGCGGAAGACCGACGAGGTGCTGTAGCACTCGGCGACCCGCTTCTGCTTGAAGTCGATCTTCGTGTGGATGCCGAGGCTGCCCACGATCCGGGTGATCGGGTCCCATGCCATCTCCACCAGGCCGGTGCCGTCACCGGTCGTCGTCGAGGTCGCCATTGTGTTGTGCTGCCCTTCGGTCGTTCGGGTCGGTGAGCGGGTCGCGGGCCGGCGTCAGGCGGTGATCACCAGGGCGGCCGGTAGCCGGTGGTGAGTTCCCGGCCGGTGTGCCGCCACTTGGGCTCCTTGTCCACCGTCCGCGCGGTGATGGTCCGCAGCTTGCGCACCACCGCTCCGTAGGCGCCGCTGGCGGCGGAGGAGAACTTTGCGCCGGGCGGCTCGTCCATGAACGGCATGAACTTGTCGGGGAAGCCGGGCATGGTGCAGGCGATGCAGATGCCGCCGACGTTCGGGCAGCCGCCGATGCCGTTCATCCAGCCGCGCTTGGGCACGTTGCACTTCACCACGGGCCCCCAGCAGCCGATCTTCACCAGGCACTGCGGGGAGTCGTACGACATCGCGAACTGGCCCTGCTCGTAGTAGCCGGCCCGGTCGCACCCCTCGTGCACGGTGGCGCCGAACAGCCAGGTGGGGCGCAGTTTGTCGTCCAGCGGGATCATCGGCGCGGAGCCCGCGGCCTGGTAGAGCAGATAGGTGAGGGTCTCGGCGAAGTTGTCCGGCTGGATGGGACAGCCGGGGACGCAGACGATCGGGATGCCGGCCGCCGACTTCCAGTCCCAGCCCAGATAGTCGGGCACGCCCATCGCGCCGGTCGGGTTCCCGGCCATGGCGTGGATGCCGCCGTAGGTCGCGCAGGTGCCGATGGCCACCACGGCGAGGGCCTTGGGCGCCAGCCGGTCGATCCACTCGCTGGTGGTGATGGGCTGACCGGTCTCCGGGTTGTCGCCGAAGCCGCACCAGTACCCTTCCTTCTTGATCGCCTCGTTCGGCACGGACCCCTCGATCACGAGGACGAACGGGTCGATCTCCCCGCGCTCGCCCTTGAAGAACCACTCGATGAACGTGTCCGATCCGCCGACAGGACCGCACTCGAAGTCGATGAGCGGCCAGTGCACGGCGATCTTCGGCAGACCCGGCAGAGCGCCCAGGGCGATCTCCTCGATGCTGGGCTGCATCGCGGCGGTCAGGGCGACCGAGTCGCCGTCGCAGCTCAGCCCGGCGTTGATCCAGAGGATGTGGATCGGCTTCTCGTCCGTGCCGATGCCGCCGGACGTCTCCGCCTCGGCGTTCGTGGCCGGAGGGCTTGCGTTCATCAACGCCTCCTGGGGAGGAATGCGGTCATGCCGATCTCTCGGCCCGTGTCCTTGGCTCAAGCGTCGGCCGCACCGGACGGCACCGCAGGCGGAGCCGGCGACGGCTGTTTGCGTACGAACGCCCGGCGCAGCGCGTGGTACGGAGCACCGGGGTCGAAGAAAATCCTGTGCATGTGCGCGAGTTCCCGCTCGCGCACCGCCGCCAGTGGCGTGACGGCCTCGCGGCGCTCGCTCTCGGCCTTCTTCGCGACGAGCCGCGACTGCGCGCCGGAAGAACCCGCCCAGTGCTGGGCCAGCCGGGTGACCTCGGCGGGGAAACGGGCGGGAGGGCACTCGATCACCCGGTCGACCAGGCCGGTGTCCCTCGCCTGCCCGGCGTTGACCGGAAGCGCCTCCCGGACGAGCCGCTCGGCCGCCGCGGCGCCCACCCGCCGCGGCAGGCTGTACGTCCAGTACTCGGAGCCGTACAGGCCCATGAGGCGGTAGTGCGGGTTGAGCACGGAGCCGGAGCGGCACCACACCTCGTCGGCGGCCAGCGCCAGCATGACGCCGCCGGCCGCCGCGTTGCCGCCGATCGCGGCGACGACCAGCCGGTCGGTGGTGGTCAGGACGGCCTCGACGAGGTCGTCCATGGCGTTGATGTTGGCCCAGGACTCCGCCGCCGGGTCCGGTGCCGCCTCGATGACGCCGAGGTGGATGCCGTTGGAGAAGAAGTCGCGGACGCCGCCGAGCACCAGCACCGAGGTGGGCCGCTCGCAGGCCGCCCGGTACGCCTTCAGCAGCCGCCGGCAGTGGCCGGTGGACATCGCACCGCCGGGGAAGGAGAACGACAGCGTCCCGACCGGGCCGTCCTCCCGGTACGTGATGTCCGACCAGGGCGCGCCGTCACCGGCGGGGCACAGCGGCGGCACGGACAGCTCCGGCAGCCGCGGCAGCCGCCCGGCCAGGGCGAGCGCGGCGGGCAGCTTGCAGGCGCGCGGGACACCCGGGCCGGTACGCGCCCGCAGTTCGGGAATCCAGACCGCGCCGTCGGCGGTGGCCCGGCAGACCGCGCCCGCCCGGGTCGCCAGCAGTTCGCCGGGACGTCCGCGCAGTCCGTGCTCCGGATGACCGCCGTGCAGGAACCATTCCTCACCGAGCAGTCCGTCCAGGACGCCGGGCTGGGAGTCGGCGGCGCGCAGCTTGCGCAGCACCGTCGTGGTCGGATCGTCCGCCCACGCGATACGGCGGGTCTCCTGACGCATCGGAGGCCGGGTCCGGGCACCCGGCGCGGCGGGCGTTCCCTCCTGGGCGGCGGGGGAGTGACGGCCGGAGGCGAACCGTTCGACGGCCGTCAGCACGGCGTCGAGGGCGGCGTCGGACAGCTCGCCCCGGTACAGGTCGCTCTTGGCGACCCGGGGCACGGGGAACGTCGCCGTGGCCCACACGGGCCCGGCGTCCATCTTCTCCTCGGCCTGCAGAACGGTGACGCCCCATTCGGCCGCGTCCTCGTGGATCGCCCAGTCCAGGGAGGACGGCCCCCGGTCGCCGACGGGACCCGGGTGCACGATCAGGCACGTCCGGGCCGTCCACACCTCGCGGGGGACGACCGTCCTCAGCAGGGGGGCCACGATCAGCTCGGGATCGTGCCGGTCCGCGGCCGCGACCACGTCCCGGCCGGCCGGCGTCACCTCGACGGCGACGGCGTGCCCGCGGTCCCGCAACTCGGTGTGGACCCGCTGCGTGAGGCTGTTGTAGGCGCTGGCGACGAGCAGGATGCGCATGGCGACGGCCCTTCCGGAGGGGCGGCGGGAACGGGGGCGGCCCGGCTGACTGCGATGGTCGGGCATACCGGGCCCCGAACGTCGACACGAATCCTGTTCCTCACCCTCGCGGGTGATCCTTCCGACCGCATGGCGGGAGGCGTGAAAGGCTCAATATCACCCGATATGCCCTGCATGGTGATGAGTGGGACGCTTTTACTGCCGGGGTGCTGAGGGACGCGCCCCCTACGAGAGCGGACAGGTGGGCCGACACATGCCCGAGGATCGCAAGTCACCGTCACAGGGCCGCGGGGCCGGCCGTCACCAGGGGAGCGAGCACCACGGCTGGTCCCCGGACGTCGACGAGACACGGCAGGAGGAGAACCCGAGCGCCCGCCGCTCCTTCCACGCGGAGGAACACGCGCCGTCGCGCGGAGCGGGCCGCAAGCACGTGGAGGAGGAGCGCACCTCCGTCCCGGGTGACGTCGCGCGCAGTGACGCGCAGCGGGGCGAGGAGTACGCGGAGCGGGGTGAGGAGGGCAAGCGGGACACGGGCCGCCGGGGCCGCTCCGCACGCCCCAGCGGCACGAAGGACGAGTCCGCCTTCACCGGGGTCGACCCCGGTGACTCCGACACCGGACGCCGGCCGGGCTGACGGGCGGGCGGGTGTACGGGCGGGTCACGGTTCCGGCCCGGACGCCCGCCCGGGTCAGTCGACGGGCCAGGTGTGGACCGGGGCGTTGAGGTGCATGTAGTCGATGTACTGCTGCGTCATGCGCCGCAGCGCCTCGTGGCGGCCGCAGTGCGCCGAGGACTCGATGTGATGGAACATCTCCTTCTGCCACACCGCTCCGTTGCGGCCGGTGACACAGCGCTGCTCGATGACGCCGAGCAGCGGCTCGCGCCAGGCGTCGTCCATGCCGGAGCGCTCCAGCCCGCGGTGCGCCAGCGGCAGCAGCCGCCGCAGGACCAGTTCGGACGCGGGCACCTCGCCCATCCCGGGCCAGTACAGCCGGGCGTCGATGCCGTACCGCGCCGCCGTCCGCAGATTGTCCTCGGCGGCCGAGAAGGACATCCGTGACCACACCGGACGGTCCTCCTCCACCAGGGCGCGGGTCAGCCCGTAGTAGAAGGCGCCGTTGGCGAGGGTGTCGGCCACGGTCGGTCCTGCGGGCAGCACCCGGTTCTCCACCCGCACGTGCGGTTTGTCGTGGGCGACGGCGTAGACCGGGCGGTTCCAGCGGTAGATGGTGCCGTTGTGCAGGGTCAGTTCGGCGAGCTCGGGGGTGTCGCCCCGCTCCAGCGTCTCCGCCGGGTTCTGCTCGTCGCACAGGGGGAGCAGGGCCGGGAAGTAGCGCAGGTTCTCCTCGAAGAGGTCGAAGACGCTGGTGATCCAGCGTTCCCCGAACCACACCCGGGGCCGCACCCCCTGCACCTTGATCTCCTGCGGGCGGGTGTCGGTGGCCTGCTCGAACAGCGGGATGCGGGTCTCGTGCCACAGCTCCTTGCCGAACAGGAAGGGTGAGTTGGCGGCGAGTGCGACCTGGACGCCGGCGATCGCCTGTGCCGCGTTCCAGTAGGCGGCGAACTGCTCCGGGGACACCTGGAGGTGGAACTGCGTGCTGGTGCAGGCGGCCTCCGGGGTGATCGTGTCCGCGTAGGTCCGCAGCCGGTCGATGCCGGTCACCTCGATGTGCAGGTCCTCCCCGCGCGCCGCGAAGATCTGGTCGTTGAGCAGCCGGTAGCGCGGGTTCTCCGACAGCGCTCCCTCGCCGGCGTCCTCCTGGCGCAGGGTGGGGAGGATGCCCGTCATGATCAGACGGGCGCCGATCGACCTGGCGCGCTGCTCCGCGTGGTTCAGCGCGTCGCGGATCTCGGACTCCCAGGAGTCGGGGCCGCCCGCCGTGAGCCGCCGCGGCGGGATGTTGATCTCGAGGTTGAACCGGCCCAGCTCCGTGGCCCAGGCCGGGTCCGCGATCGCCTCCAGCGCATCGGTGTTGCGCATCGCGGGCTCGGCCCGCTCGTCGACCAGGTTCAGCTCGATCTCCAGCCCCACCTGGGGCCGTTCGGCCTCGAAGCGTGACTCGCGCAGCATCTGCGCGAACGTCTCGAGGCACTCCTGCATCTTGATCCGGTAGCGGCGGCGGTCCTCGCGGGTGAAGGTGAGCGCCGGGACGTCCCGTCCCATCGGTCTCCCTCCAGGGCTCTCGTCCTCGGAACTGTCCACCCCAGCGTCGCACCGGCGGGCGGGTCCGACCACGCGAGCCCGTCCGTCGCCTAGGCGTCCCCGGCCAGGAAGGCGGTCAGGCTGTCGAGGAGCATGGTGCTGCCCTGCTCGGCCATGTCGCGTTCCTCCGCCGTGTCGCACGTCTGGCGGACCGCGATCCGCGTCCGGCCGCCGTCCTCGGCGAGTTCCACGGCCATCGTCGACGGCTCGGGCTTCCCGGGGGCGTCCATCCCCACCACCAGCAGGCGGTTCTCGGCGACGTCGAGGTAGGACCCGGTCAGCGGGAACTCGCCGCCGTCCGGCGTGACCACGGTGGCCTTCCAGGCGCCGCCCGGCCGTACGTCCATCTCGACGGAACCGGGGACGGCGTACGCCCACCGGGCGTACCGGTCCGGAGTGGTCCACGCCTGCCACACCCTGCCCACGGGGGCGTCCAGCGTGCGGGTCAGGTGGTAGGAGAAGGTGTCGTCCGTGGTGGTCCGCTCGGCGCTCATGGCGTTGTCCCCATTGTCGTGTGTCCCGGTCGGCTTGTCCTGCGTCCCGGTCGGCGGGTGAGCCTGTCACAGGGGTGGACGTGCGGGGGCGCGGAAAGTCATCGGCCCCCGGCGGGCATTTTTGGTTGACAACAGAATGTTCATCCTGTGATGCTCCTGCCATGCTTCCGACGACTCCCGGTCAGTCCGACGACCCCTTCACGCCGCCGAGTTCCGACGCGGCACGAGTGCAACGGGTGCACGCCTCCCTGTTCCGCATCGCCGAGCGGCACGCGGCCACGGACGAGCAGCGCCGCCGCCAGATCCACCCCGGCGTGATCGGTCCGCACGAGGCGGTCAGGCTCGTGGCCTTCCTGCTCAGCGGCGCCGCGCTGCCCGAGGACGGCGAACCCGAGGTGGACCGCGCGGACATCACCGCCGCGCTGAGCCTCGTACCCCGTGCCCGCGCGGAGATGGACGAACTGGAGGCCGGACTCCTGCAGATGGCGCGCGGACGCGGCATGACCTGGCCCGAGATCGCCTTCGGCCTCGGCCTGCGCAGCCCGCAGGCCGCCCGGCAACGCTACGAGCGCTTGGCCGGCCGCACCGACACGGACGACCGGTAGCCGCCCGGTCAGCCGCCGCGGGCCGGCTCGCCCACGGCCCGGGCGGCTCGCCGCCAGGCGGTGGTGACCGCCCGGTGCGCCGTCTCCGTGCCGGTCGCCGTACCGGGCGGCAGGTGCACGGGACGGCCGATGTGGACGTGCAGGCGCGGACGGCGCACCGGAGCGGTGAGCACACCGGCCAGTTGCTTCGGGACCGGTCCGGAGGCCAGCCGCCGGGCCCCCGCCTGGCCCACGGGGACGACCGCGGCGCCGGTGGCGGCCGAGAGCCGTGCCAGACCGGTACGGAACGGCCGGGGCGCGGCGCACCTCGCGTCCCGGCGCGAAGGCAGGCCGCCCTCCGCGTAGATGAGCACATGGCGTCCCGACCGCACCACCTCCGCCGCGGCCTCCAGCGCGTCCGCCGCGCGGGCCGATCCCCGGTGCACGGGAACGTGTCCACCCGCCGACAGCAGGCGCCCCAGCACCGGCACCCGCCACAGCCCCGCCGTCGCCAGGACGGCCGGTGTCACGCCCACTTCGCGCAGGGCGGCCAGTACGAGCGCCGGATCGGCCGTCGAGTCGTGGTTGGCGACGAAGACACTGCCCGCGGGGAACGGCCCGTCGGTCTCACGGGTGACGGTGAGCCGCCCGAACAACGGCAGCAGGACGGTGGCGGCACGGCTGAGCAAGGGAGGTCCTTCCGGCAGACGGGATTCCTGCCGGTCAGTTTCGGGCGCGGCGGGCCCTCGCGCCTGAGTACGCGTACTCGGACCGGTGGCGCCTCCTGCTCGGACCGGGGCCGGGACGACCCAGGGCGGGGACGACGGCTGAATCACCTCAGGGCGCCCTGGGTACCCGCCAGGCACACGAACCCCAGGGACGGTGCCGCGATGACCGAGTACGAGCGTTCACACACGATGCCCGCATCACCCGAGCACGTCTTCGACCAGGCGGCCAACATCGACCAGATGGGTGACTGGCTGCCCGACGACCTGCATGTGCACGCCGAGGAACTGCCCGCCGTCACCGTGCACGAGGACCGCTCCGACGAGGACACCTCCGCGCTGTTCCGTGCCCGGCGGGAGCAGATGCGGCTCGAATGGGGCACGCGGGAGCAGGGCGGCTACACCGGCTGGCTGCAGGTCGCCGGCATCGACAGCGGGGCCAGCGAGGTCACGGTGCACCTGTCCTTCTTCGACGACAGCCACGACCCGGGCGAGAAGGCCGTCGGCGACGCCCTGGACACCAGCCTCCGGCGCCTGGAGGAACAGGTACGCCTCCGTGTCGACAACGCCGCCGGCTGACCGGCCGCCGCGGAGGTACGCCATGAGCAGCGGGCCCACCCCCGAGCACCGCTCGGAAACGACCCTGAGGGTGAACGGCGAGCCGCACACCCTCCTCCTCGACCACCGGCGGGTCCTGCTGGACGTCCTGCGCGAGGACCTCGGCCTCACCGGGGCCAAGAAGGGCTGCGACCACGGCCAGTGCGGGGCCTGCACGGTCCTGGTCGACGGCCGCCGCGTCAACGGCTGCCTGCTCCTGGCCGTGTCCCTGGACGGCCGCGACATCACCACGGTCGAGGGCCTCACCGACGGCGGCGAGGGTCTGCACCCCCTGCAGCAGGCCTTCCTCGACCGGGACGCCTTCCAGTGCGGGTACTGCACGCCGGGACAGATCTGCTCCGCCGTCGGCGCCCTCGCCGAGGCCGCGGCCGGCCATCCGTCCCACGTCACCGACCCGGCCACCCCCTCGGGACGCCCCGTTGCGCTGGACGCCGCCGAGATCCGCGAGCGGCTCAGCGGCAACCTGTGCCGCTGCGGCGCCTATCCGCACATCGTCGAGGCCGTACGGGACGTGATCTGAGTGAAACCCTTCGGATACGTACGGGCCGGCACCGTCGAGGAGGCGGCCGAGGCGCTCGCCGCGCATCCCGACGCCCGCTGCCTCGGCGGCGGAACCAACCTCGTCGACCTGATGAAACTGGGCGTGGAACGCCCCGGCGTCCTCGTCGACGTCGGCCGGCTGCCGCTGGACACGGTGGAGGAACTGCCCGACGGCTCCGTGCGCGTCGGCGCCACCGTCCGCAACAGCGACCTCGCCGCCCACCCCCTGGTCCGCGACCGCTACCCCGCCCTGTCCCGGGCGCTCCTCGCCGGCGCCTCCGGACAGCTGCGCAACGCCGCGACCACCGGCGGCAACCTCCTCCAGCGCACCCGCTGCCCCTACTTCCAGGACCTGTCCAAGCCGTGCAACAAGCGCGCACCGGGCAGCGGCTGCGGCGCCCGGGAGGGCACCCACCGCGACCACGCGGTGCTCGGCCACTCCGAGCACTGCATCGCCACCCACCCCTCGGACATGGCGGTCGCCCTGGCCGCCCTGGACGCGCGCGTGGAGCTGTACGGCGACCGGGGCGCCCGGGACGTCCCGGCGGACCGGTTCCACCGGCTCCCCGGTGACCACCCGGAGCGGGACACCGGGATCCGGCCCGGCGAACTGATCACCGGCGTGCTGCTCCCGGCCGCCACGGCGTCGCTGCCCTCCGCCTACCGCAAGGCCCGCGACCGCGCCTCGTACGCGTTCGCCCTGGCGTCGGTCGCCGCCGTCCTGGACACGGCGGACGACGGCACCGTCACCCACGTGGGGCTCGCCTTCGGCGCGCTGGCCCACAAACCGTGGCGGGCGCAGCGCGCCGAGACGGCACTGCGCGGCGCCCCGGCGACCCCGGACTCCTTCGCCCGCGCCGTGGACCTGGAACTGGAGGCGGCCCGGCCGCTGCGCGACAACGGTTACAAGGTGCCCCTCGCCCGCAATCTCGCCGTGGACGTCCTGACCCGGCTCGCGCCACCGACCCGGCGCGCCCGACACCTCACGGAGGACTCATGACCGGCACCGGTACCGCGCTGGGTGCTCCGGCCGAACGCCGTGAAGGACGTCTGAAGGTCACCGGCGGCGCCCGCTACGCCGCCGAACACCCCCTGCCGGACCGCGCCCACGCCCGGCCCGTCCTCGCGGCCGTCGCCCGCGGCCGGGTGACGGCCGTCGACACCACGGCCGCCCTCGGCCTGCCCGGCGTCCTGACCGTGCTCACCCACGAGAACGCCCCCCGGCTCGCCGAGCCCGACGACCCCACCCTCGCCGTGCTGCAGGAACCCGGGGTGCCGCACCGCGGCTGGATCGTCGGGCTCGTCGTCGCCCGCTCCCCGGAGGAGGCCCGTGCCGCCGCCGCGGCCGTCCGGGTCGAGTACGCCGCGGAGGAGCACGACGTGACGCTCGCCGCGGACCATCCCGAGGCGTACGAGCCGGAAACCGCCAACGCCGGACACCCGGCCCGCCGTGAGTACGGGGACCCCGACGGCGCCTTCGCCTCCGCTCCCGTCCGGGTCGACGTCTCCTACCGTGTGCCGCCGCTGCACAACCACCCCATGGAGCCCCACACCAGTACGGCCGCGTGGGAAGGCGACCGCCTCGTCGTGCACACCTCCAGCCAGGGCGGCACCGCGGTGCGCGCCACGCTCGCCGCGCTGTTCGAGCTGCCCGAGGACCGGATCACCGTCGTCACGGGCCATGTGGGCGGCGGCTTCGGGTCCAAGGGCACCCCGCGCCCCGACGTCGTGCTCGCCGTCATGGCCGCCCGGGAGACCGGCCGGCCCGTCACCGTCGCCCTGCCCCGCCGCGACATGCCCGCCCTCGTCGGCCACCGGGCCCCCACCCTGCACCGGCTGCGGCTCGGCGCGGACACCGACGGCCGGCTGACCGGCCTGATCCACGAGATCGTCACGCACAGCTCCCGCGTCAAGGAGTTCGTGGAACAGGCGGCGGTCCCCGCACGCGTCATGTACGCCACCCCGAGCAGCCGTACGCTCCACCGCGTGGTCCGGCTCGACGTGCCGACCCCGTCCTGGATGCGCGCCCCCGGTGAATGCCCCGGCATGTACGCCCTGGAGTCGGCGGTGGACGAACTCGCCACCGCCCTCGGCACGGACCCGGTCCGGCTGCGCCTCCTCAACGAACCCGAGCGCGAACCGGACAGCGGCAAACCGTTCAGCAGCAGGCACCTCACGGAGTGTCTGCGCGAGGGCGCCCGCCGCTTCGGCTGGGACGGCAGGGACCCCCGCCCCCGTACCCGGGCGGAGGGACCTCTGCTCGTCGGCACGGGCGTCGCGGCGGCCACCTACCCCGTCCTCGTCCAGCCGTCCACCGCCGAGGCACGCGCACTGCCGGACGGAACCTTCGTCGTAGGCGTCAACGCCACCGACATCGGCACCGGAGCCCGTACCGTGCTCGCCCAGGTGGCGGCGGACACCCTCGGCGTGCCCCTGGACCGGGTACGGACCGAGATCGGCGACAGCGGCCTGCCGTCCGCGTCCGTGGCCGGCGGATCCTCCGGAACCGCCTCCTGGGGATGGGCCGTACACGACGCGTGCACCGGGCTCGCGGGTCGGCTGGGCGGCCTCACGGGCCGGTTGCCCGACGAGGGCGTCACCGCCCACGCCGACACGACGGGCCGGGCGAACGCCGAGAGCCCCTACGCCCGCCACGCCTTCGGGGCGCACTTCGCCGAGGTCACCGTCGACTCCGTCACCGGCGAGGTCCGGGTGCGCCGGATGCTCGGTGTCTTCGCCGCCGGACGGATCCTCAACGCCCGCACCGCACGCTCCCAGTTCATCGGCGGCATGATCATGGGGCTGGGCATGGCGCTGACCGAGGGCAGCACGATGGACGCCGCGTTCGGCGACTTCACCGAGTGCGACCTGGCGTCGTACCACGTGCCCGCGCACGCCGACGTGCCCGCCGTGGAGGCGCACTGGATCGACGAGGACGACACCCGCCTCAACCCGATGGGCGGCAAGGGAATCGGCGAGATCGGCAACGTGGGCAGTGCGGCCGCCATCGGTAACGCCGTCCACCACGCCACCGGCGTCCGCTTCCGCGAACTCCCGCTGACCCCGGACAAGGTGCTCGCCGGACTGTCGGGAGCGCCCGCGCCTACCAGTGGGCGGGGCGGCTGAGGGCGGGAGGCAGTACGGTGGCCGCGTCGCCCCTGGCCGCGTCGAGCTGCGCCTGGGTGAGGAAGAGCGCGCCGGTGAGGTCGGCGCCGCCGAGGTCCGCGTCGCGCAGGTCGGCACCGATCAGGTCGGCGTCGCGCAGGTCCGCCCCGCCGAGGTCGGCGGCGACGAGGAGGGCGCCGCGCAGACTCGCCCCCCGCAGGTCGGCGCCGGACAGCCGCGCGCCGATCAGATCGGCTCCGCGGTGGTTCCTCCTGCGGCCCGGGACCCGGGCCCGGGCGAGTTCACTCGCCCGCAGCAGCAGCGGGTTGACCTCACCGCGCAGCGCGTGCACGTCCAGCCCGGCGATCGACTCGGCGCTGCCGCGGGTCAGGCCGTCGATCCGGGCCAGCGCCCGCCGCAGCTCCTGGTGGACGGGTCGGGCCGCCGTGAGGCCGAGGGCCTCGGTGACGTAATGGAGCAGCTCGTGCAGCTGCCGCATCACGGGGAAGACCTCGAACATGGAGCGCGCCGACTTCGGCGCCCGGCGCCAGTCGGTGCCGCCGAAGGTGACCTGGGAGACCTTCTGTCCGGCGCCGAAGCAGTCGAAGACGGTGCAGCCGGGGTAGCCCCGGTCGCGCAGCCGCTCGTGGATGCCGCAGCGGAAGTCCGTCCGGAGGTGGGAGCAGGCCTGCCCGGCGGCCTTGTCGGCCGCGAAGTCGGCTGAGCGGGCGAAGGGCAGGGCCACGCAGCACAGGCCGAAGCAGTTGGCGCAGTCGGCCTGGAGGTCCTTGCGCTCCCCGGAGGCCGTGGAGGTTTCGTGCTGTGGTGACACCGTGCGGGCTCCCGTTGTACGACGAGGGGTCGCGCCCATTCTCGCAGACGGTTCACCTGCGGATTTCCGGGGACGGCCGACGGCTCACGGCCGTCGGCGCGCGATCCCGGGCCGCTCGTCCTGCGATCGACCCATTAAAGTTGAACTTCGAACTTTTCTGTGGTGGAGGAGGATCGGAGCATGAGCAACACGGAAACGCGTCCGACGGAGACGATCTGCGGCGCGGACGTCGACGGACCGCTCCCGCCGGACATCGAGATCCTCACCCCGAGGGACGTGCCCCTCGGCGGCCCCCGGGCCATGCGGGTACGGCGGACCCTGCCCCAGCGGGCGCGGACGCTCATCGGGGCGTGGTGCTTCGCCGACCACTACGGCCCCGACGACATCACCGAGTCCGGGGGCATGCGGGTGCCGCCGCACCCGCACACCGGCCTGCAGACGGTCAGCTGGCTGTTCAGCGGCGAGATCGAACACCGCGACAGCCTCGGCAGCCACGCCTACGTCCGGCCCGGCGAACTCAACCTCATGACGGGCGGGTACGGCATCAGCCACTCCGAGGTCTCCACCCGGAGCACCCGGATCCTGCACGGCGCGCAGCTGTGGGTGGCGCTGCCCGCGGAACACCGCGACACGGCCCGGGACTTCCAGCACCACGTCCCCGCCCCGGTCGCGCTGGACGGCGGCGAGGCGCGCGTCTTCCTGGGCACGCTCGCCGGCGACACCTCACCGGTGCGCACCTTCACCCCACTGCTCGGCGCCGAGATCATCCTGGACCCGGGCGCCCGCGTGACCCTCGACGTGGACCCCGGCTTCGAACACGGAGTCCTCGTCGACAGCGGCGACGTCCTCCTCGCCGGCACGTCCCTGAAGCCGGCCGAACTGGGGTACGCGCCCCCGGGCCGCAGCGCCCTCACCCTGGTCAACCGGGCGACGGACCCGGCCCGGCTGCTGCTCCTGGGCGGGCCGCCCTTCGAGGAGGAGATCGTCATGTGGTGGAACTTCATCGGACGGTCACATGACGAGATCGTACAGGCCCGCGAGGACTGGATGAAGGGGGCACGTTTCGGCGAGGTACAGGGGTACGACGGGGCTCCACTGCCCGCGCCGGAACTGCCGAACGCACCCTTGAAGCCGCGAGGAAGAGTGCGCTGACCTGCGGATACGGCACGCCGTACGTCGACAGGGCGAGATCGCTGCTGCTCCTGGCCGGCAACGCGCGAATCCCGCAGCGCCCGCGTCGGCTCCAGCCGCATACGTGCCTCTGAAGCTGCCTGCGATTCCCAATGTGTGGGCATCTGTGGGCAACTCTAGCCGAACACTTGCTGACCTTTTGCTGACTTTACTGACGAGTCATCAGGTATCGGCTGACGCAGAGCGCTCTCTGCTTGTGTACCTCGCGAGGCGTTCTCAGCGCCGTAACTCTCCGCTGACGCGGGCGCTGGAGTGTTGGATCCGTCGTGTGAGGCCATCCACATGTGTAGGGGGAGTAGCCGCTTGTGGAAACCTGACAAGCGGCGTGCTGGGCGAGTAGGTACCCAACCCTGACTTCTGGGTCAGGACGCTTGAGTTACAGGCTTCCCTCGGAAGCGATGGTGTCCATCAGTCCCCGATCGGCTGCAACATTCGCACACGGCCAGCGAGTCGCTGCCGGGTGCGAAGCCAGTGGCTGACTCGCTCAATGGGCTGAGCTGCCCCGACTTTCGTAGAGTCCGGTGATCTTGCTTCAGGCGGACTGCGGGGTGGCTTCCTGTTGCCGCCACCAGTCGCGTTCGTACTCGGCGGGCGGTACGTAGTCGAGGGCGGAGTGGAGCCGTTCCTCGTTGTACCACGTGACCCACTGGAAGATCGCCCGCTCGACCTGGTCGACGTCCCGCCAAGGGCCTTGCATCTCGATCAGCTCGGCCTTGAACGTTCCGTTCAGGGCCTCGGCCATCGCGTTGTCGTAGCTGTCCGCGACCGAGCCGACCGAGGCTGAAGCCCCGATGTCGGACAGCCTCTCCGTATACCGAATTGATAC
>NZ_JBHYVC010000057.1:0-50568 GCF_042749965.1 Streptomyces sp. NPDC059454 | reverse complement strand
GCACGGGAACCCCGTGCGGCACGGCGCGTGCGTGCGTCAGGCGGTCTCCGGCTCCAGTTCACGGGCGTACGGCGGTTCAGCGCCCGCGCGTGAGCAGGTGATCGCCGCCGCGCGCGCCGCGAAGCCGAGCAGGTCCGCCCAGCCCTCACCGCCCAGCGCGGCCACCCCCGCGTCACTGAGCGCGTCCCGCGCCGCGAGTCCGTGCAGCAGTGCCGCGTTCACCGTGTCACCGGCGCCGATCGTGTCCACCACTTCGACCCGCTCACCCGGCACGGCGTACTCACCGCCGTCGCGGGTGAACACGGCCAGCCCGTCACCGCCCCGGGTGACCACGACCGCCGCCGGACCGGCCGCCAGCCACTCCTTCGGAGACCCGCCGAGCCACTCGGCGTCCTCCGCGGACAGCTTCAGCAGCGACACCGACGGCAGCCAGCCCCGGAACCGGGCCCGGTAGGCCTCGGGGTCGGGGATGAGACCCGCCCGGATGTTGGGGTCCAGCGCGGTGAAGACGCCCCGCGCGCAGGAGGCGCGCATCAGCTCCTCGTACGCGCTCGCGCCCGGCTCCAGCACGAGCGAGCAGGTCCCGAAGGACACCGCGCGGGTGCCGGCCGGCAATGTGCCGGGGGCCGTGAACAGCCGGTCCGCGGTTCCCTCCACGTAGAAGGAGTACGCCGCCGAGCCGTCCGTGCCGACCGTGGCGACGGCCAGCGTCGTCGGCTCGTCGCCGCGCTGCACCGACGACACGTCCACACCGCTCTCCCGCAGCCGGTCCAGCAGTGCCGCACCGAAGGCGTCACGCGACACCCGGGAGCAGAACGTGGTGGGGGAGCCGAGGCGGCCCAGCGCCACCGCCGTGTTGAACGGGCCGCCGCCGAGCGCCGGCGTCAGCGCCGCGAGCGCGCCCGAGCCGCGCGGTACCAGGTCGATCAGTGCCTCACCGGCTACGACGATCACGAGGGTTCCCTTCTTCGAACGATCGGTTTTCTCGGCCTGCGGGGGGGTGCTCCGGTACGGCCGGGCAGCCGCAGGACGTGTGGTGCGCGAAGGCGCGCGGGAGGTGTTCGGTCCGTGCGGGACGGTCCGGTTCGGCGAACCGGTCCAGGAGGACGCGCACGGTCCGGGCGCCGGTGTCCCCGCCGGGCTGCGCGATCGCCGGGGCGGGAGCGGATCCGCCCGCGCGAAGTCGCCGAAAGAGCACAGGGCGATGTCCCCGGGCACGGACGGCCCGATCGTCATGGCGTTCCTGGCGGTGACCGGTGCGGTGGGACGTGAACCGGGGGACAGCGGACCGGCAGCGGACCGTTCCGGGCCCGCCGACTCCGCACAGCCGTGCACCACGTGTCACCTCTCGGGTGGGGACCGTATCCCATCCGCCGGGCGTGCGTAAACGCTTGCGAATGCCTGCTCGCCTCCACGACAGCCCTCCGCGACAGCCCTCCGCGACAACTCCGCCCGGCACCCCGGTCCACACCCGCCCACAACCGGAACAATCACCCCCGGTATCGTCGCCGGTGTCCACCCGTGCACCGCCGTCCCACCCGTGGAGCCCTCATGCCCACCCGCCGACCCGCCGCGAGCCGCCGTACCGTCCTGCGGGGCGCGGTCCTCACCCCCGTCGCCGGCCTGGGCCTCGCCGCGTGCGGGGGCGCCGACGACGCGGCCGCCCCGCTGAACGGCCCCGTCGAACTGGGCCCCGAGAGCGAGGTGGCCAAGGACGGCGCGAAGCTGTACCGGGACCACAACGTCGTGGTCAGCCGGAGCGAGGAGGGCACGCTCAAGGCGTACGACACCCTCTGCACACACGCGGGATGCCCCATCAACAAGCTCGAGGGCACGAAGTTGATCTGCCCCTGCCACGGCAGCGAGTTCGACGCCACCACCGGCAAGGTGCTGCGCGAGCCGGCGGTGGCCCCCCTGAAGGCGCTGGCCATCGAGGTGAAGAACGGCACGATGGTCGCCAAGCCGCAGGCCTGACCGGTCGGACCGGGGTCACTCCCAGTCCCAGGCGATCCCCACGTACCCCGGCCGCACGCGCGGTTCCACCAGGTGCACCGAGCGGTGCCGCCCGCTGAGGGCCAGCTCCTGACGGCCGCCGCGCGGTGCCGCCGCCGAGTGCTGGGTGAACCGGTGGCAGCGCACCGGGAGAACCCCGGAGCCGAAGCACACCTGGAGCGCGTACTGACCGCCGGGGGACTCCGCCCCGCGCACGTACTCGCGCGAGACGCTCGCCGTGCCGTCCTCGACGGCATAGCGGAAGAGGAAGGTGTCACCGGCCCGCAGCCGGGTGTCGAAGAGCAGCTCGGCCGCGAGCACCCCGGTGTCGTGGTGCCGGCGCACGCGCCCGGTACGGCAGTTCTCCAGCGCTCGCACGGTCATCCGCTCCGGCGTGGCACCGGGGTCGCCGTGGTGGACGGCGACATAGCGGTCGACGCCGTCCCGGTGGGCGCGCACGATGTGGTGCGACTCGCGCTCCGCCAGTTCGCGGCGCGCTCCGATCCGTATCCGCTCGTAGTGCCCCAGGGTGTGCAGTCCGCCGTCGCGCGGGGCGCCGAATTCGGCCAGCAGCTGTTCCCGTACGCCCGATGCCTCGACCAGGGAGCGGTAGGACCGGCCGGGGGAGTGCCGGTCCGCAGTGTGCTCGTCCGGCTCGGCGAGCAGCCGGATCAGCGACTCCTCCGGCAACTGCAGGATCTCCTCCAGCGCCCGTACGGCGCGCAGCGACTCCGGGCGCTGCGGACGGCGGGCGCCCTGTTGCCAGTAACTCAGACTGGTGACGCCGACCTTCACGCCGTGGCGCGACAGATGGTGCTGCACCCGCTGCAACGGCAGTCCCCGCGCGGCGATCGCCGCGCGCAGGGCGACGTGGAAGGGGCCGCCGCGCAGGGCCGAGTCCAGTTCCGCGGTGACGAGGTCCGCGTGCGGTGTGGCGTGCGGCATCCAGGGGCCTTTCTGTGAAGTCCGCGACGGCTGGTCGGGCCGTCGCGCGGGCACCCCGGAGCCGCCCCCGCCGGCGCGGCGGAGTCTTCACATCCGTACGCCGTCGTTCAGGGCCCGGAGTTCCCCCGCATTGAAGCGTGTTGACCAAGTCCCGACAACACCTGAAGCCCAACAGCGGCCCGCGCCGGCCCTACGACGCGCCGGCCCTACGACGCGCCGGCCCTACGACGCGCCGGCCCCGCCCCGGTCCTGCGGCCGCGGCCGCAGACGCTTCGCGCGCACGATGTCGGGATCGCGAGGGTCGAGGGGGTCGATGAGGCCGGACGTCTCGTCCGCGTACCGGCGGGCCCGGGCCGGCCGTCGTGGTTTCTCGATCCGCGTCCGTCGCATCCGACCAGCCCTCCGACTCGTGACCGCCCTCGTGGCCGTCCGCCGATCACCCGAGGCACGGAACCCCCACCTTCCCGCTTCCCGCACGCCGTAACCCATCCGGACCCGGCCGGGCACCCGCGTCCACAGGCCCGCCGCGGTGTCGGTCCCCGCCAGTAGGGTGTGAGACATGGCCGACCCCTCCAGCTACCGACCCAAACCGGGTGAGATCCCCGACTCGCCGGGGGTCTACCGGTTCCGCGACGAGCACCGCCGGGTGATCTACGTCGGAAAGGCGAAAAGCCTGCGCCAGCGCCTGGCGAACTACTTCCAGGACCTGGCCGGGCTGCACCCGCGCACCCGCTCCATGGTCACCACGGCCGCGTCCGTGGAGTGGACGGTGGTGTCCACGGAGGTCGAGGCGCTCCAGCTGGAGTACTCCTGGATCAAGGAGTACGACCCCCGGTTCAACGTCAAGTACCGCGACGACAAGAGCTACCCGTACCTCGCGGTGACGATGAACGAGGAGTTCCCGCGCGTACAGGTGATGCGCGGTCACAAGAAGAAGGGCGTCCGGTACTTCGGTCCGTACACGCACGCGTGGGCGATCCGCGACACCGTGGACCTGATGCTGCGCGTCTTCCCTGTGCGCACCTGCTCGGCCGGGGTCTTCAAGAACGCCGCCCGCACCGGCCGCCCCTGTCTGCTCGGCTACATCGGCAAGTGCTCGGCGCCGTGCGTGGACCGCATCTCCGCCGAGGACCACCGCGCACTGGCCGAGGAGTTCTCCGACTTCATGACCGGCCGCACGGGCGCCTACCTGCGCCGTCTGGAGCGGCGGATGACGGAGGCGGCCGAGGAGATGGAGTACGAGCGGGCCGCCCGCCTGCGCGACGACATCGGGGCCCTGAAGAAGGCCATGGAGAAGAGCGCGGTCGTGCTCGCCGACGCGACCGACGCCGACCTGATCGCGGTCGCCGAGGACGAGCTGGAGGCGGCCGTCCAGATCTTCCACGTCCGCGGCGGGCGCGTGCGCGGCCAGCGCGGCTGGGTCACCGACAAGGTCGAGGAGATCACCACCGGCGCCCTCGTCGAGCACGCCCTGCAGCAGCTCTACGGCGAGGAGACCGGCGACGCGGTCCCCCGGGAGGTCCTGGTCCCGGCCCTGCCCGACCCGGTGGAGCCGGTCCAGCAGTGGCTGACCGGGCGGCGTGGCTCCGGCGTCTCCCTGCGCGTTCCGCAGCGCGGCGACAAGAGGGCCCTGATGGAGACCGTGGAGCGCAACGCCCAGCAGGCGCTCGTGCTGCACAAGACCAAGCGCGCCTCCGACCTGACCACGCGCTCGCGCGCGCTGGAGGAGATCACCGAGGTCCTGGACCTGGACAGCGCCCCGCTCAGGATCGAGTGCTACGACATCTCGCACCTCCAGGGCGACGACGTGGTGGCCTCCATGGTCGTCTTCGAGGACGGACTGGCCCGCAAGAGCGAGTACCGCCGCTTCCAGATCAAAAGCTTCGCGGGCCAGGACGACGTCCGCTCCATGCACGAGGTGATCACCCGCCGCTTCCGGCGCTACCTCGCGGAGAAGGAGCGGACGGGGGAGTGGACCGACGGCGAGGAGCCCGGCGCGGAGGACTTCTCCACAGGCCTCGCCGAGCCGCCCGCGAACACCCTCACGGAGGACGACGGCCGCCCCAGGCGCTTCGCCTACCCGCCGCAGCTCGTCGTCGTCGACGGCGGCGCGCCGCAGGTCGCGGCGGCCCGGCGGGCGCTGGACGAGCTGGGCATCGACGACATCGCCGTGTGCGGCCTCGCCAAGCGGCTGGAGGAGGTCTGGCTGCCGGGCGAGACCGACCCGGTGGTGCTGCCGCGCACCAGCGAGGGCCTCTACCTGCTCCAGCGGGTCCGCGACGAGGCCCACCGGTTCGCGATCACCTACCAGCGCGCCAAGCGCGCCAAGCGCTTCCGGGCCGGCCCGCTGGACGACGTGCCCGGCCTCGGCGAGACCCGCAAGCAGGCGCTGATCAAGCACTTCGGTTCGGTGAAGAGGCTGCGATCGGCGACAATCGACCAGATCTGCGAGGTTCCGGGCATAGGCCGCAAGACGGCCGAGACGATCGTCGCGGCCCTCGCCCGGGCGGCGCCCGCCGCCCCCGCCGTGAACACGGCTACGGGCGAGATCATGGATGACACGGAAGAACCCGGGCAGGCGACGGGTTCTCCCGGGGAGCCCGTGTCCACGGGCGCCCCGGACGAATGACGGGGGCAGGAGCGATGAGCGAGCACGAGACGGGGTCCGCGCCGGAGCGGGACCGGACCCAGCAGGAGACAGGTGGGGACGGCGCCGGCCGGGCCGCCGCCCACCAGGACGACGGAGCGCAGGTGAGTACGGGCAAGGAAAAGGCCGGGGTGCCCGAGGTGGCCATCCCCGAGCTGGTGATCATCTCCGGCATGTCCGGGGCCGGCCGTTCGACGGCCGCGAAGTGTCTGGAGGACCTCGGCTGGTTCGTCGTGGACAACCTGCCGCCCGCGCTGATCCCCACCATGGTGGAGCTCGGCGCGCGCTCCCAGGGCAACGTGGCGCGGATCGCGGTCGTCGTCGACGTCCGCGGCCGGCGCTTCTTCGACAACCTCCGCGAGTCCCTCGCCGACCTCGACGCGCGGGGCGTCACCCGGCGGACCGTCTTCCTGGAGTCCTCCGACGACGCCCTGGTACGCCGCTTCGAGTCGGTGCGCCGCCCGCACCCCCTCCAGGGCGACGGCCGTATCGTCGACGGCATCGCGGCCGAACGGGCGCTGCTGCGCGAGCTGCGCGGCGACGCCGACCTGGTGATCGACACCTCCAGCCTCAACGTGCACGAGCTGCGCGCCAAGATGGACGCCCAGTTCGCCGGCGAGGAGGAGCCCGAGCTGCGGGCCACCGTCATGTCCTTCGGCTTCAAGTACGGCCTCCCGGTCGACGCCGACCTGGTCGTGGACATGCGGTTCCTGCCCAACCCGCACTGGGTCCCCGAGCTGCGCCCGTACACCGGCCTCAACGAGGAGGTGGCGTCGTACGTCTTCAACCAGCCCGGCGCCAAGGAGTTCCTCGACCGGTACGCCGAGCTGCTGCGGCTGGTCGCCGCGGGTTACCGTCGGGAGGGCAAGCGCTATGTGACCATCGCCGTCGGCTGCACCGGGGGCAAGCACCGGTCGGTCGCCACGTCGGAGAAGCTCGCCGCCCGGCTCGTCGCCGAGGGCGTGGAGACGGTGGTGGTCCACCGGGACATGGGACGGGAATGACACCACGTACTCCGCGGCTGAGCCGGCTGCGCAGAGCGGTCCCCGAGGGACGCGCGAGCCGGCCGGCCGAGACCCGTGGCGCGAGACCGCGCCGCCGGGGCGCCCAGCCCAAGGTCGTCGCCCTCGGCGGCGGCATGGGCCTGTCCGCCTCGCTCGCCGCGCTGCGCCGGATCACCGGCGACCTCACCGCCGTCGTCACCGTGGCCGACGACGGCGGCTCCAGCGGGCGCCTGCGGGACGAACTGGGCGTGCTGCCGCCCGGCGACCTGCGCAAGGCCCTGGCCGCGCTGTGCGGCGACGACGACTGGGGCCAGACCTGGGCCCGCGTCATCCAGCACCGCTTCCAGTCCCAGGGCGATCTGCACGAGCACGCGGTCGGCAATCTGCTGATCGTCGCCCTGTGGGAGCAGCTCGGCGACCACGTCCAGGCGCTGGACCTGGTGGGCCGGCTGCTCGGCGCGCACGGGCGCGTGCTGCCCATGTCCGCCGTGCCGCTGGAGCTCCAGGCCCTGGTCAAGGGCCACGACCCCGAGCGGCCCGACGAGGTCGGCACCGTCCGCGGTCAGGCCACCGTCGCGCTCACCCCGGGCGAGGTGCAGTCCGTGCACCTCGTGCCGAACGACCCGCCCGCCGTCCCCGAGGCGGTCGCGGCGGTCCTGGACGCCGACTGGGTGGTGCTCGGCCCCGGCTCCTGGTTCTCCTCGGTCATCCCGCACCTGCTCGTGCCGGAACTGCTGGACGCCCTCATCGAGACCAGGGCGCGCCGGGTACTCTCCCTTAACCTCGCCCCGCAGCCAGGAGAAACCGAGGGCTTCTCCCCGCAGCGTCATGTGGAGGTTTTGGGACGACACGCCCCTAAACTCGCCCTGGACGTGGTGCTGGCCGACGAGGCCGCCGTGCCCGACCGCGATTCGCTGACCGACGCCGCCCGGCGGTTCGGCGCCGCGGTCGAGCTGGCCCCGGTGGCCAGGCCCGACGGAAGCCCCCGGCACGACCCGGAGCTGTTGGCCGCCGCGTACGACCGTATTTTTCGGATGCATGGAAGGATCGGCCCATGGCGATGACGGCAGCGGTGAAGGACGAGATCTCCCGGCTCCCCGTCACCCGGACCTGCTGCAGGAAGGCGGAGGTCTCCGCCGTTCTGCGGTTCGCCGGCGGCCTCCACCTGGTGAGCGGGCGCATCGTGATCGAGGCGGAGCTGGACACGGCGATGGCGGCCCGCCGCCTCAAGCGGGACATCCTGGAGATCTTCGGCCACAGCTCCGAACTGATCGTGATGGCCCCGGGCGGGCTCCGCCGCGGCTCGCGCTACGTCGTCCGGGTGGTCGCGGGCGGCGACCAGCTGGCCCGTCAGACCGGCCTGGTGGACGGCCGCGGCCGTCCGATCCGCGGCCTGCCCCCACAGGTGGTCTCCGGGGCCACCTGTGACGCCGAGGCGGCCTGGCGCGGTGCCTTCCTGGCCCACGGCTCCCTCACCGAGCCCGGCCGTTCCTCCTCCCTGGAGGTGACCTGCCCCGGCCCCGAGGCCGCGCTGGCCCTGGTCGGCGCCGCCCGCCGGCTGTCGATCGCCGCCAAGGCGCGCGAGGTGCGCGGCGTGGACCGGGTCGTGGTCCGCGACGGCGACGCGATCGGCGCGCTGCTCACCCGGCTCGGCGCGCACGAGTCGGTGCTGGCCTGGGAGGAGCGCCGGATGCGCCGCGAGGTGCGCGCCACGGCGAACCGGCTGGCCAACTTCGACGACGCCAACCTGCGCCGTTCCGCCCGCGCGGCCGTCGCCGCCGGCGCCCGCGTCCAGCGCGCCCTGGAGATCCTCGCCGACGACGTCCCCGAGCACCTCGCCGCGGCCGGCCGGCTGCGCATGGAGCACAAGCAGGCGTCCCTGGAGGAGCTGGGCGCGCTCGCCGACCCGCCGCTCACCAAGGACGCCGTGGCCGGCCGCATCCGCCGGCTGCTGGCGATGGCCGACAAGCGCGCCTCCGACCTGGGCATCCCGGGCACGGAGGTCAACCTCGGCGAGGAGCTGGACGACAAGCTCATGGTCTGACGAGCGGTCAGGAGACCGGCGTCGGCGCCCACTCGGGTGACCGGCGCCGGTTTTCCCGTGTCTCGGCGGCACCCTTGACTCGATCATGTTGTGTCATGAGCCTGGCATCTGTTCGCTGCTGTGGCGGACCACTTCCAGGGGGGCTCATGAGACACAGAGCGGGATCGATCCTCGCTGTCGGCACGCTCCTGATCGGCGGAGCGGCCTTCGCGCCCATCGCCCAGGCACAACCCGGAAACCCCGCGGCCTCCGACACCGACGAGGTCAAGGTCTTCCGCGCCGACGTCACCAAGGCGCAGGTCTCCCTGCTCCTCGCGGCGGGGCAGGACGGCCACGAACTCGGTGAGCGGGTGCCCGACAAGGGCACGGCCACTGTGGAGGTCTACCTCACCGAGGGACAGGCCGAAAAGCTGGAGGAACAGGGCGTCGACCTCACCGAGCACGCACTCTCCGCCCGGGCGGAGACCCGCGTCGAGGACGCCGCCGAGGGCGTGTTCCGCCCGTACAGCGGAGAGGGCGGTCTGCGGGAGGAGATCCTGCGCACCGCGCGGGAGAACCCCGACCTCACCAAGGTCGTCTCCATCGGCAAGACGATCAAGGGTCAGGACATCCTCGCCCTGAAGCTCACCAAGAAGGCCAGGAAGACGAAGGACGGTTCCAAACCGGCCGTCCTCTACCTGTCCAACCAGCACGCGCGCGAGTGGATCACACCGGAGATGACCCGGCGGCTGATGCACCACTACCTGGACACGTACCGGACGGACAAGCGGATCAAGAAGATCGTCGACACCACCGAACTGTGGTTCGTCCTCTCCGCCAACCCCGACGGCTACGACCACACCTTCGCCGACGACGACAACCGCCTCTGGCGCAAGAACCTGCGGGACGTCAACGGCGACGGCGCCATCGGCACCGGCGACGGCGTCGACCTCAACCGCAACTTCCCCTACAAGTGGGGCTACGACGACGAGGGCTCGTCCCCCCACCCCACCAGCCAGACCTACCGCGGCGCGAGCCCGGGCTCCGAGCCCGAGACCAAGGCCATCGACGCCTTCCAGAAGCGCATCGGTTTCACCTACGGCATCAACTACCACTCCGCGGCCGAACTCCTCCTCTACGGGGTCGGCTGGCAGGTGGCCACGCCGACCCCCGACGACGTCCTCTACGAGGCCCTCGCCGGCACGCCCGACAACTCGGCGATCCCCGGCTACCACCCGCAGCTCTCCTCCGAGCTGTACACCACCAACGGCGAGGCGGACGGCCACGCGGCCAACGTCAACGGCATGGCGATGTTCACCCCCGAGATGTCGACCTGCCAGACCGTCTCCGAGGCCGACCCCGACGACGAGTGGAACGCCGGCGACTGCCGGTCGGGCTTCAACTTCCCCGACGACGAGAGACTGATCCAGCAGGAGTTCGCGAAGAACATCCCCTTCGCGCTCTCCGTCGCCGAGTCCGCCTCCCACCCCGACCGGCCGTCCTCCGCCGTCGGCCTGGAGGCCGCCGACTTCACCCCGGCGGCCTTCGGCACGTCGTACGCGCGCGGAGCCGGCCAGGAGGTCTCCGTCGTCGTCCGCAAGGCCGTGCGCGACAAGGAGCTCAAGTACCGCGTCAACGGCGGCCGTACGCACGACGTGGACCTCAGGCCGTGGAAGGGCGGCGAGCGGTACGGCGGTGAGGACAACCTCCACTTCGACGAGTACCGGGCGAAGGTGAGGCACGGCGAGCCCGGTGACAAGGTCGAGGTGTGGTTCACCGGCGAGACCCGCAGGGGTGAGAACGTCTCCGGCGAGCGCTTCACCTACACCGTCGCCGAACGCCCCCGCGCGGACGTCCTGGTCGTCTCCGAGGAGGGCGCGAAGGCCACGCAGACGCAGAAGTACGTCGACGCGCTGAAGGCCAACGGCCGCCGCGCGGCGGTCTGGGACGTCGCCGAGCAGGGGGCCCCGGACGCGCTCGGCGTGCTGAGCCACTTCGACACGGTCGTCCACCACACCGGCGCCGGCACCCCGGGCATCGCCACCCAGCTGCAGCTGCGGGCCTTCCTCAACGAGGGCGGCCGGCTGATCGAGGCGGGCGAGCAGGCCGGCGGCAGCGTCGACCTCGGCGGCGGCACGCTGTCCGACGACTTCAGCCAGTACTACCTGGGCGCCTACTCCCGCACCTCCACTCCGGGAGCCACGGCGTTCACCGGCTCCGGCGGCCTGGGCGGCTTCACCGGCCCGCTCGGCGACGCGCCCGGCAACCCGCTGGACAGGGCCGGCACCTACGGCGTCACCTCCGACGAGCTGCCCGCCGAGCAGTACCCGCGGTTCGCGAGCGCCGGCGCCGGACAGTTCCCCGGCACGGTCAACCCGTACGGGCCCTACGCCGGCTCGTACATGGCCGCCGCCGTGCACACCGACGACGGCTACAAGCGCCTCACCCGCACCATCGACCTCACCGGCACCACCGCCGCCGACCGGCCCACCCTGCGCACCCAGCTGCTGTGGGACACCGAGCCGGGCTACGACCACGTCGTCGTCGAGGCGCACACCGCCGGCGCCGACGACTGGACGACCCTGCCCGAGGCGGGCGGCGCCACCCGCACCGCCGTGCCGGCCGAGTGCGCGGCCGGGTTCTACATGGACGAGCACCCCTGGCTGGAGCACTACCTGACCCTGGGCGACGACGGCTGCGCCGCGACCGGCACCACCGGCTCCTGGAACAGCCTGACCGGGTCCTCCGGCGGCTGGCAGCAGGTGGAGTTCGACCTGGGCGCGTACGCCGGGAAGACGGTCGAGGTCTCCCTCGCCTACGTCACCGACCCGGGCAGCGGCGGCCACGGCGTCCTCGCCGACGAGGCCTCGCTCGTGACCGGCGGCACCGCGGCCGGCACCGAGGGCTTCGAGAGCTCGCTCGGCGCCTGGACGGCTTCCGGACCGCCCGCGGGCAGTCCGGCCGTCCTGAAGGACTGGACGCGCACCGGAGCGCTGTTCCGGACCTACGGAGCGGTCACCACCGGCGACACCGTGCTGCTGGGCTTCGGCCTGGAGCACCTCACCTCCGCGGCCGACCGGTCCGCACTGCTGAGGAAGGCGCTGGCCGCCCTGGACGGGTGACACCACGCGTCAACGCGCCCTGACGGTCCGTAACGAAATCGGGTGACGGTGGACCGTCGGCCCGGGCGGTCCGCACCCTACTGACGGGTACGGACCGCCCTGCCGGGTACGGGGCAACTCGATGTCACGGCCGGGGCGCCGGAGAGGTAGGGTCGGCAGTGGTCGGGGACATCCCAAATACAGCTCGCCGGCACATCGGGCCGGCGTACCAACGAGGAGATCGGTTCGTGACGATCCGCGTAGGCATCAACGGCTTTGGCCGCATCGGTCGCAACTACTTCCGCGCGCTGCTGGAGCAGGGTGCGGACATCGAGATCGTGGCTGTCAACGACCTGGGTGACACCGCGACCACCGCCCACCTGCTGAAGTACGACACCATCCTCGGGCGCCTCAAGCAGGAGGTCTCGCACACCGAGGACACCATCACCGTCGACGGCAGGACGGTCAAGGTGCTCTCCGAGCGCAACCCCGCCGACATCCCGTGGGGCGAGCTGGGCGTCGACATCGTCATCGAGTCGACCGGCATCTTCACCAAGAAGGAAGACGCCGAGAAGCACATCACCGGCGGCGCCAAGAAGGTCATCATCTCCGCCCCGGCGAAGAACGAGGACATCACCCTCGTCATGGGCGTCAACCACGACCAGTACGACGCGGCCAACCACCACGTCATCTCCAACGCCTCCTGCACCACCAACTGTGTGGCGCCGATGGCGAAGGTGCTCGACGAGAACTTCGGCATCGTCAAGGGCCTGATGACGACGGTGCACGCGTACACGAACGACCAGCGCATCCTTGACTTCCCGCACAAGGACCTGCGCCGCGCGCGTGCCGCCGCCGAGAACATCATCCCGACCACCACCGGTGCCGCCAAGGCCACCGCCCTGGTCCTCCCGCAGCTCAAGGGCAAGCTGGACGGCATGGCCATGCGCGTCCCGGTCCCGACCGGCTCGGTCACCGACCTGGTCGTCGAGCTCTCCCGCGAGGTCACCAAGGAAGAGGTCAACGCCGCCTTCCAGAAGGCCGCCGAGGGTGAGCTGAAGGGCTACCTCGAGTACACCGAGGACGAGATCGTCTCCTCCGACATCGTCAACGCCCCGGCGTCCTGCACCTTCGACTCGTCCCTGACCATGGTCCAGGACGGCAAGAGCGTGAAGGTCATCGGCTGGTACGACAACGAGTGGGGCTACAGCAACCGCCTCGTCGACCTGACGGTCTTCGTGGGCAACCAGCTCTGATCGCGGAGCGGGCAGCCTGATATGAGTGCAGGGCTCGGCCGGTGCGGCAACGCGCTGTCCGAGCCCTGACGCACGTATCGGAACAGCCACCCTCTTTCGATCACGAGCGATCACGAGCGAACACGAGCTCTAGCCAGGGAGCCCCTATGAAGACGATCGACGAACTCCTCTCCGAAGGCGTCGCGGGCAAGCGGGTCTTCGTCCGCGCCGACCTCAACGTGCCGCTGAACGGCACCACCATCACCGACGACGGCCGTATCCGTGCCGTGTTGCCCACCGTCGAGGCCCTCGCCGAGGCGGGCGCCCGCGTGGTCGTCGCCTCCCACCTGGGCCGCCCCAAGGGCGCCCCGGACCCCGCCTTCTCGCTCGCCCCGGCCGCCGCGCGCCTCGGGGAACTCCTCGGCGCCGACGTCGCTTTCGCGACCGACACCGTCGGCGAGTCCGCCGCCGCCACCGTCTCCGGCCTGGCCGACGGGCAGGTCGCGGTCATCGAGAACCTGCGCTTCAACGCCGGTGAGACGTCCAAGGACGACGCCGAGCGCGGCGCCTTCGCCGACCGGCTCGCCGCCCTCGCCGACGTGTACGTGGGCGACGGCTTCGGCGCGGTGCACCGTAAGCACGCCTCGGTCTTCGACCTCCCGGCGCGGCTGCCGCACTACGCCGGCCACCTCATCGCCACCGAGGTCGGCGTCCTGAGGAAGCTCACCGACGACGTCAAGCGCCCCTACGTCGTCGCCCTCGGCGGCGCCAAGGTCTCCGACAAGCTCGCCGTCATCGACCAGTTGCTCGGCAAGGCCGACCGCATCCTCATCGGCGGCGGCATGGCGTACACCTTCCTCAAGGCCCAGGGCCACGAGGTCGGCACGTCCCTCCTGCAGGAGGACCAGATCCCGGCCGTCCGGGAGTACCTGGAGCGCGCCGAGAAGAACGGCGTGGAACTGGTGGTGCCCGTCGACACGCTGGTCGCGGCGGAGTTCCCCGACATGAAGGCCAAGGCGCCGTCCCACCCCACCACCGTCGCCGCGGACGCCGTCCCGGCCGACCAGATGGGCCTGGACATCGGTCCTCGGACCCGCAAGCTGTACGCCTCGAAGCTCGCCGACGCCGCCACCGTCTTCTGGAACGGCCCCATGGGCGTCTTCGAGCACCCCGATTACGCCGAGGGCACCAAGGCGGTCGCCCAGGCCCTCCTCGACTCCCCGGGCTTCACCGTGGTCGGCGGCGGCGACTCCGCCGCGGCCGTCCGTACCCTGGGCTTCGACGAGCAGGCATTCGGCCACATCTCGACCGGCGGCGGCGCCTCCCTCGAATACCTCGAGGGCAAGACGCTCCCCGGCCTCGCCGCACTGGAGGACTGACCTCAATGACCACCCGCACGCCGCTGATGGCGGGCAACTGGAAGATGAACCTCAACCACCTCGAGGCCATCGCCCACGTCCAGAAGCTCGCCTTCGCCCTCGCCGACAAGGACTACGAGGCCGTCGACGTCGCCGTCCTGCCGCCCTTCACCGACCTGCGCTCCGTGCAGACCCTGGTCGACGGCGACAAGCTGAAGATCACGTACGGCGCCCAGGACATCTCGGCGCACGACGGCGGCGCCTACACCGGCGAGATCTCCGGCCCGATGCTGGCCAAGCTGAAGTGCGCCTACGTCGCCGTCGGGCACTCGGAGCGGCGCCAGTACCACGCCGAGACCGACGAGATCGTCAACGCCAAGGTGAAGGCCGCCTACAAGCACGGCATCACTCCCATCCTCTGCGTCGGCGAGGAACTGGAGGTCCGCGAGGCGGGCAACCACGTCGCCCACACCCTCGCCCAGGTCGAGGGCGGTCTGAAGGACCTCCCGGCCGAGCAGGCCGAGACGGTCGTGATCGCCTACGAGCCGGTGTGGGCCATCGGCACCGGCAAGGTCTGCGGCGCCGAGGACGCCCAGGAGGTCTGCGCCGCCATCCGCGGCAAGCTCGCCGAGCTGTACAGCCAGGAACTGGCCGACAAGGTCCGCATCCAGTACGGCGGCTCGGTCAAGTCCGGCAACGTCGCCGAGATCATGGCACAGGCCGACATCGACGGCGCCCTGGTCGGCGGTGCCTCGCTGGACGCCGACGAGTTCGTCAAGATCGTTCGTTTCCGCGACCAGTGAGTATGCGGTAACGGCGATTCGTCGTACCCTTGCGGGGTCCGGTCCTGTACCGGGCCCCGCGTCGTCCATCCGAATCCGAGGAAGTTGGTCCAGCCGTGGTTATGGGGTTCTCCATCGCCCTGATCGTCTTCAGCCTGCTGCTGATGCTGCTGGTGCTGATGCACAAGGGGAAGGGCGGCGGCCTCTCCGACATGTTCGGTGGTGGCATGCAGTCCTCCGTCGGCGGCTCCTCGGTCGCCGAGCGCAACCTCGACCGGATCACCCTCGTGGTCGGTCTGCTCTGGTTCGCGTGCATTGTCGTGCTCGGCATCACCATGAAGATGAACAACTGATCCGAGAGCGCGTCGCGCACCCATTTCCCAAGCATTCCGCACGTAAGGCCCCATGTTCGGTACGCGCAGCTGAGCGCGGCCTATCATGGGGCCTGCGTCTGGATACGGGGGCGGTAACTCCCCACACTGGACGTGCGTTGGGCCTTACGTAGACTGAGGCGCTCGCAGCGAAGCGGAACGCCGACTCGCTTTGCGGCACCATCACGCAGGGAGTTACGACCGTGGCAAGTGGCAACGCGATCCGGGGAAGCCGGGTCGGGGCGGGCCCGATGGGCGAGGCCGAGCGCGGCGAGTCCGCGCCCCGGCTGCGCATCTCCTTCTGGTGCTCCAACGGGCACGAGACACAGCCGAGCTTCGCGAGCGACGCGCAGGTGCCCGATACCTGGGACTGCCCCCGTTGCGGATTCCCGGCCGGGCAGGACCGCGACAACCCGCCGGACCCGCCGCGCACCGAGCCCTACAAGACGCACCTCGCCTATGTGCGGGAGCGGCGCAGCGACGCGGACGGCGAGGCGATCCTCGCCGAGGCGCTCGCCAAACTGCGGGGCGAGATCTAGACCGGTCCGCTTCGGATTCCCTCAGTCTTCTTCTCCCGTCCTGTTCACCGCTGATCAATTAGGTTGGGCACAGCGGGGACCCCCAAGGAAGAAGGCTGAAGTCCGAGATGAACGCAGACGGTCGTACCAGGCTCAACCAGACGCCCGAGTGGACCGCACTGGCCAAGCACCGTGAGGAGCTCGGCGAGGTGCGGCTGCGCGAGCTGTTCGCCGCCGACCCCGGCCGCGGCACCGGGTACACCCTCCGGGTCGGTGACCTGTACGTCGACTACTCCAAGCACCTGGTCACCGACGACACCCTGCGGCTGCTGAGGGAACTGGCCGTCGCCACCGACGTGTTCGGGCTGCGCGACGCCATGTTCCGCGGCGAGAAGATCAACACCACCGAGGACCGGGCCGTCCTGCACACCGCGCTCCGGGCCGCCCCGGACGCGGCGGTCGAGGTCGACGGGGAGAACGTCGTCCCGGCCGTGCACGCCGTCCTCGACAAGATGGCCGACTTCGCCGGACGCATCCGCTCCGGAGAGTGGACCGGTCACACCGGCAAGCGCATCCGCACCGTCGTCAACGTCGGCATCGGCGGCTCCGACCTGGGCCCCGCCATGGCGTACGAGGTGCTGCGCGCCTTCACCGACCGCGACCTCACCGTCCGCTTCGTGTCCAACGTGGACGGCGCCGACCTGCACGAGGCCATCCGGGACCTGGACCCGGCCGAGACGCTGTTCATCATCGCGTCCAAGACCTTCACCACCATCGAGACGGTCACCAACGCCACCTCCGCGCGCACCTGGCTGCTCAAGGCCCTCGGTGCCGAAGAGGCGGTCGCCAAACACTTCGTCGCCCTGTCGACGAACGCAGAGAAGGTCGCCGACTTCGGCATCGACACGGCGAACATGTTCGAGTTCTGGGACTGGGTCGGCGGCCGCTACTCGTTCGACTCGGCGATCGGCCTGTCGCTGATGATCGCCATCGGCCCGGACCGCTTCCGGGAGATGCTCGACGGCTTCCGCCTCGTCGACGAGCACTTCCGCACCGCCCCCGCCGAGTCCAATGTCCCTTTGCTGCTGGGCCTGTTGGGCGTCTGGTACGGCAACTTCCACGACGCGCAGTCGCACGCGGTCCTGCCCTACTCGCACTACCTGTCGAAGTTCACCGCCTACCTCCAGCAGCTCGACATGGAGTCCAACGGCAAGTACGTCGGCCGGGACGGCCGTGAGGTCGAGTGGCAGACGGGACCGGTGGTGTGGGGCACGCCGGGGACCAACGGTCAGCACGCCTACTACCAGTTGATCCACCAGGGGACGAAGCTGATCCCGGCCGACTTCATCGGCTTCGCCGAGCCCGTCGCCGAGCTGAGCGACGAACTCAAGGCTCAGCACGACCTGTTGATGGCCAACTTCTTCGCCCAGACCCAGGCGCTCGCCTTCGGCAAGACCCCGGACGAGGTGCGCGCCGAAGGGGTTCCGGAGGACCTGGTCCCGCACAAGACGTTCAAGGGTGACCACCCCACGACCACGATCCTCGCGCGCGAGCTCACGCCGTCCGTGCTCGGCCAGCTCGTCGCGCTCTACGAGCACAAGGTGTTCGTGCAGGGTGCCGTCTGGAACATCGACTCCTTCGACCAGTGGGGCGTCGAACTCGGCAAGGTCCTCGCCAAGCGCGTCGAGCCCGCCCTCACCGAAGGCGCCGACGTACCCGGCCTGGACGCCTCCACCAAGGCCCTGGTCGCCACCTACCGGGAGCTGCGCGGACGGCGGTGAGCACGGCGCGGGAAGCGGGCGGCGGGATGCCGCCCGCTTTCCGTGAGATTCCCGGAGATCACCACGGCGAGCGCTCGGGGAGCCCGAGGTGACACGTACGCACGGAACGTGGCCCGGCGGCCACCCGTGCGCGCCGGGCCCGCAGCCGCCGTATCACCCGCACGGCGGCTGAGGACCCGGCGCGGAGCGCTCAGGCCACCGCGCTCAGCGTGTCCGCGAGGCGGCGGCGGGCCGCTCGCGCCGCCGGGAGGGCGGCGAGGGCCGCGGCTCCCAGCACCGCCGCCGCGCCGAGCAGCACGAGCAGCGCGGGGGAGGGCACCTGGGCGATCCCGGCGCCGATGCCGCTCGATCTCCCCTGGGCGTCGATCAGCCAGTGCGCCAGCGGCAGCCCCAGGGCCGTGGCGAGGAGCACGGCCGCCAGGGCCGTACCGGCCGTGGCGGTGACCGTGACGGCGGTGATCTGCCGGGGGGTCAGGCCGATGGCCTTGAGCGCCAGCAGATCGCGTTCGCCCTCGCGGACCGTGCCGCCGATCGCCGTCAGCAGCTCGATCAGTCCGATCAGCGCGAGGACCACGATCAGCCCGAGGACGACCGCGCGCAGCGGGGACAGCCCGTCGGCCGGGTTGGTCACGGGGTGCACGTCCAGGTGGCCGCGGCCCGCCGCGGTCAGCCGCTCGGCGACCGCGCTCGGGTCGGCGCCGGGGTCCAGACGGAGCTGGTACAGGGCCGGCCGCAGGTCCGGGTCGTTGGCGCGGAGGGTGTCCAGCGAGGTGGAGATGGTCCGGCCGGCGTTCTCCGGTTCGATGCTGCGGCCGACGATGTGCAGGATCTGCGGCCGGTCGCCGACGGTCATCCGCACCCAGTCGCCGACCCGCACGTGCAGCAGGTCGAGCAGCCCCTGCCCGGCCACCGCCTCGTCAGGACCGCGCGCGGCACGGCCCTCGGCCAGCGTGAACGGGTACGGCTCCGCACGGGTGCCGAGGCCGCGCAGGGCGATGGTGGCGGTCTGGCCGGGGACCAGCGCGGCCACCTCCACACCCGGGTAGGCGGCGGCGACCCGGGGATCGCGCTCCAGCAGCGCGCGGGTCTCCCGGTCGCCGAGCGAGGCGTCCGCGCGGACACTGAGCGCCGTGGGCAGCCCCATCCGCTCCGGACTGCTGTGGAAGCGGTCGATGGTGGTCCAGGCGCTCAGCGCCACGACGATCAGCAGCAGCGGCAGCGCCAGCCTGCCCACCGCGCCCAGCGAACGCGGCCGGCGGGTGAACGCCTTGTGCCAGCCCAGGACCAGCGCCGGCGGCACCCGCGCGCCCAGCGCCCGCCGCGCCACGCCGGTCAGCCGTCCGGCCGGGGGTGCCACCGGGCGCGGCACCGGCACCGGCGGCACCCGTCCCGCCCGCCAGGCGGCCAGCCCGGTGGTCGCGCCGATGAACAGCACCGCCCCGACCGGTACGGCGAACAGCGCCGCGGTGTGTCCGGGCAGCCCCTGCCACACGTCGACCGCGTCCCCGAGCCGCCCCGGCACCGCGCTGCCCAGCGCCTCGGTGAGCACGGCGGCGGCCACGGCACCGAGCAGGGCGTAGAGGAGGTGCTGGATCAGGAAGACGCGGACGACCTGGCCGGGTGTGAAGCCGATCGCCTTGAGGATCGAGATGTCCCGCAGGTGCCCCCGGATCCGGGTGGTGATCGCCCCGTGCACGGCGAGCCCGGCGGCGGCCAGCGCGCCCAGACCGAACAGGCCGAGCACCTGCCCGAGCAGCCGGTTGTCGCCCTGCGCCTCGGCGCGCGCCTGCTGCCAGGTGGCCACCTCGCCGATCGCCCCGGCGCCCAGCTCGGTCACCGCCCGCTGCACGGTGTACCCGGTGTCGCCCGGGTCGGTCAGCCGCAGTCCGACCACCTGGCCGTCCGGGTCCGTGACCGCCGACGGCAGGGCCCACACCAGGCCGGAGCGCTCACCCGGCCGGTAGCGCGGCTCGGCGCTGTCGGCGACGCCCACCACGGTCAGCCGCCGCGCGGTACCGGGCACGGTGAGCGTGTCGCCGGGGGCCGTCAGCAGCGCCCGCGCGAGCCGGCTCTCCAGGACCACGCCGTCGGGGGTCGCCGGGTCCAGCCAGTGCCCCGAGGTGAGCAGCGGGCGGCCCACCTCGGGCTCGGCGGAGGTGCCGCGCAGTTCCACGGAGGCCCGGCCGCCCCGCGAGGCGAGGGTGACCGAGGCGGTGGGGTGGGGGCCGGTGACGGACTCCACGCCGTCCAGGCCGGACAGTCTCCCGGCGTCGGCGGAGGCGGTGGTGTGCAGCGTGACGTGCGCGCCGTGCGCCTGGGTGAAGACGCGCTGCCAGGGGTTGGTGGCGTACCCGAACAGGGCCGCGGCCAGCAGCAGGGACGCGACGATGCCCGCGGTGGCGAGCACCAGGAACAGTGCCTCGCCGCGGTGCGTGCGCAGATCGGAGTGCGCCCAACGCAGGGTGGCTCGCACCGGCGGTCAGCCCTTCGCGGGGCGGTCGTAAAAGCGCATGTCGTCAGTCCTTGAGCTCCAGCACACCGGACGTCCCGGTCCGGCGCGGCGGGGTGCCGCCGTCGAGTGCGGCGTCGTCGGCGATCCGGCCGTCGAAGAAGCTGATCACCCGGTCCGCCGCGCTCGCCAGCCGGGCGTCGTGCGTGACCAGCAGGATCGTCTGTCCGCGCGCGTGGAAGCGGGACAGCAGCCGCATCACCTCGCGGGTGCCCTTGCTGTCCAGACTGCCCGCGGGCTCGTCGGCCAGCAGCAGCGGCGGATGGTTGACCAGCGCCCGGGCGAGGGCGACCCGCTGCTGCTCACCGCCGGACAGCTCGCCCGGCATGCTGCGCTCCTTGCCTTCGAGCCCCAGCTCGGCCAGCAGTTCCTCCCGCCCGGCGCGCGCCTTCTTCGCCGGCACCCCGGCGAGCAGGGCGGGCAGCTCCACGTTGTCGGCGACCGACAGATCGGACACCAGGTTGAAGAACTGGAAGACGATCCCGATCCGCTTACGCCGCTCCACCGCCCAGCGGGCCTCGCCGTAGCCGTCCGTGCACGCGCCGTCCAGCCAGATGCTGCCCGCGTCCGGCCGCTGGAGCCCGCCGAGCAGATGCAGCAGCGTCGACTTGCCCGCACCGGACGGGCCGGTGATCGCCACGAACTCGCCGCGCGTCACCCGCAGGTCGACGCCGCGCACGGCATGCGCCGGGGCGCCCTCGCCGTGGTGCGTCTTGACCAGGCCCTCGGCGCGCAGCACTTCAGCGGTGCTCTCGCTCACTGAAGTTCCTCCAGCTCCTCCTGGCACCGCTCCAGCCAGTCGAGGTCGGCCTGCAGATGCAGCATGGCGCCCTCGATCAGCAGGTGGGAGATGCGGTTGTCCCGGTCCTCGGCGGCGGCCAGCTTCGACAACTGCCGCATGGTGTTCAGGTACTGGCGCCGCTGTCGGTTGATCAGCGCGATCCGGTCGGCGAGACCGGTCTGCGGGGCCAGGGCCAGTTTCATGAAGAACTCGTCCCGCACCCGCGGCTCGTCCGCCGTCTCCTCGTACCAGGCGCGCAGCGCCTCCCGCCCGGCGTCGGTGAGGTGGTAGACCTTCTTGTTGGGCCGGCTCGACTGCTCGACGTCCTCGCCCTCGATCAGTCCCGTTTTCTCGAGGCGGCCGAGGGTGACGTAGATCTGGCCGACGTTCGGCTGAGGGTACGCGGAGCCCAGCAGTTGCTCAAGGTCCTGCTTGAGCTCGTAACCGTGGGCCGGGCCACGGGCGAGCAGCGCCAGGAGGGGCAGCCGCACTCGCGCTCTCCTCCTCGCATCCTGGGTAATGTGCCGCAGGCCCTAGTATCGCTCATACCTAACGGGTATACATGGCCTCTGACCCCCGGACGATGATGCCCGGGTGCCGGTGTACAGGGAGGAACCTATGCGGTGGATCCATGCCGCGGGTAGGGGCCTCCTTGTCCTGATCGTCGTCCTGACCGGTTACGTCGCCTCCGGGGCGCAGGCCGGGGAGGCCGGAGGGGACGGGCGCGGACCGCTCACCCTGGCCACCGCCGGCGACCTCACCGGCTATCTCGGCTCCGTGCTCCACGGCTGGAACCGCACCCACCCCGGCGAGGAGGTCACCCTCGTCGAGCTGCCCGACTCCGCCGACGAGACCCGCGCGCAGATGATCACCGATCTGCGCGGCGGCGAGCGCGGCCGGTTCGACGTGCTCAACATCGACGTGAGCTGGACCTCGGAGTTCGCCGCCGCGGGCTGGATCCGTCCGCTGCCCCGCGACCGCTTCCCGCTCGGCACCTTCCTGCCCCGGGTCGTGGACACGGCGACGTACGACGGACGTCTGTACGCCGTCCCGTACGTCACCAACGCCGGACTGCTCCTCTACCGCAAGGACGTCCTCGCCGAAGCGGGCGTCCCGCCGCCGCGCACCTGGGCCGATCTCGAGCGGGCCGCGAGGACCCTCGCCCCGGAGCACGGACTCGACGGCTACGCCGGCCAGTTCCTGCCCTACGAGGGGCTCACCGTCAACGCGGCCGAGGCCGTCTACTCGGCGGGCGGCACCATCCTCGGCGACGAGGGCGAACGCGTCACCGTGAACTCGCGGGCGGCCAGGGACGGCATCGGCTTCCTCGCGCGCGGGATCCGCGAGGGCTGGATCCCCCGGGAGGCGCTGGCGTACAAGGAGGAGGAGTCCAAGCAGGCCTTCCAGGACGGCCGGCTGCTCTTCCTGCGCAACTGGCCCTACGCCTACGTCGCCGCCTCCGCCCCGGGCTCGAAGGTCGCCGGCGAGGTCGGCGCCGTACCGCTGCCGGGACCGGACGGTCCGGGCACGAGCGTCCTCGGCGGCTCCAACCTGGCCGTCGGCAGCCATGCCCGGCACCCCGACTCCGCCGCACGCCTGATCGCGTACCTCACCAGCGAGCGCGTGCAGCGCCAGGTCCTCGCCCGCGGCGCGCTGCCGCCCGTACGGGCCGACCTGTACGACGATCCGGAACTGGTCCGGCGGTTCCCGTACCTGCCGACCCTGCGCGAGAGCGTGCTCGCCGCCGCCCCGCGCCCCAAGAGCCCGCACTACGACCAGGTGAGCCTGGTGGTGCAGGCGGTGGTGCACGACGCGATGACCGGGCGGCAGACGCCCGGGGCCGCGGTGCGCCGACTGGCGGCCGAGCTGGCCGCCGTCTCCTCCCGCTAGGACCCTTCCTAGTTACATGTTAGGTAACGCGGACGTCTCAAACGTGTCCGTTGTGCCCACTTAAGTCCCCATTCGAACCGCCCAACTCCACGGCACCTTGTGCACGTTCATTGACACCCTCGCGACCTTGCTACCTAACATGCATGCATAACGAGCACTCCTCACAGACAGGTCAACGGAGTGAACAGGCACCACTGGTGGCGTGACGCGGTGATCTATCAGGTCTACATCCGCAGCTTTCTGGACAGCACCGGCGACGGCATCGGCGATCTCGCCGGGGTCAGGGCGGGACTGCCCTATCTGAAGAAGCTCGGCGTGGACGGGATCTGGCTGAGCCCCTTCTACCCCTCGCCGCAGCACGACCACGGCTACGACGTGGCCGACTACACCGACGTCGACCCGGTCTTCGGCGACCTCGCCGAATTCGACCTGCTGGTCGACGCCGCCCGGCGGCTCGGCGTCAAGGTGCTGCTGGACATCGTCCCCAACCACTGCTCCAGCGAGCACCCCTGGTTCCGCGCCGCCCTCGACGCGGCCCCGGGCAGCCCCGAGCGGGCCCGCTTCCACTTCGCCGACGGCCGCGGACCCGACGGCGCCGAGCCGCCCAACAACTGGCACGCCATGTTCGGCGGCCCCGCCTGGACCCGGATCACCGAGCCCGACGGCCGGCCCGGCCAGTGGTACCTGCACATGTTCACGCCCGAACAGCCCGACTGGAACTGGCGCGAGCCGGAGGTCGCCGCCGAGTTCGACCGGATACTCCGCTTCTGGCTGGACCGGGGCGCCGACGGCTTCCGCATCGACGTCGCCGCCGGCCTCTTCAAGCACCCGGAGCTGCCCGACTCCCCGGACCCGGAGGCCGACGCCCGCACCCGCGACTCGGTCAACCCGCTCGCCTGGAACCAGCCCGAGGTGCACGAGGTGTGGCGGCACTGGCGCGCGGTGTGCGAGGAGTACACCGCCCGCGACGGCCGCGAACGCCTCCTGGTCGGCGAGGTCTCCGTCCCCACCGCCCGCGAACACGCCCGCTACGTCCGCGCGGACGAACTCCACCAGGCCTTCTTCTTCGACCTCCTCGGCGCCCCCTGGGACGCCGACGCCTTCCGCAAGGTCGTCTCCGAGGCCATGCAGGACATCGCAGGCACCGGCTCCACCGTCACCTGGGTCCTCAACAACCACGACCAGGTCCGCACCGTCACCCGCTACGGCGAACCCGCCCCGGAAGGCAGCGGACTCGGCCCGGCCCGTGCCCGCGCCGCCGCGCTGCTGATGCTGGCGCTGCCCGGTGCCGCATACATCTACCAGGGCGAGGAACTGGGCCTGCCCGAGGTCGTGGACCTGCCCGACGACGTGCTCACCGACCCGATCTTCCGCCGCACCGGCAGCCGCGCCCGGATCCGCGACGGCTGCCGGGTGCCGCTGCCCTGGTCCGGACAGGCCTCACCGTTCGGCTTCACCTCCGGCGCCGAGGGCGTACGGCCCTGGCTGCCACAGCCCGAGTGGTTCGCCGAACACGCCACCGACCGGGCGCTGGCCGACACCCGCTCCTCCTGGCACCTCTACCGCGACGGCCTCCAACTGCGCACCACGCTCACCCAGTTGGGCGAGGGCACGCTCCGCTGGCTGGACACCCAGCCCGGCGTCCTCGCCTTCACCCGCGGCGACGACCTCGTCTGCGCCGTCAACTTCACCGCCGCCCCCGTACCCGCCCCGGTCGCCGGGACCCCGCTGCTCGCCAGCGGCCCCTGCCCGCCCGGGGTGCTCCCCGGCTCCACCGCCGCCTGGTGGATCGACGGCTCCCGAAACCCCGTACCCACGAAGGGACATCGACGATGATGCGACGACGTACCACCCTGCTCACCGGATGCACCGCCCTCGTCCTCGCGCTCGGCGCGACCGCCTGCGGCAGCGGCGAACCCGTCGCGGCCGGCGGCGGCGACCAGGCGCTCGGCGGCCAGACCGTCACCGTCGCCGGCGTCTGGTCCGGCAGCGAGCAGGAGAACTTCCAGAAGGTGCTCGACGCCTTCACCGAGAAGACCGGCGCAAAGACCGCCTTCGTCTCCACCGGCGACAACGTCTCCACCGTCGTCGGCAGCAAGATCGAGGGCGGCAACGCCCCCGACGTCGTCATGGTCCCGCAGGTCGGCGTGCTCAAGCAGTTCGCCGAGCAGGGCTGGCTCAAGCCGCTCGACAAGAAGGTGAAGTCCACCGTCGACGGCAACTTCGCCGAGGTGTGGCAGAACTACGGCAGCGTCGACGGCACCCTGTACGGCCTCTACTTCAAGGCCGCCCACAAGTCGACCGTCTGGTACAGCCCCGAGGCCCTCGAACAGGCCGGCGTCACCCCGCCGAAGACGTACGACGCCATGCTGGAGAGCGGGCGGACCGTCTCCGACTCCGGCCTCGCCGCCTTCTCGGTGGCCGGCCAGGACGGCTGGACGCTCACCGACTGGTTCGAGAACGTCTACCTCTCCCAGGCCGGACCCGAGAAGTACGACGCCCTCGCCGCGCACGAGATCGAGTGGACCGACCCGACCGTGGTCGAGGCGCTCACCACCCTCGGCAAGCTCTTCAAGGACGAGCAGCTCGTCGCGGGCGGCCGGAAGCAGGCCCTCAACACCGACTTCCCCGGCTCGGTGGAGAAGGTCTTCGGCCCGAAGGCGGAGGCCGCCATGGTCTACGAGGGCGACTTCGTCGCCGGTGTCGCCAAGGACCAGTTCGGCAGGACCATCGGCACCGACGCGAACTTCTTCCCCTTCCCGCCGGTCGGCGACGGTGAGGCGCCCGTGGTCAGCGGCGGCGACGCGGCCGTCGTCCTGAAGGACGGCAAGAACAGCGAGGCCGGCATGGCACTCCTGGAGTACCTCGCCACCCCGGAGGCCGCCGCCGTGTGGGCCGAGGCGGGCGGCTTCCTCTCCCCGAACAGGAAGCTCGACCTCTCCTCCTACGGCGACGACGTCACCCGCGCCACCGCCGAGTCCCTGATCGGGGCCGGCGACTCGGTCCGCTTCGACATGTCCGACCAGGCCCCGGCCGCCTTCGGCGGCACCAAGGGCGCCGGCGAGTGGAAGATCCTCCAGGACTTCCTGCGCGACCCGGCCGACCCGGAGAAGACCGCCGCCGAACTCGAGAAGGCCGCGGCCAAGGCGTACGGGAACTGACGGCCATGACCGCCACACTGGTGAAAGAGGCGAGCCCTCCGGCGCCCGCGCACCCCGGCGGCGCGCACGGACGGCGCCTGCGCCGACGGGGGCGCGTCGTCGCCCTGTTGTTCGCGTTCCCCGCGCTGCTCCTGCTGGGCGCGCTGGTCGTGTACCCGGTGCTGTTCTCCGTCGGCCGCAGTTTCTTCGACGCCTCCGGCACCGCGTTCGTGGGCGGCGAGAACTACGCCGAGATGTTCCGCGACCCGACCACCCTCAAGGCCGTCCGGAACACCGCGATCTGGGTCGTCGTGGCGCCGACGCTGCTGACCGGGCTCGGACTGGTCCTGGCCGTCCTGGTCGAGAAGGTCCGCTGGGCCACCGCCTTCAAACTGCTGCTGTTCATGCCGATGGCGGTGTCCTTCCTCGCCGCCGGCATCATCTTCCGGCTCGCCTACGACGACGACCCGGACAAGGGCGTGCTCAACGCGGCCGTCGTCTCCGTCCACGATGCCTTCGAAGGGAGCTCCTCCTACCCGACCGCCCGCGCGCGGGACGGTGAGGGTCTGACCGAGGCGGCGGACGGGTCGTACGTCACCGGCGCGGATGCGTCGCCCGGGGGGACGACGACGGTGCTGGGGCTGGTCGGGGTCGCGCCCAAGGACCTGCCGGGGGACGCCGAACCCGCCGCCGCCGCGGCGGCGGGGAAGGCCGGCGCCGACGAGGTGCGCGGTGTGGTGTACCTCGACTTCACGCCCGGTGGGGGAGGGGAGCCGGGGGTGGTCGACCGGGAGGAGAGCGGGCTGCCCGGAGTCACGGTCGAAGCGGTGCGCGGCAGGGAGACGGTCGCCAGTACGACCACTGCCGCCGACGGCTCCTTCCGTTTCGCCGGGCTGGACAGCGGCTCGTACGCCCTGAAACTGCCCTCGTCCAACTTCGCCGCACCCTACGACGGCGTCTCCTGGCTCGGTCCGGCGCTCGTCACCCCGGCGATCATCGGGGCGTACCTGTGGATCTGGACCGGGTTCGCGATGGTGCTGATCGGGGCGGGGCTGTCCACCCTGCCGCGGGACGCGCTGGAGGCGGCGCGGATGGACGGCGCGAACGAGTGGCAGATCTTCCGGCGGATCACGGTGCCGTTGCTCGCGCCCGTGCTCACCGTCGTCTTCGTGACGCTGGTGATCAACGTGATGAAGGTCTTCGACCTCGTCTACATCATCGCGCCCGGGCCCGTGCAGGAGGACGCGACCGTGCTCGCGACGCAGATGTGGCTGGTGTCGTTCGGCGGCGGCAACAACCAGGGGCTGGGCAGTGCGCTGGGTGTGCTGCTGCTGCTCCTGGTCATTCCGGCCATGGTGTTCAACGTCCGTCGTTTTCGGAGGGGTCAGCGGTGAGCGCGGTGCGGCGTGTCCTGGGTAACGCGGTGGTGCAGGCGTTTCTGGTGGTGATCGGGCTGGTGTGGATGACTCCGCTGGCCGGGCTGTTCCTGTCCTCGCTGCGGTCGGCCGAGGAGACGGCGGAGGGGGGCTGGTGGACCGTGTTCACCGGTCCGGGGCAGCTGTCCTTCGACAACTACTCCGCGCTGCTGGGCAATTCGGGGATCACCCAGGCGTTCTGGAACACCGTGCTGATCTCGGTGCCGACCACTGTGCTGGTGGTGGTCCTGGCCGCGCTGGCCGGATACGCCTTCGCGTGGCTGGACTTTCCGGGGCGGGAGCCGGTGTTCCTCGTCGTGGTCGCGCTGTTGGTCGTGCCCGTGCAGATCGGGTTGCTGCCGGTCGCCAAACTCTTCGGGCAGCTGGGGCTGTTCGGGACGATTCCCGGCGTCGTGCTGTTCCACGTGGCGTACGGGCTGCCGTTCGCGGTGTTCCTGTTGCGGAACTACTTCGCCGAGATGCCGAAGGAGATGCTGGAGGCCGCGCGGATGGACGGGGGGAGCGAGTGGCGGATCTTCACGCGGCTGGTGCTGCCGGTGGGGCGGCCGGCGATCGCCAGTCTCGCGATCTTCCAGTTCCTGTGGGTGTGGAACGACATGCTGGTCGCCCTGCTCTTCGCCGACAGCTCCTCCCAGCCGCTGACGGTGCAGCTGCAGTCGCAGATCCGGCAGTTCGGGAGCAACATCGACGTGCTGGCGCCGGGGGCGTTCCTGTCGCTGGTGGTGCCGGTCGTCGTGTTCTTCGCGTTCCAGCGGCACTTCGTGCAGGGGGTCATGGCGGGGTCGGTGAAGTAGGAGGTGGGGCGGTCGAGGGTTTTCGCCCCCGCCGCCCCTTCCCGTTCCCGACCCTGGGGGCTGTGCCCCCAGGCCCCCCTTTCGGCCCTGGACGGGCCTTGTCCTCGAGCTCCCCCGAAGGGGGCACCCCCGGACGGGCTGACTCAGGCCGACGCCTGCGGATACAGCGACCGCGGCAGCCGTGAGGCCGCCGCCGCGTCCAGGAGCCACAGCGTGCGGGCGCGGCCGTACGCGCCCGCTGCCGGGGCCTGGATCTCGCCCGCGCCCGCCAGGGCGATCTCCGCCGCCTCCGCCTTGTCCTCGCCGGCCGCCAGGAGCCAGACCTCGCGGGCCGCGCGGATCGCGGGGAGGGTCAACGTCACCCTCGTCGGTGGGGGTTTGGGGGCGCCGTGGACGCCCACCACCGTGCGTTCCGTCTCCCGGACCGCCGGGAGCTCCGGGAAGAGGGACGCCACGTGCGTGTCCGGGCCGACGCCCAGCATCAGGACGTCGAAGGCGGGGACGGACGCGTGGTTCTCCGGGGCCGCGGCCGCGGAGAGTTCCTCCGCGTAGGCCGCCGCCGCCGCGTCCACGTCCGTGCCGTGCGGGCCGTCCGACGCGGGCATGGCGTGCACGCGCTTCGGGTCCAGTGGCACCGCGTCGAGCAGCGCCTCACGGGCCTGGGTGACATTGCGCTCCGGGTCGCCCTCCGGCAGGAACCGCTCGTCGCCCCACCACAGGTCGAGGCGGGCCCAGTCGATCGCGTCCCGCGCCGGGGCCGCGGCCAGCGCGGCCAGCAGGCCGTTGCCGTTGCGGCCGCCGGTCAGGACCACGGACGCCGAACCCCGCGAGGCCTGCGCGTCCACGATCTTCGTGATCAGCCTGGCCGCCGCGGCCTGCGCCATCAGCTCCTTGTCCCGGTGCACGACCAGCTGCGGTGCCGTACTCACTTCGCCGCCGCCTTCTTCACCGGGGCCTGCGCCGTCGCCTGGGCCGCGGGAGCTTTCGCAGCCGACTCGACGGGAGTGGGGACCGCTTCCCGTTCCCCTTCTCCTTTGGCCGGTGCGTCAGCCCTCTTCGGCTCCGACGACTTCAGGCGCTCCACGCCGAAGCGCAGCGCCGACGCGTACGTGTCGTCCGGGTCCAGGCGGCGCAGCTCCTCCGCGATCAGCTCCGCCGTGTCGCGGCGCTTCAGCGCCACCGCGCGCTTCGGCTGACCCTGGATGGACAGCGTCGCCAGCGAACCGTCGGCACGGTCCAGCACGATCGGCCCGCAGTCGGTGTCCATGCGGACCGCCGTGAGTCCCGGGCCGCTGGAGCGGGAGCGCTTGACGGGGACGTCCAGCCGGTCCGCGAGCCACATCGCCAGCAGCTCGCAGCTCGGGTTGAACTCCTCGCCCTCCACCTCGACGCCCTGCACCTCGCAGGCGATCTGGTCCAGTGCCGCGGCCAGCATCGAACGCCAGGGCGTGATGCGGGTCCACGACAGGTCCGTGTCGCCCGGGGTGTAGGCGTCGGCGCGGGCGGCGAGCTCCTCCACCGGCTTCTCGCAGGCGTAGGTGTCGGTCACCCTGCGCTGGGCCAGCGCGCCCAGCGGGTCCTTCGCCGGGTCCAGCGGGGCGTTGACCGGCCACCAGACCACCACCGGGGCGTCCGGCAGCAGCAGCGGCAGCACCACCGACTGGGCGTGGTCGACGACCTCGCCGTAGAGGCGCAGTACGACGGTTTCCCCGGTGCCGGCGTCCGCGCCCACCCGCACCTCGGCGTCGAGGCGGGACTGGGTGCGGTCCCGGGGCGAGCGGGAGACGCGCTTGACGACGACCAGCGTGCGCGAGGGATGCTCGCGCGAGGCGTCACCGGCCGCCTTCAGCGCGTCGTAGGCGTTCTCCTCGTCCGTGACGATGACCAGCGTGAGCACCATGCCGACGGCCGGAGTACCGATGGCCCGGCGGGCCTTCACCAACGCCTTGTTGATCTTGCTGGCCGTGGTGTCCGTGAGGTCTGTCTTCATGGCCGGCGCCAGCTCCGTCCGTCTCGCTCGAGCATTTCGTCCGCCTCGACGGGTCCCCACGTTCCGGCCGGGTACTGGGCCGGCTTGCCGTTCTCGTCCCAGTACTCCTCGATCGGGTCGAGGATCTTCCAGGACAGCTCGACCTCCTCCGTGCGCGGGAAGAGGTTGGAGTCACCGAGCAGAACGTCGAGGATCAGCCGCTCGTACGCCTCCGGGCTGGACTCGGTGAACGACTCGCCGTAGGCGAAGTCCATCGACACGTCCCGGATCTCCATCGACGTGCCCGGCACCTTCGAGCCGAACCGGACCGTGACGCCCTCGTCGGGCTGGACGCGGATGACGATCGCGTTGGAGCCCAGCTCCTCGGTGGCCGTCGTGTCGAAGGGGGAGTGCGGCGCCCGCTGGAAGACCACCGCGATCTCGGTGACCCGGCGGCCCAGCCGCTTGCCGGTGCGCAGGTAGAAGGGGACGCCCGCCCAGCGGCGGTTGTCGATGCCCAGCTTGATCGCGGCGTAGGTGTCGGTCTTCGAGGAGGCGTCGATGCCGTCCTCCTCCAGATACCCGACCGCCTTCGCGCCGCCCTGCCAGCCGGCCGCGTACTGCCCGCGCACGGTGTCCCGGCCCAGGTCCTTCGGCAGCCGTACGGCACCGAGCACCTTGGTCTTCTCCGCGGCCAGCGCGTCCGCGTCGAAGGAGGCCGGCTCCTCCATGGCGGTCAGCGCGAGCAGCTGCAGGAGGTGGTTCTGGATGACGTCACGGGCGGCGCCGATGCCGTCGTAGTAGCCGGCCCGGCCGCCGATGCCGATGTCCTCGGCCATGGTGATCTGGACGTGGTCGACGAACGACCGGTTCCATATCGGCTCGAACATCGTGTTGGCGAAGCGCAGCGCCAGGATGTTCTGGACCGTCTCCTTGCCCAGGTAGTGGTCGATGCGGAAGACCTGGTCCGGGGCGAAGACCTCGTGGACGATCGCGTTCAGTTCCTCGGCCGACCTCAGGTCGTGCCCGAACGGCTTCTCGATCACCGCGCGACGCCAGGAGCCGCCCGTCTGGTCGGCAAGACCGTGCTTCTTCAGCTGCTGGATGACCACCGGGAAGGAACGCGGCGGCACCGACAGGTAGAAGGCGAAGTTGCCGCCCGTGCCCTGTGCCTTGTCCAGCTCCTCGATCGTGGAGCGCAGCCGCTCGAACGACTCGTCGTCGTCGAAGGTGCCCTGCACGAAGCGCATGCCCTGGATGAGCTGCTGCCAGACCTCCTCGCGGAAGGGAGTGCGGGCGTGCTCCTTGACCGCGTCGTGGACCTCCTGGGCGAAGTCCTCGTTCGCCCACTCCCGGCGGGCGAACCCCACCAGCGAGAAGCCCGGCGGCAGCAGACCCCGGTTGGCGAGGTCGTACACGGCCGGCATCAGCTTCTTGCGGGACAGGTCGCCCGTCACACCGAAGATGACCAGGCCCGACGGCCCCGCGATACGCGGGAGCCGTCGGTCGGCGGGGTCACGCAGCGGGTTGCTGCTCGACAAGGTGTCAGCCCTCCGAGGGGGCGAGGCGCTGCAGCTCCGCCTCGGTCGACTTCAGCAGGTCGTTCCAGGAGCCCTCGAACTTGTCGACGCCCTCGTCCTCCAGCAGCTGCACCACCTCGTCGTACGAGATGCCGAGCGCCTCGACCGCGTCCAGGTCGGCGCGGGCCTGCTCGTAGGTGCCGGTGACGGCGTCGCCCCGGATCTCGCCCTGCTCCTCGGTGGCGGCCAGCGTCGCCTCCGGCATGGTGTTCACCGTGTTCGGCGCCACCAGCTCGTCGACGTACATGGTGGCCTTGTACGCCTTGTCCTTCACACCGGTCGACGCCCACAGCGGACGCTGCTTGTTGGCGCCCTCGCGCTCGAGCGCCGCCCAGCGGTCGGTGGAGAAGACCTCCTCGTACGCCTGGTAGGCCAGACGCGCGTTGGCGATGGCGGCCTTGCCGCGCAGTGCCTTGGCCTCGTCGGTGCCGAGCGCGTCGATCCGCTTGTCGATCTCGGTGTCCACGCGGGACACGAAGAAGGACGCCACGGAGTGGATCTTCGACAGGTCCAGGCCGCGCTCCCTGGCCTTCTCCAGACCGGTCAGGAACGCGTCCATGACCTTGCGGTAGCGCTCCAGGGAGAAGATCAGCGTGACGTTGACGCTGATGCCCAGGCCGATGGTCTCGGCGATCGCCGGGATGCCGGCCTCGGTCGCCGGGATCTTGATCAGCGTGTTGGGCCGGTCCACCAGCCAGGCCAGCTGCTTGGCCTCGGCGACCGTCGCGCGGGTGTTGTGCGCCAGGCGCGGGTCCACCTCGATCGAGACCCGGCCGTCCTGGCCGCCGGTGGCGTCGAAGACCGGGCGCAGGATGTCGGCGGCGTCGCGGACGTCCGCCGTGGTGATCATGCGGATGGCCTCTTCGACGGTCACCTTGCGGGCGGCGAGGTCGGTCAGCTGCGTGTCGTAGCCGTCGCCCTCGGAGATCGCCTTCTGGAAGATCGTCGGGTTGGTGGTGACGCCCACGACGTGCTGCTGGTCCATCAGCTCGGCGAGGTTGCCGGACGTGATCCGCTTGCGCGACAGGTCGTCCAGCCAGATCGCGACGCCTTCGTCGGAAAGGCGCTTGAGTGCGTCCGTCATGGAAATTCCATCTCCTACGTGTCGTGTATGGGCGTCAGCGCTGGGCTGCGGCGATCGATTCCCTGGCGACGGCGGCCACGTTCTCGGCGGTGAAGCCGAACTCCTCGAACAGCACCTTGCCGTCGGCGGAGGCACCGAAGTGCTCCAGGGAGACGATCCGTCCGGCGTCCCCGACGTACTTGTGCCAGGTGAGACCGATACCGGCCTCGACGGCCACGCGTGCCTTCACGGCCGGCGGCAGGACGCTGTCCCGGTACCCCTGGTCCTGCTCCTCGAACCACTCCACCGACGGCATGGACACCACGCGCGTCGGCACACCGTCCGCCTGGAGCCGCTCGCGCGCCTCGACGGCGACGTGCACCTCGGAGCCGGTGGCGATGAGGACGACCTGGGCGTCGCCGCCCTCCGCGTCGAACAGCACGTAGCCGCCCTTCGCCGCGTCCTCGTTGGGCTCGTACGTCGGCACGCCCTGGCGGGTCAGCGCCAGACCGTGCGGGGCGCCCTTGCCGAACTCCTTGGTCCAGCGGGTGAGGATCTCCCGCCAGGCGATCGCGGTCTCGTTGGCGTCCGCCGGGCGGACGACGTTGAGGCCGGGGATGGCGCGCAGCGCGGCCAGGTGCTCGACCGGCTGGTGCGTCGGGCCGTCCTCGCCCAGGCCGATGGAGTCGTGCGTCCACACGTACGTCACCGGCAGGTGCATCAGCGCCGACAGGCGCACCGCGTTGCGCATGTAGTCGGAGAACACCAGGAAGGTGCCGCCGTAGATACGGGTGTTGCCGTGCAGCGCGATGCCGTTCATCTCGGCGGCCATGGCGTGCTCACGGATGCCGAAGTGGATCGTGCGCCCGTACGGGTCCGCCTCGGGCAGCGGGTTGCCGGCCGGGAGGAACGACGACGTCTTGTCGATCGTGGTGTTGTTGGAGCCCGCCAGGTCGGCCGAGCCGCCCCACAGCTCCGGGATCACCGCGCCGAGCGCCTGGAGCACCTTGCCGGACGCGGCACGCGTGGCCACGCCCTTGCCCGGCTCGAAGACCGGGATCGTGTCCTGCCAGCCCTCGGGCAGCTCACCGGCGGCGATCCGGTCGTACTCGGCGGCACGCTCCGGGTTGTTGTCACGCCACTGCTGGAAGGACTTCTCCCACACCGCGCGGGCCGCCTGGCCCCGCTCCAGCGCCTTGCGGGTGTGGCCGATGACCTCCTCGGAGACCTCGAAGCTCTGCTCCGGGTCGAAGCCGAGGACGCGCTTGGTGGCCGCGACCTCGTCGTCGCCGAGCGCCGAGCCGTGCGCGGCCTCGGTGTTCTGCGCGTTCGGCGCCGGCCAGGCGATGATCGACCGCATGGCGATGAAGGACGGCTTGTCCGTGACCTTCTTCGCCTCCTGGACCGCGTCGTAGATCGCGTTCGGGTCCAGGTCGCCGTCCGGCTTCGGGGCCACGCGCTGCACGTGCCAGCCGTAGGCCTCGTACCGCTTGACGACGTCCTCGGAGACGGCCGTCTCGGTGTTGCCCTCGATGGAGATGTGGTTGTCGTCCCACAGCAGCACCAGGTTGCCCAGCTTCTGGTGCCCGGCCAGCGAGGACGCCTCCGCGGAGATGCCCTCCTGGAGGCAGCCGTCACCGGCGATGCAGTACACGTAGTGGTCGAACGGGGACTCGCCCGCGGCGGCCTCCGGGTCGAACAGACCGCGTTCGTAGCGCGCGGCCATCGCCATGCCCACGGCGTTGGCGACACCCTGGCCCAGCGGGCCGGTCGTGGTCTCCACGCCCGTGGTGTGCCCGTACTCCGGGTGGCCCGGCGTCTTCGAGCCCCAGGTGCGGAACGCCTTCAGGTCGTCCAGCTCCAGGCCGAAGCCGGCCAGGTACAGCTGGGTGTAGAGGGTCAGGGACGAATGGCCGGCGGACAGCACGAAACGGTCGCGCCCGACCCAGTCGGCGTCCGCCGGGTCGTGCCGCATCACCTTCTGGAAGAGGGTGTAGGCGGCAGGCGCCAAACTCATCGCCGTACCCGGATGGCCGTTACCGACCTTCTGTACGGCATCGGCGGCCAGGACGCGGGCGGTGTCGACGGCCCGCTGGTCCAACTCGGTCCACTCGAGGTCTGTGGTGGTCGGCTTGTTGCTCACCCTGAGTCAGGGCTCCTCTCCACATGTCGGATGCCGGTGACGGCCCACCGGCGAGGTCGAGCCTACCCCCGTAGGACGTACCTTTTTCCGGGTCGTTCCAGAGTGCGGGCACTGCTGTGGATCCGCCTCCTGACCGGTCTGTTCGCCCCATTCGGCAGATGAATACGGAGCCGCTCATCCGGGTGCTCAATCGAGCTTCGAGGCGCACCTCGGAGGGCGCCGTCCAACACGAGCCGACCCCCGCGAATGTCCGGGTCTGGGCAACGTCTACAGTGGCGTGGTACGCGCGAGCCTTTACCGCCGCTTCACTTGGGGGGGCTTGCTGGGATGTCTCTGTAGGGGTGTACGTGACGGCCGTTGAATCCCGTCCAGCGGGGGTGCTGGGGACCAGTCAGAGCCCTGCCCATCGGCCGTTCGGGGCCCGGGTGATGGCCTTCGTGGCTCTCACCAAGCCGCGGATCATCGAACTGCTGCTCATCACCACCGTTCCGGTGATGTTCCTGGCGCAGCAGGGCGTGCCCGACCTGAAGCTGGTGCTGCTGACCTGCGTCGGCGGCTACCTGTCCGCGGGCGGCGCCAACGCGCTGAACATGTACATCGACCGCGACATCGACGCGCTGATGGACCGCACCGCGCAGCGTCCACTGGTGACCGGCATGGTCGGCCCGCGCGAGTGCCTGGCCTTCGGCATCACCCTGGCGGTCGTCTCGACCCTGCTCTTCGGGCTGACCGTCAACTGGCTGTCGGCCTGGCTCGCCCTCGGCGCACTCCTCTTCTACGTCGTCGTCTACACGATGCTCCTCAAGCGGCGTACGTCGCAGAACATCGTGTGGGGCGGCATCGCCGGCTGCATGCCGGTGCTGATCGGCTGGTCCGCGGTCACCGACTCGCTCTCGTGGGCGCCGGTCATCCTCTTCCTCGTCATCTTCTTCTGGACGCCGCCGCACTACTGGCCGCTGTCCATGAAGGTGAAGGACGACTACGCGCGCGTCGGCGTGCCGATGCTGCCGGTCATCGCCTCCAACAAGGTGGTCGCCAAGCAGATCGTGCTCTACAGCTGGGTCATGGTCGCGGTGTCGCTGCTGCTCACCCCGCTCGGCTACACCGGCTGGTTCTACACGGCGGTCGCCCTGGCGGCGGGCGGCTGGTGGCTGTGGGAGGCGCACGCGCTGCTGAACCGCGCGAAGGCCGAGGTGACGGGCGGCAAGCTGAAGGAGATGCGCCTGTTCCACTGGTCCATCACCTATGTGTCGCTGCTCTTCGTGGCCGTCGCGGTGGACCCGTTCCTGCGGTAACCGCTCCTCGGGCACCGGTCGGGGGGGGTACGTGGTCAAGGCCACGGACCCCGCCCGTCGCCGTTCGATCTACCCGTCGGTAGCATCCTGGTCATGGCAGACACGCAGCAGGTGGACCCGAAGGCAGAGCGGAAGGCGGCCCGGCTCGCCCAGCAGATCAGCGGCTTCGCCACGGCACACGGCGGCGCCGAGGGCCAGATCGCGTACCTCGGACAGCGCGGCGCCCGCATCGTCCTCGTCGGCGAGGACGGCGACTGGGGCGACGTCTTCGCCCCGTCCGTGGAGATCGCCGAGAAGGCCGTCGAGAAGGCGGGCATCACCGTCCACGAGAACTTCGACGGCGAGTTCGCGGCGAAGGTGAGGACGGGCCCGTACGAGTGGAGCCGCATGGCGGGGATCCAGGTGGGCGGCCCGTCCAACGGCTGAGCGGCAGCCCGCCCCGGGGGCGCGAAGCCGTCCCGATGCGCGGCTTTGCCGCGGGGGCGCGACCGACCACGGACGGCCCGCACCCGGCAGACGCGCGACCTCTTCCGGGGTTCACCCGTTAGGACGTGTGAAGCACCACCACACGGTCCCGTCCCGGGGGAGCTCCGGATGATCGAAACGCCCTCACTCGTGGACCAGTACTGCCACGGAGTGCTCCGCACGGAACTGGGCCTCGGCACGTTCGAGGCCCAGTTGTCCCCTACCGAGGGCCCACCCGCCCCCGGCACCACCCTCTTCGACACCCAGACCGGCTTCGCCGTACGCCGCTGGTGCCCGCCCCTGCTCGGCCTGGAACCGCACTGCCCGCCCGCCCGCTACCTCGCCCGGCGCCGTGAACTCGGCGTGATCGAGGCCGGGCGGCGGCTGCTGCGGGGCAGCGGCATCACCGCCTACCTTGTCGACACCGGGCTGCCCGGCGACCTCACGGGCCCCACCGAGCTGGGCATGGCCGGGGACGCCGAGGCCCACGAGATCGTCCGCCTGGAACAGCTCGCCGAACAGGTCGCCGACACCTCCGGCACCGTCGAGTCCTTCCTCGCCAACCTCGCCGAGTCCGTGCACGGCGCCGCCGCGCACGCCGTCGCCTTCACCTCCGTCGCCGGCGTACGGCACGGCCTGGCGCTCGCCCCCGAGCCGCCCGGACCGGGCGAGGTGCGCGGCGCGGCGGGGCGCTGGCTGGCCGCGCGCCGGGTCGGGGACGAACTGAGCGACCCCGTGCTGCTGCGGCATCTGCTGTGGATCGCCGTCGCCTCGGGCCGGCCCGTCCAGCTCCACGCCGGTCTCGCCGCACCGGGCGCCCGCATCGACCGCACCGACCCGGTCCTGCTGACCGACTTCGTCCGGGCCACCGCCGGTCTGGGCACCGACCTCGTGCTGTTGCACGGCTACCCGTACCACCGCCACGCCGCCCACCTCGCCGGCGTCTTCCCGCACGTCTACGCCGACTGCGGCGCCGCCCTGGTCCGCACCGGCGCCCGCGCGGCGACCGTCCTCGCGGAGATCCTGGAACTCGCCCCCTTCGGCAAGATCCTCTTCTCCAGCGGCGCCCGCGGCCTCCCCGAGCTGCACGTCGTCGGCGCCCACCTGTTCCGCGAGGCCCTCGGCAGGGTGCTCGGCACCTGGGTCGCCGAGGGCGCGTGGTCGCTGGACGACGCCCAGCGGGTGGCCGGTCTGATCGCCTCGGGGAACGCGGGCCGGGTGTACGGACTGGACTGAGCGGAGAAGACTGGGCGCATGCCGACCGACGCGCTGCTCGACCGTTTCCTCGCCGGCCTGGCGCCGCTCGCGCCCGTCGCCGTGTGGGCGCACGGCTCACTGGCCGGCGGGGACTACCGGGAGGGCCGCAGCGATCTGGACATGATCGTGGTCCTGGACGACCCGGTCACGGCCCGAACGGTGTGGTGCGTCGCGCTGGTGCACGCGCGGCTGCGGGACGAGCCGCTCGCCGACCGGTTGCACTGCACCTACCTGACGCCACGGACCGCGGCGGGCGCCGGGCGACGCCACCTCACCTGGGCGCACGAGGAGCTGTTCAGACGGCCGGTGACCCCGGTGACCCGGACCGAGCTGCACACCTTCGGCCGGGTTCTGCACGGAACGTCGCCCGCGGACGTGCTGCCGCCGGTGCCGGACGCCGAACTCGCCGCGTTCGTGATGCGTGACCAGCGCGACTACTGGCGGCGGGAGGTGGACCGGACCGCCAACTGGACGCATGACGTATGGGTCGACCTGGGCCTGCTGACCTTCGCCCGCGCCACCGTGACCCTGCGCGAGGGCCGGCTGATCACCAAGCGGGAGGCCCTGGACGTCCTGCCCGGCCTCGGCGCGCCCGGCGAGGTCGTCGAGGACATCCGGAGGCGGCGCTACGACGATCCCGCGCCGCCCGCCGAGGAGTGGACCGCACGCCGGGCCCGGCTGACCCGGGACTACCTGGGACCGGCGATCGACGCGCTGGTGGCGGGCTCCTGAGCGACCGGTACGGCCGCGTCAGGCACCGCCGCCGGGCGCTCGCGCAGCGACAGCAGCACGCGCAGCACCCAGATCCACATCACGCACGAGCCGAACATGTGCAGGCCGACCAGGATCTCGGGGAGGTCGGTGAAGTACTGGACGTAGCCGATGGCACCCTGCGCGAGCAGGATCAGGAACAGCTCGCGGGTGCGGGCCAGGGGCCCCTCGGGGGCGTCGACCGCCTTCAGGACGAACCACAGGGCGAACGTCAGCGTCACCACGATCCACGCCAGTACGGCGTGCAGCTTGCTGACCGTCTCCCAGTCGAGCGGCATCCGCGGGACGTCGCTGGAGTCGCCCGCGTGCGGGCCCGCGCCGGTGACCACCGTGCCGACCGCGATCAGCAGCACGGAGGCGGCCACCATGGACCACACCAGCTGCTGCACGGCCTTGCCGACCAGCGGCCGGGGCTCCGCGTCGCCCTCCCGGGTGCGCTGCCACATCACCGTGGCGACCGCGATCAGCGCGCTGGAGAGCAGGAAGTGCGCCGCGACCGTGTACGGGTTCAGGCCGACGAGGACCACGATGCCGCCGAGGATCGCGTTGCCCATGACGACCCAGAACTGCGCCCAGCCCAGCCGGGTCAGGCTGCGCCGGTACGGCTTCTCCGAGCGGGCGGCGATGATCGCCCAGCCGACGGCGGCGCACAGCACGTACGTCAGCAGGCGGTTGCCGAACTCGATGACGCCGTGCAGGCCCATCTCGCTGGTCGTGGTGAGCGAGTCGTCGGTGCACTTGGGCCAGGTCGGGCAGCCCAGGCCGGAGCCGGTCAGCCGCACCGCACCACCGGTGACCACGATGACCACCGCCATGACGAGCGCGGCGAGGGCCGCCCGCCGGACGGTCCGGGGATCCGGGGTCCAGCGTGCGGCGATGAAGGCGAGCGGGTTGCGCAGGGCCGCCTGGGCGTCGGCGCGGGTCAGGTTTGGCACGCGTCCCATCGTAGGCGGCCGCTTGTGCACGCTTTCACGAGGGTCGGTGCCGGCCATGCCGCCTACCCCCAGCGGAAGAACTTCCCGGCCGCCGTGAGCCCCGCGACCGCCCACACGGCGAGGATCCCGAGGTCGGCCCACGGCATCCCGGCCCCGTGCTGGAGCACGTCCCGCAGACCTTCCGACAGCGCGGAGACGGGCAGCAGGCCGAGCACGTCCTGGGCCGCGTCCGGGAACCTGTCCAGCGGTACGACCACTCCGCCGCCGACGAGCAGCAGCAGGAACACCAGGTTGGCGGCGGCGAGCGTCGCCTCGGCCTTCAGGGTGCCCGCCATCAGCAGGCCGAGCCCGGAGAAGGCGGCGGTGCCGAGGAGCAGCAGCAGGAACACCACGAAGGGGCTGCCCTGCGGGGACCAGCCGAGCGCGAGGGCGATCACCGTCACGAGGATCACCTGAAGGACCTCGGTGACCAGCACCGACAGCGTCTTCGCGGTCATCAGGCCCCAGCGCGGCAGCGGTGACGAGGCCAGCCGCTTCAGCACGCCGTACCGGCGCTCGAAGCCGGTCGCGATCGCCTGCCCGGTGAACGCCGTCGACATCACCGCGAGCGCGAGGATGCCGGGAGCGAGGAAGTCCACCGCCTCGCCCTCGCCGGTGTCCACGACGTCCACGGTGCTGAACAGCACCAGCAGCAACGTGGGGATGATCACCGTCAGCAGCAGCTGTTCGCCGTTGCGCAGCAGCATCTTCGTCTCGAGCGCGGCCTGTGCGGCGATCATGCGGGTCAGGGGCGCCGCGCCCGGCTTCGGTGAGTAGGTGCCGGTGGCCGTCACGAGCGCAGCTCCTTGCCGGTGAGCTCCAGGCTGTGTCTTCCCGGGGGGCGACCCCCGGACCCCCGGCCGGTTTCCGTCTGGGCCGGAATCATGAGCGCAACTCCTTGCCGGTGAGCTCCAGGAAAACGTCTTCGAGGGTGTGCCGTTCCACCGAGATCCGGTCCGGCAGCACCCCGTGCTGCGCGCACCAGGAGGTCACCGTGGCGAGCAGCTGCGGGTCGACCTCGCCGACGATCCGGTACGAGCCCGGGGCCACCTCGGCGCCCGAGGAGCCGGCGGGCAGCGCCTTCAGCAGGGACGCCACGTCCAGTCCCGGCCGTCCGGAGAAGCGGAGCGTGTTCTCGGCGCCGCCCCTGCACAGCTCCTCGGGGGAGCCCTGGGCGATCACCCGGCCGGCGTCGATGATCGCCACGTCGTCGGCGAGCTGCTCGGCCTCGTCCATGTGGTGGGTGGTGAGGATGACGGAGACGCCGTCCGCGCGCAGATCCCGGACCAGGTCCCAGGTGGCGCGGCGGGCCTGCGGGTCGAGGCCGGCGGTCGGCTCGTCCAGGAACACCAGCTCCGGGCGTCCCACCACGGCCATCGCGAGGGCGAGCCGCTGCTGCTGGCCGCCGGAGAGCCGCCGGTACGTCGTACGGCCGCAGGAGCCGAGCCCGAGGCGCTCGATCAGCGCGTCCACGTCCAGCGGATGTGCGTGCAGCTTCGCCACGTGCCGGAGCATCTCGTCCGCCCGCGCGCCCGAGTAGACGCCGCCGGACTGGAGCATCACCCCGACGCGGGGCCGCAGCGCTGCGGACTGCTTCACCGGGTCGAGGCCCAGGACGCGCACCGTGCCGGAATCCGGCCGCCGGTACCCCTCGCAGGTCTCGACCGTGGTCGTCTTGCCCGCCCCGTTGGGGCCGAGCACGGCGGTCACGCCCTGCCGGGCCACCAGGTCGAGGCCGTCCACCGCGGTCTTCGTGCCGTACCGCTTCACCAGGGCCTGCACCTGGACCACGGGCTCACTTCGCATGGGTCACGAGTCTAGGGAGGCGACCGGGGCGCCAGAGCGCCGGGTGCCGGAACTCCCGGGGGCGCGGGGAACCGCGCGGGCGACCACGACGCTCCCGCACGGGAGCGTGGCGGGTACGGCCCGCGACGGTCCCGCCGGGCGGCTCCCGCCGGGCCGTACACCGAGCTCGCGCAGTCGCGCGGTGAGGGTGTCGTGGGTGACAAGAGGGCCGGTCGGAGGGGGTGCGGGCATGGTCCCGGAGTGTCGTGGAAGGCCCCGCAGGGCCCACCGTTCTGATCGATCAAAGATCGTTTCCGCAGGTCACATTAGGTATACCTAAGTGATGCAGCGCACCTTCGGGCCGTCCGGGCGCGGCTTGCCCGGCTCGGATGAATTACGCAACAATGGCGTTGTGAAAAACGTTGGCGAGGCTCCCCACGAGGAACTGGCAACCGGTGAGCGGTCCACCCGCAACCGCGTCGCCCGCTCCGTCCTGGACCACGGCCCGTCGACCGTCGCGGAGCTCGCCGAGCGCCTCGGACTCACCCATGCGGCCGTACGCCGGCATCTGGACGCGCTGGCCGCCGACAATGTCGTGGAGGCCCGTGAACAGCGGGTCTACGGCACGCGCACGCGCGGGCGCCCGGCGAAGGTGTTCGCCCTCACCGACTGCGGACGGGACGCCTTCGACCAGTCCTACGACACACTGGCCGTGGACGCCCTGCGCTGGATCGGCGAGCAGGAGGGCGGCAGCGAGGCGATCGCCGCCTTCGCCCGCGCCAGGATCGCCGCCCAGGCCGAGACGTACCGCAAGGCGGTCGAGGGCGTGGCCCCCGAGGAGCGGACGGAAGCGCTGGCCAAGGCCCTCAGCGCGGACGGGTACGCTGCGACTGCGCGCAGCGCACCGGTCGGTGAGCAGCTCTGCCAGCACCACTGCCCGGTCGCCCACGCCGCCGAAAAGTTTCCGCAGCTCTGCGAGGCCGAGACGGAATTTTTCGCCGAGCTTCTCGGTACGCATGTGCAGCGGCTGGCCACCATCGCCCACGGCGACGGCGTCTGCACGACGTTCATCCCCAAGATTTCCCACCACGCATCTGAAAGCACGTCCGGGAGGAACCCCGCATGACTCTCCCCACGGAGACTGCCCACCCCGAGCTCGAGGGCCTGGGCACGTACGAATACGGCTGGGCCGACCGTGACGAGGCCGGTGCGTCGGCGCGCCGCGGCCTGAACGAGGACGTCGTCCGGGACATCTCCACGAAGAAGGACGAGCCGGAGTGGATGACCAAGCTCCGCCTCAAGGGCCTGCGCCTGTTCGAGAAGAAGCCCATGCCGAACTGGGGCTCCGACCTCTCCGGCATCGACTTCGACAACATCAAGTACTTCGTGCGCTCCACGGAGAAGCAGGCGGAGTCCTGGGAGGACCTGCCCGAGGACATCAAGAACACCTACGACAGGCTGGGCATCCCGGAGGCCGAGAAGAAGCGCCTCGTCGCCGGTGTCGCCGCCCAGTACGAGTCGGAGGTCGTCTACCACCAGATCCGTGAGGACCTGGAGGAGCAGGGCGTCATCTTCCTCGACACCGACACCGCCCTGAAGGAGCACCCGGAGCTCTTCAAGGAGTACTTCGGCACGGTCATCCCGGTCGGCGACAACAAGTTCGCGTCGCTGAACTCCGCCGTGTGGTCGGGCGGCTCGTTCATCTACGTCCCGCCGGGCGTGCACGTCGAGATCCCGCTCCAGGCCTACTTCCGGATCAACACCGAGAACATGGGCCAGTTCGAGCGGACCCTGATCATCGTCGACGAGGGTGCCTACGTGCACTACGTCGAGGGCTGCACCGCCCCGATCTACAAGTCGGACTCGCTCCACTCCGCAGTGGTCGAGATCATCGTCAAGAAGAACGCCCGCTGCCGCTACACGACCATCCAGAACTGGTCGAACAACGTCTACAACCTGGTCACCAAGCGCGCCGTGGCCTACGAGGGCGCGACCATGGAGTGGGTCGACGGCAACATCGGCTCCAAGGTGACGATGAAGTACCCGGCGGTCTACCTGATGGGCGAGCACGCCAAGGGCGAGACGCTGTCCATCGCCTTCGCCGGCGAGGGCCAGCACCAGGACGCGGGCGCCAAGATGGTCCACATGGCCCCGAACACCTCGTCCAACATCGTCTCCAAGTCGGTGGCGCGCGGCGGTGGCCGTACGTCCTACCGCGGTCTGATCGAGATCGGCGAGGGCGCCCCGGGCTCCAAGTCCAACGTGCTCTGCGACGCGCTGCTCGTCGACACCATCTCCCGCTCGGACACCTACCCCTACGTGGACGTCCGTGAGGACGACGTGTCCATGGGCCACGAGGCGACCGTCTCCAAGGTCTCCGAGGACCAGCTCTTCTACCTGATGAGCCGCGGTCTGAGCGAGTTCGAGGCGATGGCGATGATCGTGCGCGGCTTCGTCGAGCCGATCGCCAAGGAACTGCCGATGGAGTACGCGCTCGAGCTCAACCGGCTGATCGAGCTGCAGATGGAAGGCGCGGTCGGCTAAGCACCAGCGCCGTTTCGTCAAGCCCCTTACGCAAAGGAAAGCGAGCACTACGACAGCCATGGCTGAGGCTCAGAACATCCCCGTGGGTTCCACCACCGCGGGCTCGATCGCGGTCGCCGCGGAGTCGACCGTCGCGACCCGCATGAGCGCGCCCCCGTCCTTCGACGTGGCGGACTTCCCCGTCCCCCACGGCCGCGAGGAGGAGTGGCGGTTCACCCCGCTGGAGCGGCTGCGCGGTCTGCACGACGGCACCGCCACCGCCACCGACGGGGGCGTCAAGGTCACCGTCGAGGCGCCCGAGGGCGTCATCGTCGAGACCGTCGGCCGCGACGACGCCCGGCTCGGCCGCGCCGGCACCCCGGTGGACCGCGTCGCCGCCCAGGCGTACTCCGCCTTCGAGCGGGCCTCGGTCGTGACCGTGCCCAAGGAGACCGTCCTCACCGAGCCGGTCCGCATCGCGGTGCACGGCGAGGGCGGCACCGCCTACGCCCACCAGGTGATCGAGCTCGGCGCCTTCGCCGAGGCCGTCGTGGTCATCGACCACACCGGTGACGCGGTACTCGCCGCAGGCGTCGAGTACGTCCTCGGCGACGGCGCCAAGCTGACCGTCGTCTCCGTCCAGGACTGGGACGACAAGGCCGTGCACGTCGCCCAGCACGACGCCCTCGTCGGCCGGGACGCCTCCTTCAAGTCGGTGGTCGTCACCTTCGGCGGCGACGTCGTACGCCTCCACCCGCGCGTGACGTACGCCGGCCCCGGCGGCGAGGCCGAGCTGTTCGGCCTGTACCTCACCGACGCCGGTCAGCACCAGGAGCACCGCCTCCTGGTCGACCACAACGTCCCGCACTGCAAGTCCGACGTCGCCTACAAGGGCGCGCTCCAGGGCGACGGCGCGCACGCCGTGTGGATCGGTGACGTGCTCATCGAGGCCAAGGCCGAGGGCACCGACACCTACGAGATGAACCGCAACCTGGTCCTCACCGACGGCGCCCGCGTCGACTCCGTGCCCAACCTGGAGATCGAGACCGGCGAGATCGTCGGCGCCGGCCACGCCTCCGCGACCGGCCGCTTCGACGACGAGCAGCTCTTCTACCTGATGGCCCGCGGCATCCCCGAGCGGGACGCCCGCCGCCTGGTGGTCCGCGGCTTCTTCGCCGAACTCGTCCAGCAGATCGGCGTCCCGGACATCGAGGAGCGCCTGATCGCCAAGATCGAGGAGGAGCTGGAGGCGGCGGTCGCATGACCTTCCGACGCGCCTGCGGGCTGAGCGAGCTGGAGGAGGACACCCCGAAGCGGGTGGAACTCGACGGCACGCCGGTCTCCCTCGTGCGGACCGAGGGCGAGGTGTTCGCGATCCACGACATCTGCTCGCACGCGAACGTCTCCCTCGCGGAGGGCGAGGTGGACGACTGCCACATCGAGTGCTGGCTGCACGGCTCGCGTTTCGACCTCCGTTCCGGCAAGCCCGACGCCCTTCCGGCGACGCGCCCCGTCCCCGTATACCCCGTAAAGATCGAAGGGGACGACGTGCTCGTCTCCGTCACCCAGGAGTCCTGAGGCACCCATGGCAACGCTTGAAATCCGAGACCTGCACGTCACCGTCGAGGTCGAGAACGGCACGAAGGAAATCCTCAAGGGTGTCGACCTCACCGTGAAGCAGGGCGAGACGCACGCCATCATGGGCCCCAACGGCTCCGGCAAGTCGACTCTCGCCTACGCACTGGCCGGTCACCCCAAGTACACCGTCTCCGGCGGCACCGTCACCCTCGACGGCGAGGACGTCCTGGAGATGTCCGTCGACGAGCGCGCCCGCGCCGGCCTCTTCCTCGCCATGCAGTACCCGGTCGAGGTCCCCGGCGTCTCCGTCTCCAACTTCCTGCGCACCTCCGCCACCGCCGTCCGCGGCGAGGCCCCCAAGCTGCGCACCTGGGTGAAGGAGGTCAAGGAGGCCATGGAGCGCCTCAACATGGACCCCGCCTTCGCCGAGCGCAACGTCAACGAGGGCTTCTCCGGCGGTGAGAAGAAGCGCCACGAGATCCTCCAGCTCGAACTGCTCAAGCCGAAGATCGCGATCCTCGACGAGACCGACTCCGGCCTGGACGTCGACGCCCTGCGCATCGTCTCCGAGGGCGTCAACCGCGTCCGCGAGTCCGGCGAGGTCGGCACCCTGCTGATCACGCACTACACGCGCATCCTGCGCTACATCAAGCCCGACCACGTCCACGTGTTCGCCGGCGGCCGCATCGTCGAGTCCGGCGGTCCCGAGCTCGCCGACAAGCTGGAGAACGAGGGCTACGAGGCATACGCGAAGCGCGACGAAGTCGACACGAAGGGTGGCGCATCCGAGTGACACAGCTGCCGGGCCTCCTCGACACCGAGGCGATCCGCAAGGACTTCCCGATCCTGGACCGTCTGGTCCATGACGATCGGAAGCTCGTGTACCTGGACAACGCGGCGACCTCGCAGAAGCCGCGCCAGGTGCTGGACGCCCTGAGCGAGTACTACGAGCGCTACAACGCCAACGTCCACCGTGGCGTGCACGTCCTCGCCGAGGAGGCCACGGCACTGTACGAGGGCGCGCGCGACAAGGTCGCGGAGTTCGTCAACGCGCCCAGCCGCAACGAGGTGATCTTCACCAAGAACGCCTCCGAGTCGCTCAACCTCGTGGCCAACATGCTCGGCTGGGCCGACGAGCCCTACCGGGTGGACCACGAGACCGAGATCGTCATCACGGAGATGGAGCACCACTCCAACATCGTGCCGTGGCAGCTGCTCGCGCAGCGCACGGGCGCGAAGCTGAAGTGGTTCGGCCTCACCGACGACGGCCGGCTCGACCTCTCGAACATCGACGAGATCATCACCGAGAAGACGAAGATCGTCTCCTTCGTCCTGGTCTCCAACATCCTGGGCACGGTCAACCCGGTCGAGGCGATCGTGCGCCGCGCCCAGGAGGTCGGCGCCCTGGTGTGCATCGACGCCTCCCAGGCCGCGCCGCACATGCCGCTGGACGTCCAGGCCCTCCAGGCCGACTTCGTGGCCTTCACCGGCCACAAGATGTGCGGTCCGACCGGCATAGGCGTGCTCTGGGGCCGTCAGGAACTGCTGGAGGACCTGCCTCCGTTCCTCGGCGGCGGCGAGATGATCGAGACCGTGTCGATGAGCTCGTCGACCTACGCCCCGGCCCCGCACAAGTTCGAGGCGGGCACCCCGCCGATCGCCCAGGCGGTCGGTCTCGGTGCGGCGATCGACTACCTGTCGGCCATCGGCATGGACAAGATCCTCGCCCATGAGCACGCCATCACCGAGTACGCGGTCAAGCGGCTGGCCGAGGTCCCGGACCTGCGCATCATCGGCCCCGCCACGGCCGAGGACCGGGGAGCGGCGATCTCGTTCACGCTCGGTGACATCCACCCGCACGACGTGGGCCAGGTCCTCGACGAACAGGGCATCGCGGTACGCGTGGGTCATCACTGCGCCCGCCCCGTCTGCCTGCGGTACGGAATTCCCGCGACCACGCGAGCGTCGTTCTATCTGTACTCCACGCCGACCGAGATCGACGCATTGGTCGACGGCCTGGAGCACGTACGGAACTTCTTCGGATGAGGGGCTGAGGCGTGAAGCTGGACTCCATGTACCAGGACGTCATCCTGGACCACTACAAGAACCCGCACGGCCGGGGTCTTCGGGACGGCGACGCCGAGGTGCACCATGTCAACCCGACGTGCGGTGACGAGATCACGCTCCGCGTGAAGTACGACGGCACGAAGATCAGCGACGTCAGCTACGAGGGGCAGGGCTGCTCCATCAGCCAGGCCTCCGCCTCCGTGCTGAACGACCTGCTGGTCGGCAAGGACCTCGCCGAGGCGCAGCGGATCCAGGCGACCTTCCTGGAACTGATGCAGTCCAAGGGGAAGATCGAGCCCGACGACGCGATGGAGGAGATCCTGGAGGACGCGGTCGCGTTCGCCGGGGTGTCCAAGTACCCGGCCCGGGTGAAGTGCGCCCTCCTCAGCTGGATGGCGTGGAAGGACGCGACGGCCCAGGCACTGGGCGCCGACGCCGAAAGGACAACGGCATGAGCGAGACCCTGGAGATGAAACCGGCTTCCGAGGAGGAGGTCCGTGAGGCCCTGCTGGATGTCGTCGACCCCGAACTGGGCATCGACGTCGTCAACCTCGGCCTCATCTACGGCGTCCACATCGACGACTCCAATGTGGCGACCGTCGACATGACCCTGACCTCGGCGGCCTGCCCGCTGACGGACGTCATCGAGGACCAGGCCAAGTCCGCCACGGACGGCCTGGTCAGCGAGTTGCGCATCAACTGGGTCTGGATGCCGCCGTGGGGCCCCGACAAGATCACGGACGACGGCCGTGAGCAGTTGCGGGCGCTGGGCTTCAACGTCTGAGCGAGCGGTTCGGCAAGCGGCCCCCGGTGTGAAGCCGGGGGCCGCTTCGCGTGGGTTCGTCCCTGGCTACGATCGCCGTCATGGGGTACGCACTGCTCGTCGGAGCCATCGCAGCGGAAGTGGTCGGGACGACCGCCATGAAGTACAGCGAGGGGTTCACCCGGCTGTGGCCCTCGGTCGTCACCGTCGCCGGGTACCTGGTGGCGTTCGCCCTGCTCGCGCAGACCCTGAAGACCCTGTCGGTCGGAACGGCGTACGCCATCTGGTCCGGGGTCGGGACGGCCGCCATCGCGGTGATCGGCGCGGTGTTCATGGGCGAGGGACTCACCGCCGCCAAGGCCGGGGGCATCGCGCTGATCATCGCCGGAGTGGTGGTGCTCAACCTGGGCGGGGCGCACTGACCGGCGCCGGCCGGCGGGGCGTACCGCCCGCGCGGACCGCACGCCGAGACGTGGACCCCACCGGTTCGCGTCCGCGGCCACCGGTTGGTTAGGTTGCCCTCATGACCGACACGACTGCTCACAGCACCTCCGGCGCGGTGGCCGCCGGCCTCGCCACCGTCGCCGCCGACGGCACCGTCCTCGACACCTGGTTCCCCGCCCCCGTCCTGGCCGACGAGCCCGGCCCGTCCGGCACCGAGCGGCTCTCCGCCGAGCGGGCCGCGGAACTCCTGGGCGGCGGGGCCACCGCGGCGGTCGGTCCGGACGCCCGCCGGGGCGTCGAGGTGGTCGCGGTCCGTACGGTCATCTCGTCGCTGGCCGAGAAGCCGGTCGACGCGCACGACGTCTACCTGCGCCTGCACCTGCTCTCGCACCGCCTGGTCCGGCCGCACGGCCAGAACCTGGACGGCGTCTTCGGCCACCTCGCCAACGTCGCCTGGACCTCGCTGGGCCCGGTCGCCGTGGACGACCTCGAGAAGGTGCGGCTCAACGCCCGCGCCGAGGGACTGCACCTGGCCGTGACATCCGTCGACAAGTTCCCCCGCATGACGGACTACGTCGCCCCCAAGGGCGTCCGCATCGCCGACGCCGACCGCGTGCGGCTCGGCGCGCACCTCGCCGAGGGCACCACCGTCATGCACGAGGGCTTCGTCAACTTCAACGCCGGCACGCTCGGCACGTCGATGGTCGAGGGCCGCGTCTCGGCCGGTGTCGTCATCGGCGACGGCTCGGACATCGGTGGTGGCGCCTCCACCATGGGCACCCTGTCCGGCGGCGGCAACGTGCGCATCACCATCGGCGAGCGCTGCCTGGTCGGCGCCGAGGCGGGCGTCGGCATCGCCCTCGGTGACGAGTGCGTGGTCGAGGCCGGCCTGTACGTCACCGCAGGTACCCGCGTCACCATGCCCGACGGCCAGATCGTCAAGGCCCGTGAACTGTCCGGCGCCTCCCACATCCTCTACCGCCGCAACTCCGTCACCGGCACGGTCGAGGCCCGCCCGAACAACGCGGTCTGGGGCGGCCTGAACGAGATCCTGCACAGCCACAACTGAGCCGGCCGTCACACCCGTACGCCCTCGTACGGGTTACTCCCCGTGACTTCGAGGTCGTTTTGGCAGATGAACGGGTGGACACAGAGTCCGATCAGAAGCCGGGACGACTGACATACAGAAATGGGGACGAACGGGCGATGACGAACGAGTGGGTGTGGGGCGTGCTCCGCTGTGCGGTCGGAGTGATGGGGGTGGTGTCCGTGCTGATGCTGTGCGGCACACTGGCCAGTTCCGCACACGCGGACGAGACCAGCACGGCCTCCCACAACGGTCACCGCGTCGGACTGATCAACGCCAACGTCGGTCAGGTCGACGACCCCGCCGAGGACGTACTGGAACACACCCTGCTGTTCGGGGACGGGTACGCCTGGGACTGAGGGGTCGCTTCGACGGGCCGGGGCGCCGCGCGGGGGAAAACCAAGCGGGCCCCCCCCCCCTTTTTTTTTTTTTTGTTTGGGGGGGGAATGGGGGGGCCGGCCGGCGGGGGGGAGAAGGGGGGGGGGGGGGGGAAAAGG
>NZ_JBHYVC010000056.1:6035-50706 GCF_042749965.1 Streptomyces sp. NPDC059454 | reverse complement strand
GCCCCGGGATCCGGCGCCGTCGCGTCCGGTGGGCGTCAGGTCGCAGCGACCGTCACCGGGGCGAACCGCCGGCTCCAGTCCCCGGGTAGCTCTGTGATCCCGTACGTCATGACGTCGTTCGACGCCACGGACGCCAGCCCATGCTCCTTCGCCCAGCTCAGCAGTTCTTCGTGCCGCACATCGATGTCGGTGCGCAGCGGTCGGCCGGTGCGGGCGGCGAGCGAAGCGAGCAGTGCCTCGGCCGTCGCCGTGTCGCGGGCGATGAGCGGACCTACGACATGAGTGTCCATGTTGGGCCAGGCAGTCGCGTAACCGATGATCCGTCCGTCCTCCTCGGCGACGCGCAGCTGATCGGCGAAGGCGGGCAGGCGGGTGACGATGTGCGTCCGGTCGGCACCGAACACCTCCTCGTCGAGCCGGACGATCGCAGGGAGGTCCTCCGCGGTCGCGGCCCGGGTGGCGATCTCCGACCGGTCACCCGTGGGGACGAAGTGGCCGCGCAGCATCTCGGCACGGCCGGTGACCTTGAAACCGAGTTCCTCGTACAGCGGCCGGCCGCAGGGGGTCGCGTGCAGGGTGAGGGGTGTGGTGCCCATCGCCGAGACGATGTGACGCATGAGCCGGCGTCCCACGCCCCGGCGGGCATGCCGTTCGGCGACCAGGACCATGCCCACGGCCGCGAGGGCAGGCTGTTCCCGTGGCCCGTACTCGGTGACGACACAGGCCGCCACCAGGCCGCCCTCGGGATCGTCGATGCCGTAACCCGTCCCGGCCGCGAGGAGGAGGCCCCACTTGTGCTCCTCCCGTGGCCACCCCCGGTCCTCGGACAAGTCGGCGCAGGCGCTGAGGTCGCGGAGCGTCAGACGGCGGATGGGCAGAGAGGCAAGGGAAGGTGTCGGCACGCAGGTCAGGCTGTCCGACAGGGGGCTTCGGCGTCCACCCGTTTCAGGAGACTCGTGCGATCTTTTGGCCATGCCGTGGTCACGGGCGGAGCGCGGACACGGGCACGGGACGTTTCACGTGAAACATGCGAGAACGGCGCGTGGCCGATTCCTTCCGCCGGGCGATCTCCTCCGGCCTCATCGGGTCACCGGAGTACGCCACACAGGTGGGCACGCTTTGACCGGGTCTTACGGAGGAGGCGCCTGCGGCGGCGCTCGAAGCGGCTCCGTGCCGTATCGAACCGGGCTGGTTCCAACCCGGCTGGCATTGATCGCGGAAGACCTGCCGGGTCGCTGATCCGCAGGCAGCGTGAGCCAGGAATCCCCCTGCTCCGGCTGGAGGAGGATTCAAGGAGTCCGCGGCCCCGGCCGGGGTTCTCGGCGGGGCGGTCGGGGTCCGGATCGCCGACCGACTGCGCGCGGAGTTCGGAGTGGCCCGCAGATCGGGCGTCACCCCAGGTCGGGGGCGTGCATGGCGCGTACGCCCTCGATATTGCCGTCCAGGTAGTGCCGCAGCGAGAGCGGCACCAGATGGACGGAGGCGATCCCGACGCGGGTGAACGGCACGCGGACGATCTCGTACTCGCCGACGGGTTCGTCGATCTCCGGACCGTGGCGCAGGGACGGGTCCATGGATTCCAGGCGGCATACGAAGAAGTGCTGCACCTTCACACCGGTGGCACCGCCGTCCGCGCCGATGTGCTCCACAGTGTCGACGAAACAGGGCACCACATCGGTGATCTTCGCGCCGAGCTCCTCGTACACCTCCCGGTGCAGGGCGTCCACCACGGTGGAGTCCTCCGGCTCCACTCCGCCGCCAGGGGTGAGCCAGTAGGGATCCATGCCGGGTTTGGTGCGCTTGATCAGAATCAGGTTCTCGCCGTCCAGCAGAACGGCTCGGGCGGTGCGCTTGACCACGGGTCGGACGGTCATGGGGGAAATGTGGCCCGGCTGGTTCCACGTGAAACATCGCGAGAGGGCGGCGGTCGGCTTCCGGCAGTGTGACACCACCCCGGTGGATCAGCACCAGCCGGTGGCCGCCCGCTCCAGCCACTCGTGGGCCCGCGCGATGTGCGGCATCGCCAGTGTGCCGGTGCGGACCACCAGGAAGTAGGTGCGCAGCGGGGACACCGTCGGTTCGTGCAGGGCCACCACGTCACCCCGCTGGAGTGCGCCCGTGCAGAGGTAGCGGGGCAGTACCGCCAGCCCTGCTCCCGCGGTGGCACAGGCCAGCACCGCGCGTAGATCCGGGACGATGACGGTGCCGGGGGCGACAGGGCGGGAGTCGAAGACGGCGGCCCAGTAGCGGGCGAGGAAGGGCAGCGACTCGTGCACCTCGACCACCGGGACGTGTTCCAGGACCGAAGGACCCGTGCGGCGGAGCGTGCCGGAGCCGATTCGCTCGGCCCAGCGCGGGGCGGCGACCAGCACGTGCTCCTCGTCGCAGAGCGCGGTCGCCGAGAGCAGGGCGCCGCGTGGCCGGACCGTGCTGATGGCCAGATCGTGATGTCCGGCGGCCAGTCCCTCGATGACTTCCTCGGCGGTGCCGAAGGAGGCGCGCAGGGCGAAGCTCTGGCCGTCCTCTCCGGTCAGCTCCGTGAGCGCGGGCAGCGCCCGCTCGGCGGTGAACTCCGGAGGGCCGGCCAGATGCAGCGTCCGTAAGGAGGAGTCCTCCTCCAGTCCGGACTCGGCTATCTCCACCAGGGCGTCGAGATGCGGCGCCGCCTTGTGGGCGAGCTCGTCCCCGATGGTCGTCGGTGTCACACCGCGCGCCTGCCGAAGGAACAGGGGCCGGCCCAGCTGCCGTTCCAACGTCCGTATCTGCGAAGTGACGGCCGGCTGGGAGAGACCGAGCAGGGCGGCGGCACGGGTGAAGGAACCGGCCCGGTGCACGGTCACGAAGGTCCGTAGCAAGGCCAGATCCACGCCACACCCTCCCTCGCCGGCCCCGCTCCGGGCTCGGACGCCCAACTATAAATAAGTCGATAGGCTGCTGTCGCTACTGTGATTGGACACTGACACTGAGTCAACTAGCCTTGGTCACGCGGTTCTTCGCGCGCAGAACCGAGGACGGTCCGAGCCACGAGGGGGGAGGCTCGGACCGTCCGCCGCAGTGTGCCGGGCGCCTGCCGGCCCGGCCGGTCAGCCGGCTGATGCGTCCAGGGCCCGCAGTACGTCCGCGACCAGGTCCTTTGGGTCCTCGGCACCCACGGAGAAGCGGATGAAGCCCTCCGGCACCGCGTCCCCGCCCCAGCGGCCGCGCCGCTCCGCCGTGGACCGTACGCCGCCGAAACTCGTCGCGTCGTCCACGAGCCGCAGCGCGTCGAGGAAACGGTCCGCACGGGCGCGCGTGGGCAGCGTGAAGGACACCACGCACCCGTAGCGCCGCATCTGCTGCGAGGCGATCCTGTGCGAGGGATCGTCGGGCAGCCCCGGATAACGCAGCCCGGTGACCTCGGACCGCTCCCGCAGCGCCCGGGCGAGCGTCAGCGCGGTGGCGTTCTGCCGGTCGACGCGCAGCTGGAGCGTGGCGATCGAGCGGTGCGCGAGCCAGGCCTCCATGGGTCCCGGAACAGCACCGACGATCTTTCGCCAGCGGCGGACGGCGGCCATGGCCTCGGTGTTCCGGCCGGTGACGTAGCCCAGGAGCACGTCGCCGTGCCCGGTGAGCTGCTTGGTACCGCTGGCCACCGCGAAGTCGGCGCCGAGCTCCAGCGGGCGCTGGCCGAGCGGCGTCGCGAGGGTGTTGTCGACGGCGACCAGGGCGCCGCGCGCGTGTGCCGCCTCGGCGAGCCGTCGTACGTCGCACACGTCGAGCCCCGGATTCGAGGGCGTCTCGATCCACAGCAGCTTCGCGCCGTCGAGGACTTCGAGCTGGGCGTCACCGCCCGTCGGCGCGGTCCGCACCTCGACGCCGTACGTCTCCAGCTGGGCCCGTACCAAGGGCAGGGCCTGGTAGCCGTCGTCCGGCAGGACGGCCGCGTCCCCGGCGCGCAGCTGGGAGAAGAGCACCGAGGAGATCGCGGCCATGCCCGAGGCGAACACCAGGGCCTCGACGTCGTCCTGCCCGGGTGCCTCCAGCTCGCCGATGGCCCGTTCCAGCAGCGTCCAGGTCGGGTTCTCGTCCCGGCCGTAGGTGTACGGGCCGGTGGGGTCGCCCGGCAGATGGAAGTGGGCGGCGAACACGGGTCCTGGCAGGGTCGGCTCGTGCTTGACCGGCTCGGGAAGCCCGGCCCGCACCGCGCGGGTGCCGTCGCCCGCCCCGTCCGGCAGCGCCTGCCCGTGGCCCGCGCCCGTCGTCGAATCGTTCATGCCGCCCGTCCTTCCACCTGCTCGCGTACCGCGGCGAGCAGTCCGGTGCTCGCCGCCTCCACCATCTCAAGACACTCGTCGAATCCGTCCGCACCCCCGTAGTAGGGGTCCGGCACGTCGAGATCGTCGCCGGCGGCGGGATCGTAGGAGCGCAGCAGACGCACCTTGTCGGCGTCCCGGTCCGTGGGCGCGAGGCGGCGCAGCGCCCTGAGGTGGCCGGAATCGAGCGCGATGACGAGATCGAGGCGGGCGAACCAGGACGGGTCGAACCGCCGGGCCGTGTGGCCGGCGTCGTAGCCGTTCTCCCGCAGCACGGTCACCGTGCGGGGATCGGCGCCCTCGCCCTCGTGCCAGCCGCCCGTACCGGCGCTGTCCACCTCGACCGGGCCGTCGAGTCCGGCCTCCGCCACCCGCGCGCGGAAGACGGACTCGGCCATCGGGGAGCGGCAGATGTTGCCGGTGCAGACGAAGCAGACGCGATAGGTCATCGGCTTCAGTCCCCGTCGGGCAGGACGACGTTGAGCGCCCAGGAGACGACGGAGATGATCAGACCGCCCAGTACGGCCGTCCAGAAGCCCTCCACGTGGAAGCTCAGATCGAGCTGGTCGGCGAGCCAGGAGGTGAGCATCAGCATCAGCGCGTTCACCACCAGGGTGAACAGCCCGAGCGTCAGGATGAGCAGGGGGAGACTCAGCAGCTTCACCACCGGCTTGACCAGGAAGTTCACCAGACCGAAGATCAGTGCGACCAGTATGAGGGTGCCGATCTCCTTGCCCGTGCTGTCACCGGTCAGGGTGATGTCGTCGAGCAGCCACACCGCGACCGCCAGGGCGCCCGCGTTGGCGATCGTCTTGACTAGGAAATTCATCATGTGTCTGATCGTGGCAGACACGATCGGACTCGGGCAGTGAGGCAGGGGCGGGACAAGGCGATGAAGGCATTCCGGCTGGACGAACTGGAGGCGGAGCGCGCCGCCAACGACGGAGCGTATCTGCAGTTCCTGCGTGAGCGGAACATGTCGGTCGGCCTCTACGCCCTGGACGCCGGCGCCCAGGACCCGCAGCAGCCGCACAGCCAGGACGAGGTGTACTTCGTCGTCAGCGGCCGCGCGGCGATCACCGTCGGCATGGAGACCACCCAGGTGGCACGCGGCAGCGTCGTGTACGTACCGGCCGGAGTGGCCCACAAGTTCCACCACATCAGCGAGGATCTGCGGGTGCTGGTGGTGTTCTCTCCCCCCGAGAGCTGAGGGGTGCTGTCGGGGTTCCCTAGGGGGACGGTCAGGGGAGGACAAGGGATCCGGGGCCCCCGCCGGAGCACCTGCCGCCCTAGCATCGAGTGCAGGACATCATCGACGCGACCCGGCACTCGGCGGGCGGAGAGGTAAGGACAAGGGCGATGCGAGAGATCTTCGCGGGACTGCCGTGGTGGGTGAAGTGGATCGCGGTGCCGGTCATCGCCCTGGTCGTGTTCGGCGGGCTGATAGCGAGCGTGGTCGGCTTCGTGATCGGACTGCTCTTCAAGGTGCTGGTCTTCGTGGCGCTGGTCGGCGGACTGATCTACGTCGTACGGAAGTTCACATCGAGTTCCTCGTCGCGCAGCGACTGGTGAGCCGAGGGGGACCGGTGAAGCGGTAACAGGAATCACTGGTTCCCTCGGGCGGGGGAAGTTTCCCCGGCGGGCCGTCTGTGTGCGGTGACAGCCCGTTAGAGTCCGGAACTCGACGCGGGGACGATCCCCGCGAGCGGCGACCCCCACCCGTGTTCCCCGCACGGGCTGCCCCCTCGCGTTTCGGGAGTGACCCTTGGCCACCACTGGCACCGGCTCCGCGCAGATGACCGCGGTCCCTCCGCAGCCCCGCTCGCCGGCGCCCACCGCACCGCCGCCCACCGCGACCCTCATCGGCTCCGTCCAGCGGGCCATGCGCCTGCTGGAGACCGTCGCCGGACACGGCTACGGGGCTCCCGCCAAACAACTGGCCCGGGAGACCGGACTGGCGCTCCCCACCACGTACCACCTGTTGCGCACCCTGGTGCACGAGGGTTATCTGCGCCGCGACAAGGGGCTGTTCTTCCTGGGGGAAGCGGCAGAACGGCTGAGCAGCAGCGGAGCCGAGCAGAAACGTCGCAGCACGGTGGTCGACACCCTCGCCCGCTGGCGGGACGCGATCGGCGCCCCCGTGTACTACGCCGTGTACCGCGAGGGTGAGATCGACGTCGTCTGCGTCTCCGAGACCCCCGCCCATCCCGCGGTGGCGGAGTGGGCCGACTTCCGGGAGACCGGACACGCCCACGCGATCGGACAGTGCCTGCTCTCCCAGCTCGACGAGGAGGCGCGCCGCGACCACCTCGACCGCCATCCCGTGCGTCCCGTCACGCCGTACACCGTGCGCGACGACCACAGTCTGCTGAGGCGCCTGGAGCGGACGCGGCGGATGGGACCGGTGACGGAGCGTCAGGAGTATGTCCTGGGGACGGTGTGCGCGGCGATCCCCATCACCGTCGGCGGCACGGCCGCGTCGGTGGCCATCTCGCTGCCCGCACATCAGGCCGACCGGCTCGCCCTCGCGGCGCAGCGACTGCAGGCCGAGATGGGTCGTTTCGTCGGGTCACTCACGCTGTCTATCAGTATTTGAAAACTCACTCCTTGTGATCTGCTGTGTACTTTCAGCAAGATTCCCTCTGGTGTCCGGGTCCATGCCCGGCCAGTCCGTGGCGAATGACGGGGTAGGCGATGCGCGAATCCGTACAGGCAGAGGTCATGATGAGCTTTCTCGTGTCGGAGGAGCTGTCCTTCCGCATCCCGGTGGAGCTCCGCTACGACACCTGTGATCCCTACGCCGTACGGCTGACCTTCCACTTGCCGGGGGACGCTCCCGTGACCTGGGCGTTCGGCCGGGAGTTGCTGGTCGACGGCGTCGGCCGGCCGTGCGGGGAGGGCGACGTACGCGTCTCGCCGGTGGACCCCGACGCGCTGGGCGAGGTGCTGATCCGGCTTCAGGTCGGCAGCGACCAGGCGCTGTTCCGTTCCTCGACCGCACCGCTCGTGGCCTTCCTCGACCGCACCGACAAGCTGGTGCCACTGGGCCAGGAGGGGGCGCTCGCCGACTTCGACGCCCACCTCGACGACGCGCTGGACCGGATCCTGGCGGAGCAGAGCGCCGGCTGAAGCGTTATGCCAGTCGGGTGGGCCGGTGGCGGAACGCTTCAGCGCGTTCCGCCCGCCACGCGGGACATCAGCGCTTACGACGTCTGCCCCGCCCGCCGCGTCCCGCGGCCGGCCGAGCGTCCGGTGTCTGCCCGGTCCCCTGTGCCTGTGCCGGCCCGTGTCCCTGAGCCGTCGGGCGGTCGGCCGAGACCACCAGCGCGGCCAGGGCCGTGGTCACCGGCACCGAGGCCACCAGGCCGATCGAGCCGATCAGGGTGCGCACGATCTCCTCCGCGACCAGCTCGCTGTTGGTCACCGTCCCCACACCGCTCTGCGCGATGGAGAACAGCAGCAGCAGCGGCAGTGCGGCACCCGCGTAGGCGAGGACCAGCGTGTTGACCACGGACGCGATGTGATCGCGGCCGATGCGGATGCCCGCGCGGTACAGCCCGCGCCGGCCCGTCGACGGGTTGGCCTCGTGCAGTTCCCAGACCGCGGACGTCTGGGTGACCGTCACGTCGTCGAGGACACCGAGCGAGCCGATGATGACGCCGGCCAGCAGCAGACCGCTCATGTCGATCCCGGGATACAGCCCGTGGATCAGACCGGTGTTGTCGTCGGTGTTGCCGGTCAGCGCGGCCCACCCGATGAACACCGAGCCGAGGACGCCGATCAGCAGCAGCGAGATCAGTGTGCCGAGCACCGCCACCGAAGTACGCGCCGACAGTCCGTGACACAGATACAGCGCGATCAGCATGATCGCGCTCGCCCCCACCACCGCCACGACCAGCGGGTTCGACCCCTGCAGGATCGCGGGCAGGATGAAGAAGTTGAGCACCAGGAAGCTGATCGCCAGCGCGACCAGCGCCATCACGCCACGCAGTCGCCCCACGGCCACGACGGCGAGCGCGAAGATGCCCGCGAGCAGCGCCAACGGGAAGCGCCGGTTCACATCGGTGACCGAGTACTGGAGGTCCTCGGGCGCGGAGGGCTCGTAGGCGACCACGACCTCCTGGCCCTCGCTCAGCTGCCGGGACTGGTCCGGCTGCACGATCTCGTTGAACGTACGGCCCTTGTCGTCGCCGGTGTCGACCCGGATCGTCGCCTTCTTGCAGGTGCCGTCCGCCTGCTGCTGGGCGGACGAGCCCTCGGCCGTGGAGGTGTCGCCGGTCGGGACGCCCCCGGAGGCGTTGACGGACTGACAGCTCACCTCGACCACCTTGGTGACCGTGGCGTGCTGCGTCTGCCGGTCGAAGCCGACGCCGGTGCGCTCGTGTGCCGGGGCACCGCCCGGCCACAGCACGGCGAGTCCGATCAGCACCGCCGCCGCGAACGGGATCAGGATCGCCGCGATGACCTTGCGCAGGTGCTGGGAGACGGGTGCCGCCGGGCCGTGACCGTGGCTGTGTCCGTGCGCGTGGCCGTGACCACCGCCGTCCCCGGCGCCGGGTGTGCGCGACGGCTCGGGCGGTTGATACGGAGGAGGCTGATTGGGGGTCACCGCCCGATCATCGCAAGAACAGGAGGGGCCCTCTGTTCACCGCGCCAGAAATGACGCTAGCGTGGAGGCGCTTTTGTACACGCGGGAGCTCGGAGCACCGGGCTGAGAGGGCGCTGACCTCCGTCCCAACGACGTTTCACATGAAACATCACTGTAGGGCGAGTGATGTTTCCCACGGAACGTCGGCAGACGGAAACCGCTGCGTCGACCGCCGAACCTGTTACCGGGTAATGCCGGCGTAGGGAGTAGGTCTCATGACCAACAAGGACGCACGCACGCCTGCCTTCACGCAGGACCCGACGGAGACGTCGGTGAACGGGGAGGCCGGGAAGTCCATCGGCTGGCACAAGGCGTACGTCGAGGGCACACGCCCCGACCTGCGGGTGCCGGTCCGTCAGGTGCACCTCACCAACGGGCAGTCGGTCACGTTGTACGACACATCGGGCCCGTACACCGATCCACTCGTCGACACCGACGTCCGCCGGGGCCTGGCTCCGCTGCGGGAGAACTGGATCATCGCCCGCGGTGACACCGATGAGTACGCGGGCCGTCCCGTCCGTCCCGAGGACGACGGGATCAAGCACACCTCTCCACGCGGGGGCCTGCGCAATCTGGACGCCGTGTTCCCCGGCCGGCCGCGCCTGCCGCGCCGGGGCCGCGCGGGCCGGGCGGTCACGCAGTTGGCGTACGCGCGCCGCGGCGAGATCACGCCCGAGATGGAGTTCGTGGCGGTCCGGGAGAACGTCTCCCCCGAGGTGGTCCGTGAGGAGATCGCGGCGGGCCGGGCGGTGCTGCCGGCCAACGTCAACCATCCGGAGATCGAGCCGATGATCATCGGCAAGCGGTTCCTGGTGAAGGTCAACGCCAACATCGGCAACTCGGCGGTGACGTCCTCCATCGAGGAGGAGGTCGAGAAGATGACCTGGGCGACCCGCTGGGGCGCCGACACGGTCATGGACCTCTCCACCGGCCGGAACATCCACACCACCCGCGAGTGGGTGCTGCGCAACTCCCCTGTTCCCATCGGCACCGTGCCGCTCTACCAGGCCCTGGAGAAGGTCGACGGCCGGGCCGAGGAACTGACCTGGGAGATCTACAAGGACACGGTCGTCGAGCAGGCCGAGCAGGGCGTGGACTACATGACGGTCCACGCGGGCGTGCGCCTCGCGTACGTACCGCTCACCGCCAACCGCAAGACCGGCATCGTCTCCCGCGGTGGGTCGATCATGGCCGCGTGGTGCCTGGCGCACCACAAGGAGTCGTTCCTGTACGAGAACTTCGAGGAGCTCTGCGAGATCCTCGCCGCGTACGACGTCACGTACTCGCTCGGCGACGGCCTGCGACCCGGGTCGATCGCGGACGCCAACGACGAGGCACAATTCGCGGAGTTGCGCACGCTCGGGGAACTCAACACGATCGCGAAGCGTTTCAACGTTCAGACCATGATCGAGGGCCCGGGACATGTCCCGATGCACAAGATCAAGGAGAACATCGACCTTCAGCAGGAGATCTGCGATGAAGCCCCGTTCTATACGCTCGGCCCGCTGACGACGGACGTCGCGCCCGCGTACGACCACATCACGTCCGGCATCGGCGCCGCGATGATCGCCTGGTGGGGCACGGCCATGCTCTGCTACGTCACGCCCAAGGAGCACCTGGGCCTGCCCAACCGCGACGACGTCAAGACCGGCGTCATCACCTACAAGATCGCCGCCCACGCGGCCGACCTCGCCAAGGGCCACCCGGGTGCCCAGGAATGGGACGACGCGCTGTCCGACGCCCGCTTCGAGTTCCGGTGGGAGGACCAGTTCAACCTCGCCCTCGACCCGGACACGGCACGCGAGTTCCACGACGAGACCCTGCCGGCGGAACCCGCCAAGACGGCCCACTTCTGCTCGATGTGCGGCCCGAAATTCTGTTCGATGAAGATCTCCCAGGACATCCGTCGTGAACACGGCGGGAGCCGGGACGAGATCGAGGAGGGGATGGCACAGAAGTCGAAGGAGTTCGCGGAGGCGGGCAATCGCGTGTATCTGCCGATCACGGACTGAGCGTTCACCGCGGGCGGCGCGGGGGCGGTGCCCGTGGTGGGTGCCGCTCCCGCGGGGCGGCAGGTGCGGTTGCCCCTCCCCTCCGCCGGGGCGAGTGGGCAGACTGGCCGCATGACAGCGAGTCCGATGAACAAGGGGTCCAATCTTCCCGTCGATGCCCGCGTGGTGCGCGTTGAGCTCGCTTGGGCGGCCGGGGCCGGGGTGCCCGACATCGATGCCTCGGCGCTGCTCCTCACGGAGGCCGGGCGGGTACGGGACGACGGGGACTTCGTCTTCTACAACCAGTCTCGTCACGCGTCCGGCGCCGTGACACATCTCGGGAAACAGCGCGGCACACGGGACACGACCGACACCGTGGAGGTGGATCTGGGCGCCGTGGAAGGGATGGTCGAACGGATCGTGCTGTGCGCGTCGGCGGACGGCGGGACGTTCGGGCAGGTGCCGGGACTGGTGCTCAGGCTGCTCGACGCCGGGGCGGGGACCGAGCTGGCCCGGTTCGACATGGCGGCGGGGACGGAGACCGCTTTCATCGGCGGCGAGTTGTACCGGCGGCAGGGGAAGTGGAAGTTCCGGGCGGTGGGGCAGGGGTACGCCTCCGGGCTCGCGGGCCTGGCCACGGACTTCGGCATCACCGTGGACGACGTGCCCCCGGTCCCGCCGGCCACCGCGGCCCCGGCCCCGCCTCCCCCGCCCGTTCCTCCCGCGATGCCGGTCGCACCCGCCCGGCAGCCCTCCGCACCCGCCCGGCAGCCCTCCGCACCCCGTCCCCACCCCGGTGCCCCGCGGCTCACCAAGGGCGAGGAGCGGTTGCCCGTCGACATGCGCAAGCGGTTGTCGCTGCGCAAGGAGCAGGTGGCGGTCAGCCTGCACAAGCATGGGGCCGCCGGGGTCACCGCGCGCGTCATCCTCGTACTCGATGCCTCCGGGTCCATGTCCTTCCTGTACTCCAAGGGGGTCGTGGCCGACGTCGTCGAGCGGATGGCGGCGGTCGCGGCGCAGCTGGACGACGACGGTGAGATGCAGGCCTGGACGTTCGCCTCGAACCCGGCCCGGCTGCCGGATCTGCGGCTGGGGGAGCTTCCCGAGTGGCTGCGGCTGCATGTGCGCGTGGGGGAGGTGGGTCTGTTCCGGCGCGGGCGGAAGAAAGGGCTGGACCCCAGCCAGGTCGACATGCGGGACGTGGGCATCCAGAACGAGGAGCAGAAGGTCATCGCCGAGGTGCGCACGTTCGTCCGGGACCGTCCCGCGTCCGCTCCGACCCTCGTCCTGTTCTTCTCCGACGGTGGTGTCTACCGCAACAAGGAGATCGAGCACGAGCTCCGTGAGGCGGTGGAGGAACCGGTCTTCTGGCAGTTCGTGGGGCTGGGCAGATCCAACTACGGTGTGCTGGAGCGGTTCGACACACTGCCGGGACGCCGCGTCGACAACGTCGGGTTCTTCGCCGTCGACGACATCAGCACCGTGCCGGACGCGGAGTTGTACGACCGTCTGCTGTCCGAGTTCCCCCAGTGGATCACAGCCGCGGGACGGGCGGGGATTCTCTGAGACCCGGTCCGACCACTCGACCCGCCCGTCCGGCCCGATCACCCGGTCCGACCATCCACCCTGTCCATCCGGCTCGCGCCTCCGGAACGGAGAACGCAAGCCGACGGACGGGCCGCCCGGCTACTCCGGCTGGTGCTCCGGTCCCCCGAAGTCCGGGCTCGAGTAGTCCGGACTGGAGTAGCTCGGCCGTGTGCCACGGGCCGCCCCCTCCTCCGGGCTGGAGAAGCCCGGCCGGCCGTACCCCAGGTGCGGGATGCGGCCGGACGGCGGGGGTGGTGCCGTGTGCTGCAGCGCGGTGACCGTCGCCGGGTCGGTGAGCGCGTCCCGCAGGAACGGCAGGATCCCCCGCTCCAGCAGGGCCTCGCGCCAGGCGTCCCTGGCCAGGGACACCTCCCCGTCGAGTTCGCGGTACGGCCCGCCGAGCGCCGAGGGCTTGTTGCGCAGCGCGGTGAGCAGCAGGCCCACGGCGGCGACGAGGACGGCGACCGCCGTCACCGCGCCGAACACCCATCCCGTGGTGAGCATGGTCCGGGTGAACGCGGCGCCGGGATCGAGCATCCGCAGGACGTAGCCGACGAGCAGGAAGATCGTGGCCGCGGTTCCGGCCAGGACGGGTGCCAGGACGGCGACGACGGCGCCGGCGCCGGCGCCGGCGGTCTCGGCGACCTCTCCCACGGTGGCGGCGAACCCCACCGCGTTCGTGCCCGGCTCGCTGGAACCGGACTCGCGGACGGGCGGGGCGGACGACGCCGGTGGCCGGCGCAGTTCCTCGCGGACCTTCACATAGTGCTGGTACTCGGTCGCCGCGGCCGTCGTGATGATCGCGGTGGCGTTGAGCGCCATCGTGCGCAGTTGTTCCGAGTTGAGCCGCTGGCCGACCGCGGCCAGTTCCGGGTGGTGTGGTGCGGAGCGCAGCGCCTCATCGAGAATCCGCTCGTATTCCTGGCGGTCCTCGTTCAGCAGGTGCTGCGGAACGCTGTTCATGTGCATCCCCCGATGCTCCGTAGGGCTTGTGGCTCGGCATGCTGACGAGCCGTCGGGCAGAAACGGAGGGGAGCCTGCTACGGATAAGCCGATGGTAGAGCGGTGACGGCGCGCGGTGACAGGGGGTTTACCGAAATTGGCACGTGCACGGTGCGGTTGCGGGCCGCACGGTCACGGCCCGCTGAACCGTCAGACGCCCAGCGGCAGTTGCTGGACCAGCAGTTTTCCGGCCATGGTGACCCCGCCGTCCATCGCGATGGCGAGTCCGTCGGCGTAGACATGAGGTCCGGTGACCACGGGGCCGCCGTCGTCCTCGCCGTCCTCGGAACCGACTTCGCCCGTCAGATACGGGATCGGGCTGTGGCCGTGAACGACCCGGGTGCCGCCGTACGTATCCAGCAGGGAGCGCACCGCGTCGGCGCCGCCCTCGTCACGGAAGGAGAACCGCTTGGTGAACTTGCGGAACAGGTCCCAGACCTCGTCGGCGTCGTTGCGGGTGAGCGTTTCGCGGACGGTGTCGTTGACCTCTTCGATGGAGCGGCCGTAGTCGAGGTAGGCGGTGGTGTCGGAGTGCAGCAGCAGGTGGCCGTCGACCTCCTCGACGGCGTCGAGACGGGCCATCCACTGCAGGTGGTGGTCCTGGAGGCGGTCCATGTCGGTCTTCTGCCCGCCGTTGAGCAGCCAGGCCGCCTGGAAGGTGGCGGTGCCCGCGCCGGAGTTGACGGGGGTGTCGCCGAACCGCTTGGCACCGAGCAGCAGCAGCTCGTGGTTGCCCATGAGGGCCTTGCAGTAGCCGCCGGCGGCGGCGGCCTCGGCGGACAGCCGCATCACGAGGTCGATGACGCCGATGCCGTCCGGGCCGCGGTCGGTGAAGTCGCCGAGGAACCACAGCCGCGCGGTGCCGGCGCACCACTGGCCCGCCGGATCGAGCAGGCCCTGCTCCTGGAGGGCGGTCACCAGCTCGTCGAGGTAGCCGTGGACGTCGCCGACCACGTACAGCGGGCCCTGGCCGGTGGCGGGCTGCGGGGCGGGGACGGACGCGGGGTCGACGGTCACCTGAACAGTGTCACCCCGATTGATGACGGGGAGGTCCCGCTGGGTGGGTGTGTATCCCTCCGGGTAGGTCTCCTCGGAGGGCGGGACGACGTCGCCGGGGTGCGTGCTCTGGGCGTACGGACCGGTCTCGTGGACGTACGCGGGTACCCGGAAGTCGCGCAACGTCGCCGTCCGCTCCATCTCGGGTCCCTGACCGGCCCCCTGAGTCATCGACCCCTCCACCATCGCGCCGCTTCTGCACCGCGTCGGACTGCCTGGTCGCAGCGGCCCGCGGTGTCGTGGGCCCATCATAGGAATGCGGATCGCGCCGTGTGATGACCCAGGGGTGGTGAATCAGAGCGAGACTCCGGTTCGCTGCGGCTTTCGCCCTTTTTGGGCGGGTCTTCGGCGGGCCTGGCCGCACACCTTCCGCCGCCGACCGGCCCGCCCTCTCCCGGGAGCCCGGCCCGTTTCTCCCGGAGGGATGCCCGGGAAACACCTTCGCGTTCTCCTTCCGGAGAAGGAACCGTCCCTGTGGAGTCCGGACCCGCCCGCACGAGACCCTCCCCCGGGAGCGGAGTCGGTACCGCGTCCCGGCGCCACCCCGTAAGCGGAGCCGGTACCGGGCCCTGACGCCATCCCGCGAGTGGAACCGGTGCCGGGCCCTGACGCCATCCCGTAAGCGGAGCCGACACCGCCCCAGATGCCCCCGGACGCAGGACCCGGCGTGCGTGACGCGCCTTCCTCCGAGGCGTGGACGGGCGCCGAAGTCGCCGCTTTCCCCTTCGGAAGCGGAAGCTCCGCGCTCCGGGCCGCGGCACGCCCCCTTCGGTGACCTCGGCGACACGCGTCCTTCGGCGACCCCTGTGTCACGCCCCCTTCGGTGACCTCGGCGGGCTGACCGTAGTACGGGGCGGACGCCGCTGCGAGGAGGTCCGCACGATCAGCTCGGTCGGTATGACCTGCTCCACCGGCCGGTCCGAGTCGACCCCCTCGATGGCGTCGATGAGCAGCTGGATCACCGCCGTGCCGATGCGGCGCGGTTTGAGGGAGAGCGTGGTGACGGGCGGTTCGGCGTTGGCGTAGACCGTGGACTCGCTGCAGCAGACGAGCAGCAGGTCGTCCGGGACGCGCAGGCCGTAGCGGCGGGCGGCGGCGAGCAGATCGGTGCCGTTCGGATCGAACAGGCCGTAGACGGCGTCGGGCCGGTCGGGGCGGGCGAGCAGCCGGTCGGCGGCGACGGCGCCCGCGCACGGATCGTGCGCCGGGTAGGCCTCGTAGACCGGGTCCTGGCCCACGCGCTCGCACCAGCGCAGATACGCGGTGGTCGACAGGTGGGTGTACGTGTCGGTGGTGGTGCCGGTGAGCAGGCCGATGCGGCGGGCGCCGGCGTCGGCGAGGTGGTCGAGGATGCCGAGGACGGCGGCCTCGTGGTCGTTGTCGACCCAGGCGGTGACCGGCAGTGAGCCGGCCGGGCGGCCGTCGGAGACGACCGGTAAGCCCTGGCGGACCAGCTCGCTGACGACCGGGTCCTGGTCGGAGGGGTCGATGACGACCGTGCCGTCCAGGGCGACGTTGGACCACACGTCGTGGCGGGAGGTCGCGGGCAGGATGACGAGGGCGTAGCCGCGGGCGAGCGCGGCGGAGGTGGCGGCGCGCGCCATCTCGGCGAAGTACGCGAACTCGGTGAAGGTGAAAGGTTCATCCCCGTACGTCGTCACGGTCAGGCCGATGAGTCCGGACTTCCCGGTGCGGAGCGTACGGGCGGCGGCCGAGGGGCGGTACCCCAGTCTGTCGGCCACCTCGCGGACGTGGCGCCGGGTGGCGTCCGGGAGCCTGCCCTTGCCGTTGAGGGCGTCCGAGACGGTCGTGATGGAGACTCCGGCGGCGGCGGCCACGTCCCTGATGCCCGCTCTGCCCGGCCGGCCGCCTCGGCGTGAGGTATCCGCGCGGCTCACCTGGTGCTTCCCTGCTGCTGTCATGGCGAGCCGATAGTAGGGCTCATGCGGTGGGGTAGGGCGGACGCATATGCACGCGTTGACAGGCACGTTTCTGCATGATCATTAATGACCGATCGGCTTGGAAGTTAAGGGTGTTGAACGTTCCAATATCAGGACCTGACGTGTCGGCGCATGCGGACCTGTCGAGGGTGTGATGTTGCGAAGAGGTCTCAACTCACCTGCACGGGGGACGCGCGCCACGGCGTAAGCCACCGGCGCGTAGATATATGTACGGCGCGCCCCTGGCCCGCACGTCATTCGTACACCTTCGGGTTACGTTGCCCTTGTTGCCGCTGTGACGGACGGGGCCGGAGAGCAACCACCGCTCCTCTACGCGGCGGCGCCGAATCCTCATAAGGTGAGCAGTATTGGATGTCGGCGGCGGACACGGGTGCCGCCGGTCTTCGCGAGGAGGACTGCGGTGAGCGAGACGAGCCCCAAGCTGCGCGCCGAGCTGGAGGGGATCCCCACGTACAAGCCGGGCAAGCCGGCGGCGGCCGGCGGACCGGTGGCGTACAAGCTGTCCTCCAACGAGAACCCCTATCCGCCGCTGCCCGGCGTGATGGAGACCGTGACGGCCGCGGCCTCCTCCTTCAACCGGTACCCGGACATGGCCTGCACGGCGCTGATGGCCGAGCTGTCCGAGCGCTTCGCGGTCCCGGTCTCCCACCTGGCCACCGGCACCGGCTCGGTCGGCGTCGCCCAGCAGCTGCTGCAGGCCACGTCGGGTCCGGGCGACGAGGTGATCTACGCCTGGCGGTCCTTCGAGGCCTACCCGATCATCACGCAGGTCAGCGGCGCCACCTCGGTCCAGGTGCCGCTGACCCCGGGCGATGTGCACGACCTGGACGCGATGGCCGGGGCGATCACCGACCGGACCCGGCTGATTTTCGTCTGCAATCCCAACAACCCGACCGGCACAGTCGTGCGACGGGCCGAGCTGGAGCGCTTCCTCGACCGGGTGCCGAGCGATGTCCTGGTGGTGCTCGACGAGGCCTACCGCGAGTTCATCCGGGACACCGAGGTGCCGGACGGCGTCGAGATCTACCGGGAGCGGCCCAACGTCTGTGTCCTGCGGACCTTCTCCAAGGCGTACGGCCTGGCGGGGTTGCGCGTCGGTTTCGCCATCGCCCACGAGCCGGTGGCGGCGGCGCTGCGCAAGACGGCGGTGCCGTTCGGGGTGAGCCAGATCGCGCAGGACGCGGCGATCGCCTCGCTGCGCGCCGAGGACGAGCTGATCGGCCGGGTCGGCTCGCTGGTGTGCGAACGCAACCGGGTGATGGACGCGCTGCGGGCCCAGGGCTGGACGGTGCCCGAGACCCAGGCCAACTTCGTCTGGCTGCGGCTGGGGGAGCGCACGGCGTCGTTCGCGCAAGCGTGCGAGCAGGCGGGTGCGGTCGTCCGGCCGTTCCCCGGGGAGGGTGTGCGGGTCACGGTCGGCGAGACCGAGGCGAACGACATCTTCCTGAAGGTGGCGGAAGGCTTCCGCAAGGAGCTCTGACCGGCGCGTACGTCCAGGCGGCCGACGGCTTTCCCGTCGGCCGCCTTCGTGTGCGCCGGAGGGTGCGGCAAGGGGCCGATGTCACAGTGGACCCCCCTTCCAGGTCTGAAAAGCGGTAGGTCATAATTGCTTGTGAATGTGAACGCGTTCACAAGCGCATCCCGTTTTCGTCCGAGATGTCGAGGGACGAACGGGATCAAGCGGCCGCCGCGACCACGGCGAAGTAAGGAGCGACGACGTGGATCTGGCTCTGGCGCCGGAGACCCTGGCGCGATGGCAGTTCGGTATCACCACCGTCTACCACTTCCTCTTCGTTCCCCTGACGATCTCGCTCGCCGCCCTCACCGCGGGGCTGCAGACCGCCTGGGTGCGTACGGAGAAGGAGAAGTACCTCAGGGCGACGAAGTTCTGGGGCAAGCTCTTCCTGATCAACATCGCGATGGGCGTGGTCACCGGCATCGTGCAGGAGTTCCAGTTCGGCATGAACTGGTCCGACTACTCGCGGTTCGTCGGTGACGTCTTCGGCGCCCCGCTCGCCTTCGAGGCCCTGATCGCCTTCTTCTTCGAGTCCACCTTCATCGGGCTGTGGATCTTCGGCTGGGACAAACTGCCCAAGAGGATCCACCTGGCCTGCATCTGGATGGTCTCGATCGGCACCCTGCTGTCGGCGTACTTCATCCTCGCCGCCAACTCCTGGATGCAGCACCCGGTCGGCTACCGGATCAACGAGGAGAAGGGCCGCGCCGAACTCACCGACTTCTGGCTGGTGCTCACCCAGAACACCACGCTCAACCAGGTCTTCCACAGCTTCTCGGCGGCCTTCCTGACCGGCGGCGCCTTCATGGTGGGCATCGCCGCCTTCCACCTGATGCGTAAGAAGCACATCCCGGTGATGCGGACCTCGCTCCGGCTCGGTCTGGTCACCCTGGCGGTCGGCGGTCTGTTCACCGCGATCAGCGGCGACACCCTCGGCAAGGTCATGTACGAGCAGCAGCCGATGAAGATGGCCGCGGCCGAGGCCCTCTGGGACGGCGAGGAACCGGCCCCCTTCTCCGTGTTCGCCTACGGAGACGTGGACGAGGGCCACAACAAGGTCGCCCTGGAGATCCCCGGCCTGCTGTCCTTCCTCGCCCACAGTGACTTCGACTCGTACGTGCCCGGCATCAGCGACACCAACGAGGCCCTGCGGGAGAAGTTCGGCCCCGGTGACTACAAGCCCATCGTCCCCGTCGCCTACTGGGGCTTCCGCTGGATGATCGGCTTCGGCATGGCCTCCTTCTCGCTCGGCCTCCTCGGCCTGTGGCTCACCCGCAGGAAGTTCCTGCTGCCGCCCGCCCACCGCACCGGCGAGGACGAGGTCCCGCGCCTGGTGCTGCTGAAGGAGCCGCTCGGCACCCGGCTCACCCGGCTGTACTGGCTCCTGGCGCTGTGGACCATGGCGTTCCCGCTGATCGCCAACGCCTGGGGCTGGATCTTCACCGAGATGGGCCGGCAGCCCTGGGTCGTCTACGGCGTGATGCGGACCGAGGACGCGGTCTCCCCCGGTGTGTCCACGGCCGAGGTCGTCACCTCGATGTCCGTCTTCACCCTGCTCTACGCCGTCCTGGCCGTCATCGAGGTCAAGCTGCTCGCCAAGTACGTCAAGGCCGGCCCGCCCGAGCTCAGTGACTCCGACCTCAACCCGCCCACGAAGCTCGGTGGCGACGTCCGTGACGTCGACAAGCCGATGGCCTTCTCGTACTAGGCCGAGGGAGCCGCACCGTCATGGAACTGCACGACGTCTGGTTCGTACTGATCGCCGTCCTGTGGACCGGCTACTTCTTCCTGGAGGGCTTCGACTTCGGGGTCGGCGTCCTCACCCGGCTGCTCGCCCGCGACCGGGCCGAGAAGCGGGTGCTGATCAACACCATCGGCCCCGTCTGGGACGGCAACGAGGTGTGGCTGCTCACGGCCGGCGGCGCGACCTTCGCCGCCTTCCCCGAGTGGTACGCCACGCTCTTCTCCGGCTTCTACCTGCCGCTGCTGGCCATCCTGGTCTGCCTGATCATCCGCGGTGTCGCCTTCGAGTACCGGGCGAAGCGACCGGAGGAGAGCTGGCAGCGCAACTGGGAGACGGCGATCTTCTGGACCTCGCTGATCCCGGCGTTCCTGTGGGGCGTGGCCTTCGGGAACATCGTGCACGGTGTGAAGATCGACGCCGAGTTCGAGTACGTGGGCGGCGTCTGGGACCTGCTCAACCCGTACGCGCTGCTGGGCGGCCTGGTCACACTGACGCTGTTCACCTTCCACGGCACGGTCTTCACGGCGCTGAAGACGGTCGGCGAGATCCGGGAGCGGGCACGGAAGCTGGCCCTGCGCGTGGGTCTGGTCACGGCGGTCCTGGCGTCGGCCTTCCTGCTGTGGACCCAGGCCGACCGCGGTGACGGCACCAGCCTGGTCGCGCTGGCCGTGGCGGTCGCCTCGCTGGTCGCCGCGCTGACGGCGAACCAGGCGGGACGCGAGGGGTGGGCGTTCGCCCTGTCCGGCGTCACCATCGTGGCCGCCGTGGCGATGTTCTTCCTGACGCTGTTCCCGAACGTCATGCCGTCCACGCTGGACGCCGACTGGAGCCTGACCGTCACCAACGCCTCCTCCAGCCCCTACACCCTGAAGATCATGACCTGGCTGGCGGTGATCGCCACGCCGGTGGTGCTGCTCTACCAGGGCTGGACGTACTGGGTGTTCCGTAAGCGGATAGGCACCCAGCACATCGCCGATCCCGTGCACTGAGGTGTGTTTCACGTGAAACCGATCGACCCGCGTCTTCTCCGGTACGCCCGCGCCACCCGTGGCTTCCTGGTGGCGGTCGTCGGCCTGGGCGCCGTCGGCGCGGTGCTGGTCATCGCCCAGGCCATGCTCATCGCCGAGATCGTGGTGGGCGCGTTCCAGGACGGACTGTCCGTCGGTGAACTCGGCACTCCCCTGCTGCTTCTCGTCGGCGTGGCGGCCGGCCGCGGTCTGGTCGGCTGGCTGACCGAGCTGGCCGCGCACCGGGCGAGCGCCGCGGTGAAGTCGGAGCTGCGGGAGCGGTTGCTGGAGCGGGCGACGGCGCTGGGGCCGGGATGGCTGGACGGTCAGCGCACCGGATCGCTGGTCGCCCTGGCCACCCGGGGGATCGACGCCCTCGACGGCTACTTCTCGCGCTACCTCCCCCAGCTGGGGCTCGCGGTGGTCGTCCCGGTGGCGGTGCTGGCGCGGATCGTCACCGAGGAGTGGGTCTCGGCGGCGATCATCGTGGGCACCCTGCCGCTCATCCCGGTCTTCATGGTGCTGATCGGCTGGGCCACCCAGTCCCGGATGGACCGCCAGTGGCTGGTGCTGTCCCGGCTGTCCGGCCACTTCCTGGACGTCGTCGCCGGACTGCCGACGCTGAAGGTCTTCGGACGGGCCAAGGCCCAGGCGGAGTCCATCCGCCGGATCACCGCCGAGTACCGGCGGGCGACCATGCGGACGCTGCGGATCGCCTTCATCTCCTCCTTCGCGCTGGAACTGCTCGCCACGCTCTCGGTGGCACTGGTCGCGGTGACGATCGGCATGCGGCTCGTGTACGGCGAGATGGACCTCTACACCGGCCTGATCGTCCTGATCCTGGCGCCCGAGGCCTATCTGCCGCTGCGGCAGGTCGGTGCCCAGTACCACGCGGCCGCGGAGGGCCTCGGGGCGGCCGAGGAGATCTTCTCGGTACTGGAGACGCCGGTGCCCGTGCCGGGGACGGCGGCGGTGCCGACGGGCGTCCTCGCCTTCGAGGACGTGACGGTCCGCTATCCGGACCGGTCCACGGACGCGGTGACGGACGTGTCCTTCACCGTCGCCCCCGGGGAGACGGTGGCGCTCGTCGGACCGAGCGGCTCGGGCAAGTCGACCCTGCTGAACGTGCTGCTCGGGTTCGTCCGCCCCACCGGGGGCCGGGTGCGGATCGGGGGAGCCGATCTCGGCGGACTCGACCTCGCCGAGTGGCACGGCCGCGTCGCCTGGGTGCCGCAGCGGCCGCATCTGTACGCCGGGACGATCACCGAGAACGTACGGCTGGCCCGGCCCGACGCGGACGACGACGCCGTGCGGCGCGCCCTGCGGGACGCCGGGGCACTGGAGTTCGTGGACGCGCTGCCCGACGGCGCCCAGGCCGTGCTGGGCGAGGACGGAGCGGGACTGTCGGCCGGGCAGCGGCAGCGGCTCGCACTGGCCCGCGCCTTCCTCGCGGACCGGCCCGTCCTGCTGCTCGACGAGCCGACGGCGGCGCTGGACGGCGCCACCGAGGCCGATGTCGTGGCGGCGGTACGGCGGCTGGCCGCCGGCCGGACGGTGCTGCTCGTGGTGCACCGGCCGGCGTTGCTGGCCGTGGCGGACCGGGTGGTGCGACTCGCCGAACCGGCTCCCGCGGCCCCCGGGGAGTCCCCGCGCCGAGAGGTCCACACCGCGACGGCCGGCGAAACGGCCCCCGTACCGGACAGCGGGCCCGCCGAGCACGAGGACCGGGGACCGGTTCCGGGCGGTGTCCTCGCCCGCGTCCGTGCCCTGTCCGGCGCCCGGCGGGGGAGGATCACCCTCGCGCTGCTGCTCGGCACCCTCGCCCTGGGCAGCGCCGTCGGGCTCATGGCGACCTCCGGGTGGCTCATCTCCCGGGCCTCGCAGCAGCCGCCCGTGCTGTATCTGATGGTGGCCGTGACGGCGACCCGCGCCTTCGGCATCGGCCGGGCCGTGTTCCGTTACGCCGAGCGGCTCGTGTCGCACGACGCCGTGCTGCGCATGCTGGCCGACACCCGCGTCGCGGTGTACCGGCGCCTTGAGCGGCTGGCACCCGCCGGACTGCGCGGCGCCCGCCGGGGCGACCTGCTCTCCCGGCTGGTCTCCGACGTGGACGCGCTCCAGGACTACTGGCTGCGCTGGCTGCTGCCGGCCGGTGCGGCCGTCGCCGTCTCCGCCCTGTCCGTCGGCTTCACCGCCTGGCTGCTGCCCGAGGCCGGAGCCGTGCTCGCGGCCGGGCTGCTCGCGGCGGGCGCCGGTGTGCCCCTGCTCACCGGCGCCGTGGCCCGTCGCGCGGAACGCAGGCTGGCACCGGCGCGTGGCGTCCTCGCGACCCGGGTGACCGATCTGCTCACCGGCACCGCGGAGCTGACCGTGGCCGGCGCCCTGCCCGCGCGGACCGCGGAGACGCGCCGGGCCGACGGCACGCTCACCCGGATCGCCTCGCGCGCCGCCACCGCCACCGCGCTCGGCGACGGGCTCACCGCACTGATCTCCGGACTGACCGTCGCGGCCGCCGCCCTCGTCGGCGCCCAGGCCGTGGCCACCGGCCGGCTGGACGGTGTGGCCCTCGCCGTGGTCGTCCTCACCCCGCTGGCCGCGTTCGAGGCCGTCCTCGGGATGCCGCTCGCCGTGCAGTACCGGCAGCGGGTGCGCCGCAGCGCCGAGCGCGTGTACGAGGTCCTGGACGCCCCGGCTCCCGTACGGGAGCCGGAGACGCCCCGGCAGGCGCCCGCGTCGCCGTTCCCGCTGGTGGTCAAGGGGCTGGCCGCCCGGCACCCAGGGCAGGACCGGGACGCGCTCGCCGGGGTGGACCTGACGCTCGAGCGGGGCCGCCGCGTCGCGGTGGTCGGCCCCTCCGGGTCGGGCAAGACGACCCTCGCGCAGACGCTGCTGCGGTTCCTGGACCCGGGCGCGGGCTCCTACACACTGGCCGGGGTGGACGCGTACGCCCTGGACGGCGACGACGTACGGCGGCTGGTCGGACTGTGCGCGCAGGACGCGCACCTCTTCAACAGCTCGGTACGGGAGAACCTGCTGCTCGCCAGGAAGGACGCGACCGAGGACGAGCTGCGCGACGCTCTTGGCCGGGCCCGGCTGCTGGAGTGGGCCGACGGCCTGCCCGAGGGGCTCGACACGTTCGTCGGCGAGCACGGGGCGCGGCTGTCCGGCGGGCAGCGGCAGCGGCTGGCGCTCGCCCGGGCGCTGCTCGCGGACTTCCCCGTGCTGGTGCTGGACGAACCCGCCGAACACCTCGACCTGCCGACCGCCGACGCGCTCACCGCCGACCTGCTGGCCGCCACCGAGGGCCGTACGACGCTGCTCATCACCCACCGGCTGGCCGGCCTGGAGGCGGTGGACGAGGTCGTCGTGCTGGACGAGGGACGGGTGGTGCAGCGCGGGCCGTACGCCGAACTGGTGGCCGTAGCGGGTCCGTTGCGGGCCATGGCGCGCCGGGAGGAGCAGGCCGGGCTCCTGGTGGCGGCACGCTAGCCCGGTGGACGCCCCTCGCGTGACGTGGCGTCAAGCAGGGAGGGGAAGACGGCTGTTCGGCGGTATCGCTGGTCCGTACGGGGCCGGGTGGTCCCCCATGTGTACGACGTGAACAGGACCGTGCTCCGGGGCAGGGTCCAGGATCGCAGTCATGCGCTTCACCCGCCGTCATCCGCTGCTCACCGCCGTGCTGCTGTGCGCGCTCGCCGTGCTCGCCGCCCGGCCCGCCGACGGCCCCCACGCCCCCGGCCACGGCTCCGCGTCCGGCATCGGTGCGGAAGTGGCGCGGCTGTACGAGGAAGCGGCGGCGGCGACGGAGCGGTACGAGGCCGGCCGGCGCGAGGCCGAGGAGCAGCGGGCCAGGGCACAGCGGCTGGAGGAGCGGCTCGACCGCGAGCGGCGGGAGATGACCGGGCTGCACGAGGACCTGGGCCGGATCGCGAGCTCCCAGTACCGGGACGGCGGCGGGCTGCCGCTCACCGCGCACATGCTGCTCGCCGATGATCCCGAAGAGCTGATGCGTGGTCAGCGGGCGGTGCGGCAGGCGGAGGTGTCGCTCGACAAGGCGATCGACAGGAGTGAACGGGCCGAGGCCCGGCTCGCCCGCGACGAGGCGAAGGCCGCGGCGGCGTGGAAGAGGCTGGAGAAGCAGAACACGGAACTCGTCGCCCTGCAGCAGGGCATCGAGCGGAAGCTCGAAGCGGCGCGGTGGAAGCTGCAGGGCCAGGCGGACGCCTCCGTCGCGGCCGGCGCCTGCCGCGGCGCGGTCCGCCTCGACCAGCCTCGGACGCGGTTCACCACCCACTGGGTGGCGCCGGTGGAGACGTACGAACTGTCCGCCTCCTACGGCAGCGGCGGCACCCGGTGGGCGAACCGGCACACCGGGCAGGACCTCGCGGTGCCGATCGGCACGCCGGTGCGGGCCGTGGGCTCCGGGAGGGTGGTGAAGGTGTCCTGCGGGGGAGCCTTCGGCATCGAGATCGTGCTCCGGCACGCGGGCGGCTACTACACGCAGTACGCCCATCTCGCCGCCGTCGCCGTCGACCAGGGGGACCGGGTGGCGCCCGGGCAGTGGATCGGCCAGTCCGGCACCAGCGGTAACTCCACCGGCCCGCATCTGCACTTCGAGGTGCGGGTCACGCCGGAGGCGGGGTCGGCGGTGGACCCCGTGTCGTGGCTGGCGCGGCACGGGGTGTCGCTCTGAGCTCCTGAGCGGTTACGGCCGCTCGTTCAGCAGCCGCTCGATCACCACGGCCACCCCGTCGTCGTTGTTGGCGACCGTGCGGCCCGAGGCGGCGGCGATCACGTCCGGGTGGGCGTTGCCCATCGCGTAGGAACGGCCGGCCCAGGTCAGCATCTCGACGTCGTTCGGCATGTCACCGAAGGCGACGACCTCCTCGTGCGAGATGCCCCGCTCGGCGCAGCACAGGGCGAGCGTGCTGGCCTTGGACACCTCGGGGCCGCTGATCTCCAGCAGGGCGCTGGGGCTGGAGCGGGTGACGTTGGCACGGTCGCCGACGGCGAGCCGGGCCAGGGTCAGGAAGGCGTCGGGGTCGAGCTCGGGGTGGTGGGCGAGGATTTTGAGCACCGGCTCGCCGGCGGTGGGGGAGTCCGCGGCCAGCAGGTCCTCGGCGGGAGCGAGCGTGTCCGGGATCTCCATGTGCAGCTTCGGGTACGCCGGCTCCTGGTTGAAGCCGAAGGTCTGCTCCACGGCGTACACCGTGCCCGGCGCGGCCTCGCGCAGCAGCCGTACGGCGTCCAGCGCGTTCTTCCGGGGCAGCTCGCGCACCTTCACGAAGCGGTGCGCGCCGGGTCCTCCGTGCAGGTCGACGACGGCCGCGCCGTTGCCGCAGATGGCGAGGCCGTGGCCGTGGACGTGGTCGCTGACGACGTCCATCCAGCGGGCCGGGCGGCCGGTGACGAAGAAGACCTCGACGCCCGCCTCCTCGGCGGCGGCGAGCGCGGCGACGGTGCGAGGGGACACCGACTTGTCGTCGCGCAGCAGGGTGCCGTCGAGGTCGGTGGCGATGAGCCGCGGTCGAGTGGTGGCTGCCTGGGTCTCGGGCTGTCGGGTCGCTGAGGTCACCCGGCCATTGTCCCGCATATGCCCGCACGACCGTGCGGGACTCCGCACATCTGAGTGGTTACCGTCGTCACCAGCGGTCTTTCCCGCACCCTGGGACAGCCGGGATCACCGCAGCTGCGCAGGCGCCTCCATGGCGATCCGTTCGAAGACCTTCTGGTCCGCGGCGAAGTCCGAGTCGGGGACGGGCCAGTGGATCACGATCTCGGTGAATCCCAGCTCGGCGTGGCGGCCCGCGAAGTCGACGAAGGCGTCCAGGGACTCCAGTGGGCGGCCCCGGTCCGGGGTGAATCCGGTGAGCAGGATCTTGTCCAGCCCGGTCACGTCCCGGCCGAGCTCGGCGCAGGCGTCGGCCAGCTTCTCCGCCTGGCCGCGCATGGCCTGAACCGACTGTTCGGGGGTGCCGTCCTCGTACAGCCGGGGGTCTCCCGTGGTCACCCAGGCCTGCCCGTGACGTGCCGCGAGCCGCAGCCCGCGCGGTCCTGTGGCCGCCACGGCGAACGGCAGCCGGGGCCGCTGCACACAGCCCGGGATGTTGCGCGCCTCGTGCGCCGCGTAGAAGTCGCCCTCGTACGACACCGAGTCCTCGGTGAGCAGCCGGTCGAGCAGGGACACGAACTCGGCGAAGCGGTCGGCGCGCTCGCGAGGTGTCCAGGGCTCCTGGCCGAGCGCCGTGGCATCGAAGCCGGTGCCGCCCGCGCCGATCCCGAGCGTGACCCGCCCGCCGGAGATGTCGTCGAGGGAGATGAGCTCCTTGGCGAGGGTCACCGGGTGCCGGAAGTTCGGCGAGGTCACCAGTGTGCCCAGCCGCATCCGGTCGGTCACGGCCGCGGCGGCGGTCAGGGTGGGAACGGCGCCGAACCAGGGGCCGTCCCGGAAACTGCGCCAGGACAGATGGTCGTAGGTGTACCCCGTGTGGAAGCCGAGTTCCTCGGCGCGCACCCACGCCGAACGGCTGCCCTCGTGCCAGCGGCGGTACGGGAGGATCACGGTGCTCAGGCGCAGAGTCATACCACCGAGCCTATGCGGCGGGCCGTGTTTCACGTGAAACGGTCAGGCCGTCGGCGTTCCGCCTCGGTGGCTCGCGGGAAACCGCAGGTACCGGCTCGGTACGACCCGGGTCAGCCACACGCCGTTCGCGCTCACGTGGAAGACATGGCCGTCCCGGTGCATGGCGGCCGCGTCCACGGACAGCACGACCGGGCGTCCCCGGCGGGCGCCGACGCGGGTCGCCGTCTCGCGGTCGGCGGAGAGGTGCACGTCGTGCCGGTTCATGGGACGCAGCCCCTCGGCGCGGATCGCCTCCAGGCTGCGGGCGACGGTGCCGTGGTACAGGTACGGCGGCGGGACGGCCGGTGCCAGCCCGAGGTCGACCTCGACGCTGTGGCCCTGGCTGGCGCGGATCCGGGTGCCCTCGACGGCGAAGCGCCGCTTGTCGTTGACGGCGACGACGTGGTCCAGTTCCTCCCGGGTGAACCGGAAGCCGTGCGCGGACGCCGCGGCGATCAGCGTGCCGATCTCGACCCAGCCGCCCTCGTCGAGGGTGAGCCCGATCCTCTCGGGCTGATGACGCAGATGCTTGGCGAGGTACTTCGACACCTTCACGGTGCGTCTTTCATCCATCCGCTCAGACTGCCGGGAGAGACGCGCATCACGCGATCGATTTACCTTCGGAGGTTTGATCCACAGCCAAGTGTGGTTATCCACAGGGGAATTGACGTCTGCTGTGGACAACCGGCCTCACATCGACCGGCCTCACCCGGACCGCCCTCACCACGGCGGCTTCACCCGCGCGATCCTCCGCAGCGCCCCCGGCACCCACCGCGACAGCGCATACGCGGCCCGCGCCTCCGGAGTGACCGGCACCACCGCCTCGTCACGCACCACCGCCCGCAGGATCGCGGCGGCGACCTTCTCCGGCGGGTAGTCGCGCAGCCCGTACAGGCGTGCCGCCCGCTTCCGCAGCCGCCGCTCCTCCTCGGCGTCCACGCCCGCGAAGCGCGCGGTGGAGGTGATGGGGGTGTTCACGAACCCGGGGCACACCGCCGTCACGCCGATGTCCCGGCCCGCCAGCTCCGCCCGCAGGCACTCGCTCAGCATCAGCACCGCCGCCTTGGACGTGCTGTAGGCGGGCAGCATCCTGGACGGCTGGAACGCCGCCGCCGAGGCGACGTTGACGATGTGGCCGCCCTGTCCGCGCTCGGCCATCCGCCGCCCGAAAAGCCGACAGCCGTGGATCACCCCCCACAGATTGACGTCGAGGACCTTCTTCCAGTCCTCCGGGGTGGTGTCGAAGAAGGAGCCGCCCAACCCGATGCCGGCGTTGTTCACCAGGACGTCCACCACGCCGTACTCCGTGGTGACCCGCTCGGCGAGCTTCTCCATGGCCGGCTCGTCGGACACGTCCACCGTCTCCGCCCAGGCCGCAGCCGCTCCGCGACCGCGGGCCTCCCCCGCGGTACGGGACGCGGCCGCCGCGTCCCGGTCGACCGCCAGCACGCGCGCGCCCGCCTCCGCGAACGCGAGCGCGGTCGCCCGCCCGATACCGCTGCCCGCCCCCGTGACCAGGACCAGTTGCCCGCCGAAGCGGTCGGCGTACCGGCCCGGAGCCGTCACCTCCGGCCGGCCGTCCTCCACGGACGCCACGAACTCACCGATCCACGTCGCCAGCAGGTCGGGGCGGGTGCGCGGCACCCAGTGCCGGGCCGGCAACGTCCGCCGGGTCAGTTGCGGCGCCCACAGCTCCAGCTCGTCGTGGAGCCGCTCCGAGAGGAACGCGTCCCCCAACGGCGTGATGAGCTGCACGGGCGCGTGCGCGTAGGCGTCGGCACGCGGGCTGCGCAGCCTGGGCCGCACATTGTCCCGGTAGAGCCACGCCCCGTGCGCCGCGTCCGACGGCAGGGACGAGGTCGGGTAACCGCCGCCGGGCACCTTCTCGACGCGCTCCAGGATCCGCGGCCAGCGCCTGCCCAACGGGCCGCGCCAGGCGAGCTCGGGCAGCACGGGGGTGTGCAGCAGGTACACGTACCAGGACTTGGCGCCCTGGCCCAGCAACTGGCCGATCCGGCGCGGGGTGGGCCGCTTCAGGCGGCGGTTGATCCAGTGCCCGAAGTGGTCGAGCGACGGCCCCGACATCGACGTGAAGGAGGCGATCCGCCCCGCGGTGCGTCCGACCGTGACGAACTCCCAGGACTGCACCGAACCCCAGTCGTGCCCCACCAGATGCACCGGCCGGCCCGGGCTGACCGCGTCGGCGACGGCCAGGAAGTCGTCGGTCAGCTTCTCCAGGGTGAACCCGCCGCGCAGCGGACGCGGCGCCGTGGACCGGCCGTGGCCCCGGACGTCGTACGCCACGACGTGGAAACGCCCGGCGAGCCGGGACGCGACCTCGGACCACACCTCCTTGCTGTCCGGATAACCGTGCACCAGGACGACCGTCGGCCGCCCGCGCTCACCCAGCTCGGCCACACACAGCTCGACCCCGCCCGTACGCACCCGGCGCTCCCGCGCCCCCGCCCACACCGTCCCCGACAAGCCGTCACCCCCTGCGGTCATGACTGCGCTACGTGTCCGTAACGTGACACGGGCGAATCTCGCAGTCGGCCGGAGTCCCGTCAAGGGCGGGCCGCCGGCTGTGGATAACTCCCCGGGAGGAGAACCCCCTACGGGCCCGTACGACTCCAGACGGACCCCAAGACGGCTCTCCGGTCTGACGACCGCAGTGGTACGGGTCACTACTGTCATGGACGTGACTGTGATCGCGACCGAAAGCCTGAGCAAGCGGTTCCCCCGGGTGACCGCTCTTGACCGGCTCTCCGTGGACGTCGGGCCCGGTGTGACCGGACTCGTCGGAGCCAATGGAGCCGGCAAGTCCACACTGATCAAGATCCTGCTGGGTCTGTCCCCCGCCACCGAGGGCCGCGCCGAAGTGCTCGGCCTCGATGTCGCCACCGAGGGCGCCGCCATCCGCGAACGGGTCGGCTACATGCCGGAGCACGACTGCCTGCCGCCGGACGTCTCGGCCACCGAGTTCGTCGTCCACATGGCGCGCATGTCCGGCCTGCCGCCCACCGCCGCGCGGGAGCGCACCGCGGACACCCTGCGCCACGTCGGCCTGTACGAGGAGCGCTACCGGCCCATCGGCGGCTACTCCACCGGCATGAAGCAGCGGGTGAAGCTCGCGCAGGCCCTCGTGCACGACCCCCAGCTGGTCTTCCTGGACGAGCCCACCAACGGCCTCGACCCGGTCGGCCGCGACGAGATGCTCGGCCTGATCCGCCGCATCCACACCGACTTCGGCATCTCGGTCCTGGTCACCTCCCACCTGCTGGGCGAACTGGAGCGCACCTGCGACCACGTCGTCGTCGTCGACGGCGGCAAGCTGCTGCGCTCCAGCTCCACCACGGACTTCACCCAGACCACCACGACCCTCGCGATCGAGGTCACCGACACCGACGAGCACCCGGACGGCACCCGCGCGGTGCGCGACGCGCTCCACGCGCGCGGGATGGGCGTCGAGGACGGCAGCGGACTGCCGGGCGCCGGACACATCCTGCTGCTCACCGCACAGGGCGAGGACACCTACGACCTGGTCCGGGACGTCATCGCCGACCTCGGCCTCGGTCTGGTGCGCATGGAACAGCGCCGGCACCACATCTCCGAGGTCTTCACGAACAGCGCCGAAAACAGCGACAAGAACAGCTACGAGCAGCGGAAGGAGGCGGTCGGCCATGGCAACTGAGCAGTCCATGCAGACACCAGCCACTGCAACGGGTGACACCCGTATCCACAACATCGGCTACCGCTCCTACGACGGCCCCCGCCTCGGCCGCTCCTACGCCAGGCTCTCGCTGTACTCGCAGTCCCTGCGCGGCTCCTACGGCCTCGGCCGCTCGGTGAAGTCCAAGGTGCTGCCGATGCTGCTGTTCGTGGTGATGTGCGTGCCCGCCGCCATCATGGTGGCCGTCGCCGTCGCCACCAAGGCCAAGGAACTGCCCCTCGACTACACGCGCTATGCGATCGTCATGCAGGCCGTCATCAGCCTGTACATCGCCTCGCAGGCCCCTCAGTCCGTCTCGCGCGACCTGCGCTTCAAGACCGTACCGCTGTACTTCTCGCGGCCCATCGAGACCGCCGACTACGTACGCGCCAAGTTCGCCGCGCTGGCGTCGGCCCTGTTCATCCTCACCGCCGCCCCCCTGCTGGTGCTGTACGTCGGCGCGCTGCTGGCCAAGCTCGACTTCACTGACCAGACCAAGGGATTCGCGCAGGGACTCGTCTCCGTGGCACTGCTCTCGCTGCTCTTCGCCGGCATCGGCCTGGTCATCGCCTCGGTCACCCCGCGCCGCGGCTTCGGCATCGCGGCCGTCATCGCCGTACTGACCATCTCCTACGGCGCGGTCTCCACCCTCCAGGCGATCGCGGACGTCCAGAGCAGCGGCGACGCCATCGCCTGGATCGGCCTGTTCTCGCCGATCACCCTCATCGACGGTGTGCAGTCCGCCTTCCTGGGCGCGACCTCCGCCTTCCCCGGCGGAATCGGCCCGAGCAACGCCGAGGGCGTCGTCTACGTCCTGTTCACCCTCGGTCTGATCACCGGCAGCTACGGCCTCCTGGTGCGTCGCTACAAGAAGGTAGGACTGTGACCACGCTCAGCATCGACCACGTCTCCCGCTGGTTCGGCAACGTGGTCGCCGTCAACGACATCACCATGACCATCGGCCCCGGCGTCACCGGACTCCTCGGCCCCAACGGCGCCGGAAAGTCCACCCTCATCAACATGATGGGCGGCTTCCTCGCCCCCTCCACCGGCACCGTCACCCTCGACGGACAGCAGGTGTGGCGCAACGAGGCCGTCTACCGGCACATCGGCATCGTCCCCGAACGCGAGGCGATGTACGACTTCCTCACCGGCCGCGAATTCGTCCTCGCCAACGCCGAACTCCACGGCCTGGGCGCCAAGGCCGCCCAGCAGGCACTGGCCACGGTCGAGATGGAGTACGCGCAGGACCGCAAGATCTCCACGTACTCCAAGGGCATGCGTCAGCGCGTGAAGATGGCGTCCGCGCTGGTCCACCAGCCGTCGCTGCTCCTCCTCGACGAGCCCTTCAACGGCATGGACCCGCGCCAGCGCATGCAGCTGATGGACCTGCTGCGGCGCATGGGCGACGAGGGCCGCACCGTGCTGTTCTCCTCCCACATCCTCGAAGAGGTCGAGCAGCTCGCCTGGCACATCGAGGTCGTCGTCGCCGGCCGGCACGCGGCCAGCGGTGACTTCCGCAGGATCCGCCGCCTGATGACGGACCGCCCGCACCGCTACCTGGTGCGCTCCAGCGACGACCGCGCCCTCGCGGCCGCGCTGATCGCCGACCCGTCGACGTCCGGCATCGAGGTCGACCACGCCGAGGGCGCGCTGCGCATCCAGGCCGTCGACTTCGGCCGCTTCACGGTCCTGCTGCCGAAGGTCGCGAAGGAACACGGCATCCGGCTGCTCACGGTCTCGCCGTCCGACGAGTCCCTCGAGTCCGTCTTCTCGTATCTCGTCGCGGCGTAGGAGGCCGAAAATGTACGACCCCACAGTCGCCCGGCTCACCTACCGGGCCCTGCTCGGCCGTCGCCGGGCCCTCATCCTGGGCGCGCTGCCCCTGCTGCTGATCGCGATCTCCCTGGCGGTGCGCGCCCTCAGCGGCGCCGACGACCAGACCGCGGCCGACGTCCTCGGCGGGTTCGCGCTCGCCACCATGGTGCCGATCATCGGTGTCATCGCCGGAACCGGAGCCATCGGCCCCGAGATCGACGACGGCTCGGTGGTGTACCTGCTGTCCAAGCCGATCAAGCGGCCCACGATCATCTATACCAAGCTGATCGTCGCCGTCGCCGTCACCATGGTGTTCTCGGCGGTGCCGACCCTGATCGCGGGCTTCATCCTCAACGGCAACGGACAGCAGGTCGCCGTCGCCTACACCGTGGCCGCGCTGGTCGCCTCCATCGCGTACGCGGCGCTCTTCCTGCTGCTCGGCACGGTCTCGCGGCACGCGGTGGTGTTCGGGCTGGTCTACGCGCTGGTCTGGGAGGCGCTGTTCGGCTCCCTGGTGCCCGGCGCGCGCACGCTGAGCGTCCAGCAGTGGTCGCTGGCGGTGGCGCAGAAGGTCTCCGGCGGTGACCTGGTCACCTCGGACGTGGGCCTGACGACCGCGACGGTGCTGCTGGCCACCGTCACCGTGCTGGCCACCTGGTACGCCGGCCAGAAGCTGCGCTCGCTGACACTCGCCGGCGAGGAGTGAGGCGTTCGCCCGCCGGTTTATTCGGTGGCGTCCGACTTGCCCGGCGGGCAGAGTGGTTGTGTCCGCATCGCCGGGAAAGTCCGGCGTCACCTGCTGGGAGAGGAGTGGGACGGTGTCCATGCACGGCACGTCCCACTTCTGTCAGGGCAGCCCGCGGCGGACTCTGGAGTCATCCCTACCGCTCCGTTGAGTCCGCCCGTACGGGGAGCTGTCCGGGGCGGCCGCTTCGAGCACGCGCAGTCTGTCGCGTGGGCCGCCCCTCCCTGCTTCGTTGCGGCGGGGCGGGTGGGGTTGCGCAACCCGGCGCTTCGAGGTGCCCCCGCTCTCGGCTTCGCTGGAGCGGGGGGACCCCATGAGCGGGGAGGTGCCCCCACCGCCCATCCGTGCCGCTGGGGGCACCTCCCAGGCCCTTAAAGCACTGGGGGAGGCACGACTTGCCCGCAGCTATGCCGACAGGCGTTCCAGGACCACCGCGATGCCGTCCTCCTCGTTGGAGGCCGTCACCTCGTCGGCCACCGCCTTCAGGCCCTCGTGGGCGTTGGCCATGGCCACGCTGTGGGCGGCCCAGGCGAACATCGGGATGTCGTTCGGCATGTCGCCGAAGGCGATCGTCTCCGCGGCCTTCACGCCCAGCCGACGCGCCGCCAGCGACAGCCCCGTGGCCTTCGACAGGCCGAGCGGGAGCAGCTCGACGATGCCCTCGCCCGCCATGGTGACGGTGACGAACCCGCCCGCCGCGCGGGTGGCCGCGTCGGCGAGCTCGTCCGAGGCCATGGCCGGGTGCTGGATGTACAGCTTGTTCAGCGGCGCCGTCCACAGGTCCGACGCGTCCGTGAACGGCGTCGCGGGCAGCCCGCCCACGACCTCGTAACCGGGACCGACCAGCACCTCCCCGTCCAGACCGTCGCGGCTCGCCGCCAGGTGCAGCGGGCCGACCTCCGCCTCGATCTTGGCCAGCGCCACCCCGGCCAGCTGCCGGTCCAGGGTCACCGACGTCAGCAGGCGGTGCGTCCCGGCGTCGTACACCTGGGCGCCCTGACCGCAGACGGCGAGGCCCTCGTAGCCGAGGTCGTCGAGTATCGGGCGGGTCCACGGCACCGCGCGGCCGGTGACGACGATGTGCGCGGCGCCCGCCGCGGTGGCCGCCGCGAGCGCGTCACGGGTGCGGCGGGAGACCGAGTGGTCGTTCCGCAGCAGCGTGCCGTCGAGGTCGGTGGCGATGAGCCGGTACGGGAAGGTCGCGGGGGCGGTGCTCACTTGGTGACCGGCTCCAGGATCTCCCGGCCGCCCAGGTACGGACGCAGCACCTCCGGCACACGCACGGAGCCGTCGGCCTGCTGGTGGTTCTCCAGGATCGCCACGATCGTGCGCGGCACGGCGCACAGCGTGCCGTTGAGCGTGGCCAGCGGCCGCACCTTCTTGTCCTCACGGACGCGGATCGACAGCCGGCGCGACTGGAACTCGGTGCAGTCCGAGGTCGAGGTCAGCTCGCGGTACTTGCCCTGGGTCGGGATCCACGCCTCGCAGTCGTACTTGCGCGCGGCCGAGGAACCCAGGTCGCCCGAGGCGACGTCGATCACCCGGAACGGCAGCTCCAGCGAGGTCAGCCACTGCTTCTCCCACTCCAGCAGCCGCTGGTGCTCCGCCCGGGAGTCCTCCGGGGCGACATACGAGAACATCTCGACCTTGTCGAACTGGTGTACGCGGAAGATGCCCCGGGTGTCCTTGCCGTGCGAACCGGCCTCGCGGCGGAAGCAGGGCGAGAAGCCCGCGTACCGCAGCGGCAGCCGGTCGGCGTCGATGATCTCGTCCATGTGGTACGCGGCCAGCGCCACCTCGGACGTGCCGACCAGGTAGAGGTCGTCCTTGTCCAGGTGGTACACGTCCTGGGACGCCTGGCCGAGGAAGCCGGTGCCCGCCATCGACTGGGGGCGCACCAGCGCGGGGGTCAGCATCGGCGTGAAGCCGGCGGCCGTGGCCTGGGCCATCGCGGCGTTCACCAGGGCGAGCTCGAGCAGCGCGCCGACGCCGGTCAGGAAGTAGAAGCGGGAGCCCGAGACCTTGGCGCCGCGCTCGACGTCGATGGCTCCGAGGAGCTGGCCGAGCTCCAGGTGGTCCTTGGGCGCGAAGCCCTCGGCGTCGAAGTCACGGATGCTGCCGTGCTTCTCCAGCGTGACGAAGTCCTCCTCGCCGCCGACGGGCACGTCGGGGTGGACGAGGTTGCTCAGCTTGAGCAGCAGGTCCTGGGTCTCGCTCGCCGCGGCGTCGCGGTCGGCGTCGGCCGCCTTGACGTCGGCGGCGAGCCGGCCGGCCCGCTTCAGCAGCTCGGCCTTCTCGTCACCGGCCGCCTTGGGGATGAGCTTGCCGAGCGACTTCTGCTCGGCGCGCAGCTCGTCGAAGCGGACGCCGGACGACCTGCGCCGCTCGTCGGCAGACAGGAGGGCGTCGACGAGCGCGACGTCCTCTCCACGGGCGCGCTGCGAAGCACGCACACGGTCGGGGTCCTCACGAAGCAGGCGAAGGTCAATCACGCGGTCAAGGCTACCGGTGCGGGGTGACGCCTCACGACCCACTATTGCGGTGCGGCGGCACGCGCTCCTTTATGGGGCAATTGCGCAAAGTGTTCCACAAAGTCAATGAATGGGGCGCTCCCCCCGGAACGGGTCAGTTCGCGGGCTGCCGGTTGACCGGAATTCCTTGCGCGGTACGGAACTTGGGCTTCGGTTGTCCACAGGTATCCCCACCCTCGGGAAGTTATCCACAGGTTGTGGGGAAGGTCTGTGGACATCGGAATCGATCACTCCGAAATGCCTGATCAAGGCCGAGGATTCCCAGGGCAAACCCCCTTCATCCCCACTTTTGAGTGGAAAGGGATCACCCTAAAGGGTTGACCAAAGGAAAAGGGTGGACGAAGCGTGATGCGCGGGACGATGAACAAGGTCATCCCCTGTGGAGCGATTTGTCGACCCGATGCGGCTTCGGTGTCGACTTGTCCCCACATGGAGAAGCGGACCTGTGGATAACTCCTGTGGACAACGAAAATCAGCAGGTAGGACCTGGCCCGTCCTCCCCGGCCCTGTCAGAACCGCCCGTCCTGGCACCGCGCGACCCAGTCCGCCGCCCCCGCGAACTCCTCGTCCGACGTCCCGGGGAACAGCGGACGCACCTCCTCGGGACGTACGTCCGCACGCGGGTACGAACCGAGGAAGCGCACCTGCAGACAGATCCGCTTGAGCCCCGTCAGCGCCTCGGCCATCCGGCGGTCCGAGATATGGCCCTCGGCGTCGATGCAGAAGCAGTAGTTGCCGATCCCGGCACCGGTCGGCCGGGACTGGAGCAGCATCAGGTTGATGCCGCGGGTGGCGAACTCGCCCAGCAGGTCGCGCAGACCACCGGGGTGGTCGTCGCGCTGCCACAGCACGACGGAGGTCTTGTCGGCGCCCGTGGGCGCGGCGGGCCGGGCGGGGCGGCCCACCAGCACGAACCGGGTCTGGGCGTTCTCCGCGTCGTGGATCTCCGTCTCCAGGGCCTCCAGGCCGTACCGGGCGGCGGCGAACTCACCGGCGAAGGCGGCGTCGTACCGGCCTTCCTGGACCAGTCGCGCACCGTCCGCGTTGGAGGCGGCCGACTCCCAGACGGCGTCCGGGAGATGTCTCCTGAGCCAGTTGCGGACCTGCGGCTGGGCGGCCGGGTGGGCGGTGACCGTCTTGATGTCCGACAGCTTGGTGCCCGGACGGACGAGCAGTGCGAAGGTGATCGACAGCAGCACTTCGCGGTAGATCATCAGCGGGGTGCCCGCGACCAGTTCGTCGAGGGTGGTGGTGATGCCGCCCTCGACGGAATTCTCGATGGGGACGAACGCGGCCTCGGCCTCGCCGACGCGCACCGCGTCGAGCGCGGACTGTACGGACACGTACGGGATCAGCTCACGGGTGGCCGCCTCGGGAAGCGTGCGCAGGGCGACTTCGGTGAAGGTGCCCTCTGGGCCGAGATACGCATAGCTCGCTGGCATGACCTCACCCTAATGGGCCCCGGTCGACGGCAGCCCGGCAAGAGCGCTCAGGGGTGACGCGGGACGGTTCTCATCCCTCCAGCAGTCGTTGCCCCACATACTCTCCCTCCGCCGCGCCGCCCGGCACCGCGAACAGTCCGCTCGCCTCGTGACGGACGAACGGGGTCAGGGCGTCGCCCCGGTCGAGCTTGCGCTGCACCGGCACGAAGCCGCGCAGCGGATCGGCCTGCCAGCAGATGAACAGCAGCCCGGCGTCCGGCGCCCCGTCCGCGTCGATGCCGTCGTGGTACGAGAACGGGCGGCGGAGCATGGCGGCACCGCCGTTCTGGTCGGGCCGGGTGATCCTCGCGTGGGCGTTGACGGGGACGACCAGGTTGCCCCGGGAATCCGTCTTCTCCAGGTCCATCTCGGAGGTCTCGGCGCCCCCGGACAGCGGTGCCCCGTCGGACTTGCGGCGTCCGATGACGCTCTCCTGCTCCTTGACCGGCAGCTTCTCCCAGTCGTCGAGCAGCATGCGGATACGGCGTACGACGGCGTAGGAGCCGTTCGCCATCCAGGCGGGCTCGCTCTTCTCGGGGACGAAGATCCGCTCGTCGAAGTCGGGTTCGGCGGGCTTGGGGTTGCGGGTGCCGTCGACCTGGCCCATCAGGTTGCGGGCGGTCATGGGGTGGGCGGTGGCGCCGGGTGAGCGGTTGAAGCCGTTCATCTGCCAGCGCACCTTGGCCGCGGAGCCCGCGTCCTTCTGGACGGCGCGCAGGGCGTGGAAGGCCACGAGGGCGTCGTCGGCGCCGATCTGCACCCACAGGTCGCCGTTGCTGCGCGCCTTGTCGAGGCGGTCGGAGGAGAAGTCGGGCAGCGGGTCCAGGGCGAGTGGGCGCTGCTTCTCCAGGCCGGTGCGCCCGAAGAAGCTGTGGCCGAAGCCGAAGGTGAGGGTCAGTGAGGAGGGGCCGGCGTCGCGGGCCACGCCGGTGTCGTCCTGCGCGCTGGGCTCGCCCGCCATCAGCCGGCGGGCGGTGTCCGACCAGCGGCGCAGCAGTGCGGCCGCCTCCTTGCGTCCGGCTCCGGGGGCGAGGTCGAACGCGATGAGATGGCCGCGGGCCTGGAGCGGCTGGGTGATGCCGGGCTGATGTTTCACGTGAAACTCGACCCGGCTGTCGCCCACCGACGTCAGCGGGGTGGCTCCGGCGGGCGCCGACGCGTATCCCACGGCCCCGCCCGCGGCTCCCAGTACGAGTCCGGTGGCACCGGCCGTACCGAGCAGCCGGCGTCGGGAGAGGCCGTTCCCGGCGGTCCGGCCCCGGGGCTCCTCCCGGGGCGACTCGGGTTCCCGGACCTGCGGGATGGAATGGTCAACCATGGTGGTTCAGCCGATCTGCGCGTTCTTCGAGACGGTCACCTGGTCGATGTCGGAGGTCCGCACGGTCACCTCGATCTTCCAGTCGCCCGTCATGGGGATCTGTACTCCGCTCGCCGACCAGTGGCCGGTGGTGATGTGGTCGGGGACGACGGGCAGTGGCCCGATGTCCTGGGCGGAGAGGGTGAGGGCGATCTTCACTTCGGGGATGTCGACGGCCTGGCCGTCGGGACCCTCCACATAGACGTGCATGGTGTTGTCGCCGGCCCGGGCGGGGTCGAGATCGACCGTGACGACGCCCTTGCCGTTCTCGCCGCCGGTGTCGAAGGGCATGTTCAGTGTCACCGCGCCGGTGCCCTGGCCGGTCGAGGCGGACGACGAGGACGAGGCGGAGGTGGAGGTGGCCGCCTCGGCCTCCTGCTCCGTACGTCCCGGCTCGGTCTGCGTCAGCACGGTGGTGACGGCGAGCAGGACGACAGCGATGCCCGCTTCGGCGAGTACGGAACGGCGCAGACCGAAGCGGTTGGGGTCGGCGTCGCGCAGCCGCTTCTGCCGGGTGCTCTCCATCGCGGCCCGCTGCCGGGCGAGCTGAGCGGCCCGGGCGGCGTCGCCCTTCTCGGCCCCGGTGGCTCTGCCCGCCCCCGCCGGCTGCTTCTCCTCCTCGCGCGCCGCCGGGGCCGAGGCCGGTGCCGTTGCCAGCCGTGCCGTCCAGCGCCGGGAGAGGGAGGCGATCGCGACCAGGACCGCCATGAGCCCGATCTTGGCGAGCAGCAGCTGCCCGTACCGGGTGTCGGTGAACGCCGACCAGGAGCCGAGCTGCCGCCAGCTCTGGTAGGCGCCGGTGACGACCAGCGTCACCACGCTGCCGAAGGCGAGCCGGGAGAACCGCTGGACGGCGTCCTGGTCGACCGGGGTGTCGGCGGGTGCCCGGTAGAGGGCGACGAGCAGGGTGGTGAGTCCGCCGAGCCAGGCGGCGACGGCCAGCAGGTGGAGCACGTCGACGGGCATGGCGATGCCGGGCTGGAGTCCCTGGGAGGCGTGCTCGGACATGGCCCAGCTGGCGGCGAGTCCGGCCGCCACGACCGTTCCGCCGATCGCCAGGCCGAAGGTCAGGTCCCGCTTCTCCTCGGCCTCCCGTTTGTCATAGGCACCGAACAGCACCGCGATGAACAGGGCCGCCGCGGCGAGCAGCAGCAGCCGGGACACCAGCGCCGCGCCGGTCTTCGTCTGGAGCACGTCCCCGAGCAGCGACAGGTCGAAGACGTCGCCGACCGTGCCGGAGGTGGTGTAGGAGCCGCGCAGGAGCAGCAGTGCGAGTGTGGCCGCGGTGAGTACCAGCCAGCCGGAGACGACCAGCCGCTGTACCGCCCGCACCCCGGAACCGCGCCCCCAGCAGGCGAGCACGAAGGCGGCCCCGCCGGCCATGACGACGAAGCCGGCGTACGACACGTAGCGGCCGATGCCGTACAGCCAGTCGATCAGGCCGTCGTCGGAGGCCTGCGCGGAGACCGAAACGGAGGTCTGGGAGGGTGCGCCGATGGAGAAGGTGAAGGCGCCGGCGACGGGGTGGCTGTCCGCGGACACCACCTGGTAGGCCACGGTGTACGTGCCGTCGGGCAGCCCGCTGAGCAGCCGCACGGTGTACGTCGTGCCGCTGGGGTTGGCAGGGGCGCCCTTGTCGACGCGCTCGCCCTTGGGGCCGAGGACGCGCACGGCGTCGTCGCTCACCGCGATCTGCTCGGAGAAGGTGAGCGAGACCTGGGTGGGCGCCGTGTCGACCACCGCCCCCTGCCCGGGGTCGCTGCCGGTCAGCGCGGCGTGCGCGGAGGCGGGAGCGGCTCCGGCGAGGAGCGCGCCGGTGACGGCCAGGAGCAACAGCACCAGGGTCCGCACGCGGGGGGCGATGGTCTGGGTCACAGGGGTGTCTCCCTCAGTGTCCGGTCTTCGGGGTGTAGGTGGCCGGCTTCACCGGGATCTCGACCGTGACGGGGTCGGACCGGTCGAAGCGCAGCTCGACGGTGACCTTCTGACCCTGCTTCGGCTTCCGCTTCAGCTGCTCGAACATCAGGTGGTTGCCGCCGCTCTCCAGCACCAGGCTGCCGTGGGCCGGGATGTCGAGGGCCTCGACCTCCCGCATGGCCCCGTCGACGGTCTCGTGCACGGTGATCTGGCCGGCGACGTCGCTGCCGACCGAGGTCAGCCGGTCCGCGGAGTCGCCCTCGTTGGTGATGGTGAGGAAGCCGGCGGCCATGTCGGAGACCGGCTGCGGCATGTACGCGGAACCGACGGACAGCTCCGCCGTGCCGTCGTCCGGGCCGCCGCAACCCGTCAGGGCCAGCGCCCCGGCGATGATCAGGGCCGTGGTTGCCGGGCGCCTCACGGGTTCTCGCCCTTGATGATCCTGGGGAGGTCCTTGGTGTAGTCCTCGACGGTGGCGTCCTCGCCGTAGAGGACGTAACCGCCGTCGGTCTTCGGGGAGAAGGCGATGACCTGGGTGCCGTGGTCGGAGACGGTCTTGCCGTTGTCGTCCTTGCGCGGCGGGTCGATCGAGATGCCGAGGGTGCGGGCACCGGCCTGGATGGTGTCGAAGTCGCCGGTCAGGCCGACGACCTGGGAGTCGATGCCCTTGAGCCACGTGCCCAGGGCGGCGGAGGTGTCGCGCTCCGGGTCGGTGGTGACGAACACGATCCGCAGCTCGTCCTGTTGTTCCCGGGGCAGCTGCTTCTTGGCCACGGCGAGGTTGTTCATGGTCAGCGGGCAGACGTCGGGGCAGTGGGTGTAGCCGAAGTAGATCAGTGTGGGCCTGCCCGCGGTCCGCTCGCGGAGGTCGTACTCCTTGCCCCGGGTGTCGGTGAGGACGAGGTCCGGCTTCTCGAACGGCTTGTCGAGGACGGTGGCAGCCTTCCGGGCGCCGGCCTCCTCGGACACCACGGCGACGGGCTTGCCGCTGTCGCCGGCTCCGCTGCCGCAGGCGGACAGGGTGAGGGAGGCGACGGCGAGCAGGGCCGCGGCCGCGAAGGTCTTCTTGCGCATGAATGGTCCTGAGGGGTGGGTGTTCCGGCGCGCACCGGGAGGCCACGGGGCCGTGGGCGACCCGGTGCGCGCCGTCGAGAGGAGGGAGGTGGTCAGGCGGTGGTGCGCCGACGCCCGGCGAGGACGCCGTAGGCGACGCCCGCGGCGCCGACCACGATGCCGACGACGCCCAGGACGCGGGCGGTGGTGTCCGTACCGCCGGAGTCGCCCTCGTCGTCGGAGGCGGAGGTCTGGGCGGAGGCGTTCTCGGCCGCCGCGGTGTCGTCGGAGGCCTTGTCGTCGGCTGCGGCACCGTGCGAGTGGCCGTCTTCGGAGGCCTCGGACAGGGTGAGCACGGGGGCAGGGTGCTCGGGCTCCTCCTGGCCCTCCTGCGGCACCTCGATCCAGCGGACGACCTCCTTGTTGGAGTACGTCTGCAGGGCCTTGAAGACGAGTTCGTCGGCGTCCTCGGGCAGTGTGCCGACGGACACCGGGAACTTCTGGAAGAAGCCGGGCTCGATGCCGTCGCCCTTGGCGGTCCAGGTGACCTTGGAGACGGCCTCGTTGATCTTCTCGCCGTGCATCTCGAGCGGCTTGTCCAGCTTGGACTTGGTGACCTTGACGTCCCAGCCCTCGACCGGCTGCGGCATCACGGACGCCAGCGGGTGGTCCGTGGGGAAGGTGATCTCGAGCTTGGTGGTCGAGGCGTTGTCCCGCTCGTTGGGGACCTTGAAGCCGACGACCGCGTAGCCGCCCTTCGCGGCCTCACCCTCCGGCTGCACACTGACGTGCGCGAAGCAGGGGGTGGACACGGCGAGGACGGCGGCACCGGCGGCGGCACCGGCGGCGGCGATACGGGAAGCCTTCATGGCAGAAGCACTCCGCTTCGATTGAGGTTTCACTGACGGTGAGGGACGTGCCGCGCGTACGGCCGGACGAGCCTTTCGGGCAGGACGGCCGGGCGCACACAAGAACGGCCGCACGCGCGCGTGCCGCACGCCGGCGCCCCTCTCCTCGGTCGAAGCCCGGAGTGGTGGTCGCCTCGCGTCAGGCGGCGAGAGCGAGTGCGGTGACGGCGGCCGGCGGGCCCCGGCGGATCACCGTGTGATGCAGCTCGGCAGCACGGGGTGGGAGCGGGGCGAGCAGCGCGGTGCGCGCCATGCGCGGGGCCCCTTCCGGTGCTCCCGGGAGCCCGGCGCGCAGGGCACGCACCAGGGCGAGCGCCGCGCGGAGGGACCGTACGAGGGCGCCCTCGACGACACCGTGCGCCGACAGTTCGGCCAGCCGCAGCAGGGCCAGGTCACCGCGGCGCAGCAGCCATCCCGCGGCCAGCGCCGCGAGGACGTGGCCGAGCAGCATCGGCAGGGACGGCAGCAGGGACGCCGGGGCGTCCGCGACGGCCTCCGCGTGGGTGGCGGCCCCGGCGTGGTGGACCCGCGCCTCGATGAGGACGCGCTCGGCCCGAGCGGGGCTGAGCCCCGCCGCGGTGGTCCCGCACAACAGCCGCGCGGCCTGCTCGATCAGCGCGGCGTCGGAGAGCGCGGAGGACGAACCCGTGGCGGGTGTGCCGTGCTGTCCCAGGCCGAAGAGTGTGTGCAGGGCCGTCTGGCCGCACGCCAGCAGCACCGCGATTCCCGGCAGCGACCGGGCGCGTCCGGCGAGCGGCGCGGCGACCGCGAAGACCCCGAGGAAGCCCGCGCCCAGTGTCCACAGCGGTACGTCGGCGCAGGAGGCGAGCGTGTGGCCCGCCCCGGCCAGCACGACGCAGACCGCGGCGAACACCGCGGCCCGCAGGATCCGGAGTCCTCGTCCGGAGCGCATCGTGCGCGGGTGGGGGGCAGACATGGCGCGCTCATCATCGCACCAGCCCACCGGTCGCCGTACGGCAGGTCCACAAGATGAGGTACGACCGGAAGATCACATCTGCCACGGCACGCCCCACATACACCTGTCGGTTCCACGACACACCCGCCATATGGGCGGTGTCACGTCGACTCCATGCTTACGAGCGAGAACTCAGGGCAATACGTAACGGTATGTCGAGCCGCAGCCAGGAGGCTGGAGCATGAGCATCTGGTGGTCACTCCATCTGCGGCGCGATGCCGCCAGCGTGCCGCTCGCCCGGCGCCTGCTGCTCGGCACCATGGAGACCGCGGGCGTCGACCCCGACATCTCCTACGACCTCTCCGTCGCCCTCGGCGAGGCCTGCGCCAACGCGGTCGAGCACGGCGGGGGCACCGCGCGGGGCGGCACCTCGGAGGCGTTCCGGGTGACCGCCTATCTCGACGGCGAGAAGTGCCGCATCGAGGTCACCGACGCGGGCCCCGGCTTCCCCGGCGCGACCGGGAACCGCTCCCGTCGGCCGGCCCGTCCCGCGCCGGCCGACGCCGAGCACGGACGGGGCCTGTGTCTCATCCAGGAGCTCGCCGACCACGTCCACATCGGCAACAAGCCGGGCCGGGGCGGCGCGGTGGTGAGTTTCGACAAAATACTCAAGTGGCGCGAGAACGCCCCGCTCGTCGCGGTGTAGCGGTGGGGGGGGGGCCGGTGGGGCCCCGCACCACAGGGGTGGGGGCCGCCCACGAGGGGGGCCGACAACCACCGACCCCCGGCCGCCCCCCCCGGCGCCCCGGC
>NZ_JBHYVC010000056.1:0-6025 GCF_042749965.1 Streptomyces sp. NPDC059454 | reverse complement strand
GCGGGGGCGCCGCGGTGGCTAGTTACCAAAAATAACCCACGGGGCCCCACCCCCCCCCCAGCGCCGCGGTCAAGGGGGGGAGGCCACGGCGCGCGCCCCCGACCACCGTGTCGTGCGTCAGCCCTTCAGGGCGGCCATCCACGCCTCGACCTCGTCCGACCGCCGGGGCAGCCCGTCGGACAGGTTCCGGTTGCCGTCCGCGGTGACGAGGATGTCGTCCTCGATGCGGACGCCGATGCCGCGGTACTCCTCGGGCACGGTCAGGTCGTCGGCCTGGAAGTACAGGCCCGGCTCGACGGTGAGCACCATGCCGGGCTCCAGCGTGCCGTCGACGTACGTCTCGGTCCGCGCGGCGGCGCAGTCGTGGACGTCCATGCCGAGCATGTGGCCGGTGCCGTGCAGCGTCCAGCGGCGCTGCAGACCCAGCTCCAGCACCCGCTCCACCGGGCCCTCGACCAGGCCCCACTCGACGAGCCGCTCGGCCAGCACGCGCTGGGCGGCGTCGTGGAAGTCCCGGTACTTGGCGCCCGGCTTCACCGCCGCGATGCCGGCCTCCTGGGCGTCGTACACGGCGTCGTAGATCTTCTTCTGCAGCTCGCTGTACGTGCCGTTGACCGGCAGTGTGCGCGTGACGTCGGCCGTGTAGTAGGTGTGCGTCTCCACGCCCGCGTCGAGCAGCAGCAGGTCACCGGAGCGGACCGGGCCGTCGTTGCGCACCCAGTGCAGCGTGCAGGCGTGCGGTCCGGCGGCGCAGATGGAGCCGTAGCCGATGTCGTTGCCCTCCACGCGGGCGCGCAGGAAGAACGTTCCCTCGATGTAGCGCTCGCTGGTGGCCTCGGCCTTGTCGAGGACCTTCACGACGTCCTCGAAGCCGCGCACGGTGGAGTCGACGGCCTTCTGCAGCTCGCCGATCTCGAAGTCGTCCTTGACCAGCCGCGCCTCGGAGAGGAAGACGCGCAGTTCCTCGTCGCGCTCGGCGGTGACCTTGTCGGTCAGCGCCGCCTCGATCCCGGCGTCGTATCCGCGCACGACCCGCACCGGGCCGGTGGCCTCGCGCAGCGCGCCGGCCAGCTCGCGGACGTCGGAGGCGGGGATGCCGTACAGCCGCTCGGCCTCGGTGAGGGAGTGGCGGCGGCCGACCCACAGCTCGCCCTGGCCGTCCAGCCAGAACTCGCCGTTCTCACGGTTGGAGCGGGGCAGGAGGTAGATCGTCTCCTGGTGGCCGTCGGCCGTCGGCTCCAGGACGAGGACGCCGTCCTCCGTCTGGTTGCCGGTGAGATAGGCGTACTCGACCGACGCGCGGAAGGAGTACTCCGTGTCGTTCGAACGCGTCTTCAGGTTGCCCGCCGGTACGACCAGACGCTCACCCGGGAAACGGGCGGAGAGCGCCGCGCGGCGGGCGGCGGTCTCGGCGGCCTGGGGGATCGGCCGCAGATCGTGCAGCTCCGTGTCGGCCCAGCCGCTCCTCATGCTTTCGGCCAGCTCGTCGGACACGCCCGGGTACAGGCCGTTCTTGCGCTGCTTGACGGGCTCTTCCTCGGCAGTCTCCGGGGTCTCCGGCAGCTCCTCGGCCACGGTCATCCTCCTCGATACGGCACTGGACCACCCCCCATCGTACGGTCGGGCGGAAACGGCCGAATGGGGCGCCGAAACGGGACATGGACCTGTGGCGGCGGGGAACGGGGAGGCTACTCGAACCGCGCCGCCAGCAGCACCACGTCCTCCTTGGAGTCCGCCGTGTCCGCGCCCTCGGGCAGCACCGCGCGCAGGACGTGGTCGGCGATGGCACCGGGATCGCGGCGCAGGGCCCTCGGCACGCCCGCTGCCGCCGCGTGCAGCCGGGCGAAGGCGCGGTCGGTCGGGTCACCGGTGCGGTGCAGCAGCCCGTCGGTGTAGAGCAGCACCGTCTCCCCCGGCTCCGCCTGGACCTCCACGCTCGGCGCCTCCCAGCAGGCGAGCATGCCCAGGGGGGCGGAGACCGACGTCTCGACGAACTCGGTGCGGCGCTCGCCGAGCAGCAGCGGCGGACTGTGCCCGGCGCCGGCCAGTGTGATCCGGTGCAGCGCGGGTTCGCAGTAGCCGAACAGGGCGGTGGCCGACCGGGCCGGTTCGGTGAGCCGGAGCAGCAGTTCCAGGTCGGACAGGACGGCGACCGGATCCTCGCCCTCCATCACGGCGTACGCGCGCAGCGACGCCCGCAGCCGGCCCATCGCCGCGACCGCGCCGGCCCCCGATCCGGTGACGGACCCGACGGCGAGACCGAGGGCCGCGTCCGGGAGCGGCAGCGCGTCGTACCAGTCGCCGCCCCCGCGCGGGGAGGTGCGGTGCCGCGCGGCGAGCCGGACGCCGGGGATCCGGGGGAGACGGGAGGGCAGCAGTTCCTCGGCCATCGTGGCCATGCGCGCGCGCGTCCGCTCGAGCTCGAGGAGCCGGGCCAGGTGCTCGGCGGCGTGGCGGACGTACAGGCCCACGAGGTGGCGCTGCCGCTTCGACGGCTCGGCCGGCTCGTCGTAGAGCCAGACCGCGGCGCCCAGGCGGCCGGCGGCCCCGGTGGTGAGCGGGAGGGCGAAGCTGGCGGCGTAGCCGAGGCGGGCGGCGACCTCGCGGTGCCGGGGATCGAGCCCCTTCTCGGCGAACAGGTCGGATTCGGCGATGCCGTCGTCGGCGCCGGGCAGTCCGTCGAGGATCCTGCCGTACGGCAGTGAGCCGCGCGACACCGTCTCCAGGTGGCCGAGATCCGCGCGGCCCAGTCCCAGGCCGACGGTGGTGGCCGGGCCGAGGCCGTCGGCGGGTTCCAGGGCGACGAGACCGCGGCGCGCGCCCACCAGGGCGGCCCCCGCGCGCAGCAGCTCCTGGAGCGCTTCGTCGAGCGTGCTCGCGCGGGCCAGGCGTTCGGTGAGTTCGTGGAGGGTCGTGAGGTCGGAGACCCAGCCGGCGAGGCGGTCCTGGAGCAGCGCGCCCGGCGCGTTCTGGGAGTTTGCCGGGGGAGCCGGGGAGGTACCCGCGGTGACGGACGCGACAGTGTGTGCGGGTGAGGGAACCGTTGAATCGATTCCAGCCACTTTCGGAGGGTGCGGGGCGCTCATGATGTCCGGCTTTCCGACCGGTACGTACTGCTCGAAAGCATCGCAAACCCCCATGTCATTCTGCGTCGCCGGCAGTGTCTCCACATGTACACGTACTCGTGAGGAGATGTCCAGCATTGTCCTGCTGGGATTCCTGGTGTCCGTGGGGTTGAAGGAAACTCCCCGCAGACCCTTGCCGAAATGTGAAGTTGGCTTGAAACTGCCTCAGGGGGAGGCGTATTGCGGTCGACTGGCCTTGCTCGACGGAGCGTCACAACGGTCGTGATGGGTACGTACTCGGTGAAGGCCAGGGGCGGTGGACAACCGCTCGGGAACCTGGCGACGGACCCGGGCGTCTTAACCACCGACGACCGTGCCCCATCCTCCCGCGGCGGAGGCGGAGAGAAACACGCGCGACGGCAAACGCCAGGCTTCGCCACCCCCACGCCACGCCCGCACTTCTGATAGACGCAGTACGGGTGGAACGGCCGCGGAGGCAGCCCATGCTCGGCCCATAGGGGTTCCCCCTGCCCGGCGCGGGGGTGTGATGCGCCCATAGGTACGCACAGTGAAGTGATCGACACATGACGTGATCTGGACCACGGTGTTGCCAGGCGTGCAACGGAAAGGAACGAGCGCTCATGCGCGAGATCCTCGGAAGGCGACGCAGGCTACTGTCCCGGCGCGGCGACGGAGGGCCCGATCTGATCGGTGCGGCCCTGACCTTCGCCGCGGACTGGCAGTGGCCCGTACTCCCGGGCGTGGCGGCGGACCCGCAGGACCGGTCCCGCTGCGCCTGCCCCGACCCCGAGTGCACGGTGCCGGGTGCCCACCCGTTCGACCCCGGCCTCCTCGCCGCCACCACTGACGCGCGCATGGTGCGCTGGTGGTGGGGGAACCGGCCGACGGCCCCGATCATCCTCGCCACTGGGGGTACCTCCCGCTCGAGCGAAGCCGGGAGTGGGAAAGGCAAGGCCCCCTGCGCGGTGTCCCTGCCCGCCCTGCCGGCCGCCCGCGCCCTCGCCGCGCTCGACCGCCGCGGCATGCGGCTCGGCCCGGTCGTCGCCTCGCCGGCCCGCTGGTCGATCCTGGTGAAGCCGTACTCCATGGAGCAGCTGGGCGAGCTGCTGTACGCCAAGGACTTCGTCCCCGGCTCCCTCCGCTTCCACGGCGAGGGCGGCTACATCGCGCTGCCCCCGTCCGGGACCGCGCAGGGTGAGATCCGCTGGGAGCGCGCGCCGTTGCCCGGTTCGGCCTCGCCATGGGTACCCGATGTCGAGGCGGTGGTGGACGCCGTGGTCGACGCCCTCACCCGTACGGGTGTGAGCGCGCCCGAGATGTAGCGGGTGCGCGTACGGGGCCCCGGCCGGAGCGCGGTCCTCCCCGCCGGGCCGGGGCGCCTGCTCGTCCCGCGGGTGCGGTGGCGGCCTGTGCGACCGCGGGCTGCCACGGGCGGGGATGCCTGCGGGGCCGGGGCTCGACCGGTGCGGTACGGCCGACCGCTCACGGCGGCGTCGAGGCGCTGCCGCCTGGCGCGCCGCTGCGTCCCTTCGGAAGCAACTCCCCGGTGACGACTGCCGGTTGACGGCCGACCGCGTTCCGTGAGCGGTGGCCGACATGCAAAGACCCGGTTGCTGGCGACGGGGGATGCACCAGCAACCGGGCTACTGGAACGGTAACAAGAGATCGGCGGTTCGCAAATTCGGTCCCGGCTTTCCGGTCACCGACTGGCTTGCCCGCACCGGGAGTTGCACAGGAGACCGATGGTGCGCGACCGGGCGGTTCCACCGGCCGGGCGGCCGGCGGAACCGGGTGTGCGACCGCGCCTCAGCTCAGCGTGACCTGGCGGTTCGTCAGACCGCCGCGCGCACGGCGCTCGTCGGCGGTCAGCGGCGCGTCCGTGGCCAGCGCGGCGGCGAGCCGCTCGGCGAACTCGGCCGCCGGCTTCTCCACGTCCTCGGCACCGACCCCGCCGGGCAGGTCCCAGACCGGCACGGTGAGCCCGTGAGCGCGGAAGGAGCCCACGAGACGGGTTCCCTCACCGAGGGAGGAGCCTCCCGCCGCGTGCAGCCGCGCGAGAGCGTCCAGAAGTTGCTCCTCGGGGTGCGGCATGACCCACCGCAGATGGTTCTTCTCGGGAGTCTCGCACCAGTACGCGGCGTCCGCGCCCGACAGCTTGACGGTCGGGATGGCCGCGGCGTTGGCCCGCTCCAGGGAGGCGGTGACGTCCGGCGTGGCGTTCTCCGGGTCCGGGACCCAGAACTCGAACCCGCTGTGCACGACCGGCTCGAAAGCGCCCTCGGGGTCGAGCAGGTCCTGCAGCCGGGGGCCGTCGGCGGGGGCGCGCCGGGACTGCACCGGCGTGCCCGGGTCGGCGCCGAGCGCGCGCTGCAGGGTGTCGGCGAGGTCGCGGCTGATGTCGCCGGAGGAGGTGTCGTTCTGCAGGCCGAGCAGGACCGAGCCGTCGTCGCGGCGCAGGGCGGGCCAGGCCATCGGCAGCACCGTGGCCAGCGTGACCGACGGGACGCCCTCGGGCAGACCGTCCTTGAGCGTCAGCTCGACGGTGGCGGCCGGCACCAGCTCACGCAGCGCCACCCAGTCGCACTCGCCCGGCAGGCCCTCGAACGGGCGGTGCACCAGCTCGGTCACCGCGTGCGCGGCGGCACGTCCGTGGCATGCCTTGTAACGGCGGCCGCTGCCGCACGGGCAGGGCTCGCGGGCGCCGACGACCGGGATCTGCCCGTCCGTGAGCTGCGGGCGCTTGGCCTTCGTCTGGGGTCGCTTCTTGGCCATCGTGGGTGTCTCCCGGTTACGGCTCGTCTCGTACGGGCGCGAGCCTAGCCGTTCGCGCCACGACCGACGGGAACCTGTGGACAACGTGCCGACCTGTGGGCCCGCGGGCGGACACGGGACCGGAGCGGTGCCGCTTCCGTCGGCCCCGGCCGGGGTCCAGCCCCGGC